>NZ_JBGLRB010000006.1:0-232446 GCF_041402305.1 Aeromonas sp. S12(2024)
GGGGTGAAATGCTCGATGACGGATGGGTATGACTGTTACCAGAATGCGTTGGCGGAGCGGGTGAACGGGATTTTGAAAGGAGAGTTATTGTTGCAAAGCCCGCAGGATTTGGCGCAAGCGCGGGAAATGGTGCGTGAAGCGGTGGATATTTACAACGCGGAGCGGCCGCATCATGCGTTGAAATACAGAACCCCCGATGCGGTACATAGGGGATTCTGAGTAGAAAAATGCTAGTTGAAAATGTGTAAACCTATTTCAGGACTAGACATGCGTGCAGCGGCTGGCCATCACTTGCCGACCAGCCTGATCAGTTTGTCCAGCTCACGCTGGGCCTCCAGCATCCGGGTCTGGGACTCCTCCAGCCTGGCCTGCCGCTTGGCAATCTTCTCAGGTTTGCCACTGACTCTCGCCTCCTGCAGTTCAAGCAGACGCTCATCCACCTCGCCACGCAGTTTGTTAACCCGCTCTTTCTGCTCCTTGAGCAGACCTTCATCAGTACAGTTGGCCTTGATATTGCGCGCTGCCTGTTCGAGCCCGGCAATCTGCCCGGCATTGTTGTGTGCTTTGGCAAACACCAGCTGGTCGTTGACGGCCTGCAGACGAGCCTTGCAACCGACCGCCTCACTGCCAAAGGCCTGACCCGCCAATAGCAGCAAGCCAGCTCCCAATACTTTCCACATCTCGATTCATCCGCTCTTGTTTGCGAGCTGACCATAAAAACCTCGATCGGCAGCAGGGTCAAGCAAGCGGGAAAAAGGTGCGACAGAAGTTGTGCAACATCACGCAATTGGCACCCTGTTGGTTCTACAATGGCGCTCTTTCCAATCGGGAGTCTGTTATGAATCAACAAATTGTGGTCATTGCCAACGGTGCCCCCTACGGCAGCGAATCCCTGTTCAACGCCCTGCGTCTCGCTATCGCCCTCAACGAACAGGGTGGTGCCAGCCTCAAGTTGTTCCTGATGTCCGATGCGGTGAGTGCAGCACTGGCCGGTCAGGCACCGGCCGAAGGGTACAACCTGCGCCAGATGCTGGAGATCCTGCTGGCACAAGGCGTCACCATTCGCCTGTGCAAGACCTGCACCGATGCCCGTGGCATCACCGCCCTGCCGCTGATCGAGGGCATTGAGGTCGGCACCCTGCCGATGCTGGCCCAATGGACCCTGGCGGCCGACAAGGTGCTGACCTTCTGAACCATAAGGGGCTGGCCAGCGGCGAAGTCAGCCCGGTTAGCCTATCACCGACTCCTGCCGGGCACTTCGCCGACCATGATGTCGGGCGCCAGCTTCATAAAGCGCAAAAATCGCCACACAAAGCAGCGCCATCAGCACATAGAGCAACTGCCCGCTCCACTGCTCGAGGATCCAGCCTCCCAGCAGGGCGCCGGCAGCCCCTCCCAACCCAGCCAGTGCGCTGGCACCAAAGTAGCTCCCCTTGAGGTGGGTGGGGGCCATCTGGTCGATCAGCACGTTGAGCAGGGGGAACAGGATGGTCTCGCCGATGCTGAGCAACAGCACGGCGCCAAACCAGTGGCTGCGCACCATCGGGTCCCCCAGCGCGAAGAGCAGCTGGGCCGCCAGAAAGAGCGCCATGCCGATATGAAGCCGCACCCGCACCGGCCAGCGTGACAACAACCGCAGCAGCGGAAACTGCAGCAGCACCACGGTCAGTGCATTGGTCGCCACCAGCAGGGCAACCAGCTCGGCCACCTGCGGCATCCCGGCCCGGGTCAGGTACTGCACCAGCGGCGAGTGAAACTGGGAGTAGACCAGCACCATCAGGAGATTGGCCATCACCAGCAGCAGGAAGGCGCGATCCGCCAGCAACACCTTGATGGCATCCCGCAGTCCGGGGCCAGCAGCACCCGGCTTGCCTGTGCTGCCAGCCCGGCGAAATCCCCAGCCAAAGGCCAGCGCCAGCAGCAAATAGCTCACCACCAGAAACAGGAAGGTCTCCTGCTGGGCGTTAATCCCGAGGGTCACCCCGAGCAGCGGCCCCAACGCCGCCCCCAGGTTGAGCAGAAAATAGCGCAGGTGCAATGCCAACTCCCGCGCCTTGGCCGAGGCCAGACTGTCGGCCATCAGCGCCTTGCCGGGGGCATCGATGAGCCCCGACGAGAGGCCGCTGCCCATCACCCCGACCCCAAGCCAGAACACCGCATGGGAGAAGCCGAGCAGGCCGAAACAGAGCATCGCCACCAGACAACCGGCCAGCAGTATGCTGCGCCGCCCGAAGCGATCAGAGAGCCAGCCGCCGTAAAAACTGACCAGGGTAGAGAGGGCCATTGAGCCACCCAGCAACAGGCCAATGAAGGTGGCCGAAAGGTCATACTCCCGATAGAGCAGAATGGAGAGGAAGGGCCACACCATGTAGTAGCTGGTACGCACCATAAAGGTGCCCAGAATGACGATCCAGACCAGCGGGGTAAATTGCCTGAAGGTGCTCCATGACATCGCTATGCTCCATGCCCCGCAGCTCTTACCACAAGATCCTGTCATAAACGGGGAAAGCATTCAGTTGTAACAGAGGGCCTCAATAGAAACAACCCTCGCTCACCGACAAGGTGCAACCGGATGCAAAAAGGCCAGCCGATGGGCGTCGACTGGCCTTTTTATCGCGGGATTTCCCCTCTGGCTAACGCCAGAGGGCCAGGCTTAGCGCCAGGGGCTCTGCTGCCACAGCTGCCCTAATCCCGCTTCGAGCGCCTGCGCACCCTGCTGCCCCAGCTTCTGGGTCAGACTTTTAGGCTTGCGATAGCTGATGCCGATCACCTTGTGGTGGCTGGCCTGCGCCAGCAGATAGTCATCACTGGTGCAGAGGGTATCCACCAATCCCAGCCCCTTGGCCTGACTCGCCAGCCAGTGCTCGCCGGTCGTGACCTGATCGATATCGAGTTGCGGGCGGTGTTCGGCCACAAAGGCCTTGAAGCGCTCGTGGATCGCCGCCAGCTCCTCGCGAAACTTCTCGCGCCCCAGATCGTCGTTCTCGCCGAACATGGTGATGGTGCGCTTGTACTGACCGGCGGTGTGCATCTCGAATTCGATATCGTGCTTTTTCAACAACTTGTTGAAGTTCGGCAGCTGGGCGATCACCCCGATGGATCCGACGATGGCAAAGGGGGCAGCCAGGATCTTGTCCGCCACACAGGCCATCATGTAGCCACCGCTCGCCGCCACCTTGTCGATAGCCACGGTGAGCTTGATGTCACGATCGCGCAACCGCTGCAGCTGGGAAGCGGCCAACCCGTAGCCATGCACCACGCCGCCACCGGATTCGAGCCGCAGCAGCACCTCGTCGCCGGGCTGGGCCACGCCAATCACCGCGCTCACCTCCTCGCGCAGGGAGGCCACCTCTTTGGCATCCATGCTGCCGTTGAAATCGAGTACGAACAGGCGACTGCGCTCATCACCGGCCTTGGCGCGCTTTTTCTGCTCCTCTTTCTGCAGCTTTTCCAGCACCTTGCGCTCGGTCTTGCTGGCGAGCGCGCTCTTGAGCGCAAACTGCCCCTGCTCCAGCTCGCTCGAGAGATCGGTCACCACCAGCTCACCCTTGCGCGCTTTCGGCTGGCGAGTGCTGACGATCATCAGGATGATGGCGCCGATGGCCAGCAGGAAGGTCACTGTCTTGGCCAGAAACAGGCCATATTCGGTCAGAAATGTCACGATGGACTCCAGAATGGATCGGTTTTCGTCACATTCTAGGGAGTTTGGCGAATGCGCGCAAAAAATCGCAGCCAGTGTCCGGAAAAACCAACCCGAGCATCACAACCTCTCTATTTTCTTCACATTTTTCTTGCCGCTGGCTGGTCAAACAGGCGCGCGGATCAGTACACTTGGCGCCGATTGCCATGCACTTATGGCCGGAATTTGTTAACAGGAGTTGTCATGCTCGATTATCAGGCACCCCGCGATCTGCTCAAGGATAAAGTCATTCTGGTCACAGGTGCTGGCGACGGGATCGGCCGCGAAGCCGCCCTCACCTACGCCGCTCACGGTGCAACCGTGATCCTGCTCGGCCGCACCAGCGCCAAACTCGAAGCCGTGTATGACCAGATTGAAGCGGCCGGTTATCCGCTGCCCGCCATCGTGCCGGTGGATCTGAAAGGGGCCACCGCCGCCCACTACCGCGGCATGGCCGAAACCTTCGCCCAGCAGTTTGGCCGCCTCGATGGCGTGCTGTTCAATGCCGGTCTGCTCGGCACCCTCTCTCCGTTTGAACATATTCAGGAGAAGGAGTGGGATGAGGTGATGCAGGTCAACGTCAAATCGGAATTCCTGCTGACCCAGGCGCTACTGCCGCTGCTGCGCCAGACCGCCAAGACGCAGGGCGATGCATCCATCGTCTACACCTCCTCCAGCGTGGGACGCAAGGGGCGCGCCTACTGGGGCACCTATGCCATCTCCAAATTTGCCATCGAGGGGATGATGGAAGTGCTGGCCGACGAGCTTGAGAACACAGGTGTGCGGGTCAATACCCTAAACCCGGGCGGTACCCGTACCAAGATGCGCGCCAGCGCCTTCCCGGCGGAAGATCCCATGAACCTCAAGACTCCGGCCGACCTGATGCCGCTCTACCTCTACCTGATGGGGTCGGACAGCCGTGGCAAAACCGGCCAGACCTTCGTGGCTCAGCCAAAATAAACAAGTTGCGTGGCCCAGCCCAAATAAATCAATAAAATACCCAGAGTGTTGTGCGGCAGGGGTTAAATTGAATAGGGGGCACAGGCTCCCTGTTCGAACCACTGACCATCCTATCTCCAATCAGGTTGAACTATGTTTCGTCCCAAGAGCACGTTTGAGCAATGGCGGATCTTTCAGGCGGTGGTCGACTGCGGCGGCTACGCCCAGGCGGCCGAGGCGCTGAACAAGAGCCAGTCCTCCCTCAATCATGCGGTTGCAAAGTTGCAGCAGAGTCTGGGGGTGCCCTTGCTGGAGGTGCGCGGCCGCAAGGCGGTGCTGACGCCGGCGGGCGAGATCTTCCTCAAGCGGGCCCGTCAGTTGAGCCAGCAGGTGGAGGAGCTGGAGAATCTGGCCAACAACCTGGAGCGACAATGGGAGCCGCAGATCAACCTCTATGTCTCGGCGCTGCAGCCAAGGGATCGCCTCTATCGGGCGCTGGCCAGCTTCTATCCCCGCAGCCGGGGTTGCCGGGTCAACCTGCACGAACGCATTCACTGCCACTTCAACGCCCTGCAACCGGGGGATCTGATGCTCTCCGAGCACCTGCCCGGCGATCGCACCGGCCTGTTGCTGGACGAGGTGTGCCTGCTGCCCCTCTGCGCCGCCAGCCATCCGCTGGCGCAAGAGGAGGGGCCCATCCGCAGCGATGTGCTGACCGGCCACAACCAGATCAGCCTTCATCCCCCCATTCACCGCTCGGTGGACTGGAACGATGCGGATGACACCGGCTGGAAGGCGACCCACTACCACGAAGTGCTCGCCATGCTGCGCCTTGGCCTCGGCTATGCCTGGCTGCCGCGCCATCTGGTTGAGCGAGAGCTGGCGGAAGGGTCGCTCATACAGCTGGATCTGGATAGCGGCAACGAGCGCCACCTCTACACCTACCTGCTGACCCTCTCCCCCGAATCTCTCGGCCCAGCGACCGAGCTGCTGCTGCGCTGCCTGCGCAACGAGTATCAGGGCGAATCATCGCCGCTCCCGCACACCCAGCCCCAGCCCCAACACGGTAAATAACAGCCACATCACCCCGTCAGACGTTGGGCACCCGCCAGCTGGCGGCCAGTGCCACCAGTGCCAATCCCAACGCCACCATAAAGACCCCGTGGAAACTCCACACCTCCGCCACCACACCGGCGATGGCCCCTGCCATGATGGAACCGGTGCGGATGCTGTTGGCAAACAGGGTAGTCGCCACCCCGGCTCGCCCCGGCATCAGATCCTGAAAGTAAGACATGCCGATCCCCGCCACGATACCGATGAAGATGGCGTTGAACAGCTGCAAAGCGATCAGGGCGTATTGGTCGGTGAGGGTCACCAGACCTGTGTAAAAGGCCGCGCCAGCCAGCACCGCCAGCAGCATCATGGGGCGCTTGCCAAAACGGGCCGTGTAATAACCCGCCAGCAGCATGAAGGGGATCTCCAGCGCCGCCGCCGTGCCCATCAGGATACCGGCAAGCTTCTCATCCATCCCGAGCTCTCGGGTGATATAGAGCGGCATATTGATGAGGTACATGCTGTTACAGGTCCACATCAGGGTGGAGGCGATAAAGAGCGCCCGCACCGCCGGATCCCGCCAGCTGCTGACCCGCTCTGTCTCTTCAGCCATCTTGGGCAAAGGCAGCGAGGGCAGCCAGCGCCACACCACCAGGGCGCAGAGCAGGTAGGCCAGTGCCGAGGCCAAGTACATCAGCTCGAAGCCGTAGCCGATGGCCAGCGCGAAGGCGATGGGCGGGCCTATGACCCAGGCCAGCGAAAACTGGGCCCGCATCACCGAGCTGAACATGTCCGCCCGCTTGTTGCGGCTGTCCGAATACTCCCGCGCCAGCGCAAACAGCTGGGGGCTGGCCGTGGCCGCCAGCGCCGCCAGCATGACCCCCAGACTCGCCAACAGCCAGTAGTTGCGGTTCCAGGCAAACAACAAGGAGAGCGCCACCCCGGCAAAGCAGCAGCGCAGGATCAGTCGCTTGCGCTCCCCCTTGTTGTCGGAGCGATGGCCCAGCCACTGGCTGACCAGAATGCCCACCACCGCATTGATGGTATAGAAGAGCCCGACCAGAAAGGGGCGCACCTGTACCTCTTCGGCCAGAAACAGACTTAAGGTAGGCACCTGCAGTGCCACCGCGACGCCGGTCATAAAGGTCACGGCAAGAAATGAAAGAGAGACGGGATCCGGGCGTTTGACCGCCGCTATCGACAAGCTCATAGGGTTACCACTGATTGGAGGGACAATACGGGCTAACGGGCGGCAGCCGTATGAAAATTCGGCGCCTATCTTATGTCACTATCAAGAGCGGGCTCAAGGATGGCATAAGCAGGTGTGCGCCTTGCGAGGGAGGCCGCGACCCCGTAGAGTGAAAGCCCATCCTGCCAGCACAAGGAGTTCGCATGTTTGATTTTGATCAGGAAGTAGACCGCAGTGGCACCATGAGCCTGAAATGGGACAAGTACAAGGGTCAGGATGTGCTGCCCATGTGGGTTGCCGATACCGACTTTGTCTCCCCCCCGTCCGTGATCGAGGCGTTGACCAAACGGGTCGCCCACGGCATTTTCGGCTATTCACGCCCCTCGCCGCGCCTGATCGAACTCATTATCGAACGGATGGCGACCCGCTATGGCTGGGCGATCGAGCCCGAATGGCTGGTATTCCTGCCCGGCGTGGTGCCGGGGCTCAACCTTGCCTGCAAGGCATGGAGCCAGCATGGCCGCGGTATCATCACCCCCAAGCCGGTCTACTACCCCTTCCTGCAGGCGCCGGGCTTCAATGATCGTCCCCTGCTCACCGTGCCGATGGTTGAAGAAGCCGGTCGTTGGGTGCTGGATCTGGCAGAGCTGGAGCGTCAGGCTCCCGCCGCAGATCTGCTGCTGCTCTGCAACCCCCACAACCCGGGCGGCACCATCTTCACCCGTGACGAGCTGCTGGCCATCGATGCCATCGCCGCGCGCCACAATCTGGTGATCTGCTCCGATGAAATCCACTGCGATCTGCTGCTGGATAAAAACGCCCGTCACATTCCCTACGGCGCCATCAGTGCACAAGCAGCCGAGCGCTGCGCGGTGATGATGGCCCCGAGCAAGACCTTCAATATCGCTGGTCTCTGTTGCTCCTTCGCCATTATCCCCAACGCCCGTCTGCGCTTCAGGCTGCAACAGGCGATGCGCGGCATCAGCGCCGACGTCAACCTGCTGGGCTTTATCGCCGCCGAAGCGGCCTATGAGGGTGGCGAACAGTGGCTGAGCGAGCAACTCGACTATCTGGCGGCCAATCTGGCCCTGATCCAGCAGGCGGTGGCCCGCTGGCCCGGCGTCAAGCTGGCCAGTCATCAGGCGACGTATCTGGCCTGGATCGATGTGAGCGCACTTGGCCTTGCCGATCCCATTGCCTTCTTCGAGCAGGCTGGCGTTGGTCTCTCCCCCGGCGCCCAGTTTGGCGACGGCCAGTTCGTGCGGCTCAACTTCGGCTGCACCAGGGCACTACTGACCGACGCGCTAGCGCGGATGGAGCGGGCAATCCTCAACCATGGTAAGCCCTGATCAGCCAGCAACGGGATGGGCAAGCCCCATCCCTTTTTCACTGTGTCATCAGCCAGCGGTCAACTCAGTAACGGTCAATTATGTCTCTACGGATCTTGCATCACCTTCTGCTTCCCCTCTGTGCACTCTCTGCGCTGCTCCCCTTTGGCAGCCAGGCGCTGACTATCGGAACGGGCCCGCTCAACGGGGTCTACTACCCGACCGGTGGCGCCATCTGCCGGGTGCTCAATGCCGGCCATGCCCTGCATGGGGACAGCTGCACCGTGCAGAGCACCCGTGGCTCGATGGCCAACCTCAAGGCACTCGACAAGGGGGACGTACAGCTGGCGCTGGTTCAATCCGATGTGTTGCACCACGCCCTGCACGGCACCGGCCCCTTCAGCGGGCAGGGGGCCAACAATGAGCTGCGCAGCCTGTTTCGCCTCTATCAGGAGTCGTTGACCCTGCTGGCCGCACCCAATAGCGGCATCACCACCCTGGCAGATATCGAAGGGAAGCGGGTCTATCCCGGCAACAAGGGCGCCGGTGAGCAGATCACCAGCCAGGCCCTGATGGCAGCCATGGGATGGCAACCCGGGCAGTTTGCTGCCTATCAGCTCAAGTCGGAGAGCGAACCGCTGGAAGGGCTGTGCGATGGCTCGCTGGATGCCGCTTTTGTGGTTGCCGGTCACCCCAGTCTGGCGGTCGGCGATCTGATCAGCCGCTGCAAGGTGCGCCTCATTCCCATCGAAGGGGAGCAGATAGACACGCTGCTCAAACAACACCCCTACTACCAGCGCAGCCGCATCGCCGCCAACCTCTATCCGGGACAGACCACCGCCATCAACAACATCGGGATGAGTGCCGAACTGGTGGCGCTGGCCAGCCTGCCGGACCCCATCGTCCGTACCGTGCGCGATACCCTGCTGGCCCGGGTCAAACAGTTCAGTCGGCTGCATCCTGCCCTGAGCAAGGTGACGCCCGAGCAGTTGCAGGCGCAAACCGAGCTGCCCCTCCATGCGGGGATGTCGGATCGACCGCCAGCCCCCTTGCCACTGACCCCCGAGCAGTTAACCGCGGAACAGCTGACGCCGGAGCCGTTAACACCAGCACCATCGGCCTCGGAGGCGGCGCCCACGACAGAGCCGGTGAGTGCCACCAGCGGGGCGACTACGCCCCCTGACGCGACCGCCACCAGCAGTGCCGCAGTGGCAACAGAAGCCACAGAGGTTAATCCCTTGCCCGAAGAGGCACTTGAGGTCACCCCCGAGCTCACTGCTACGCCGACCACAGAGGGGGAAATAGTTGCTCCCTCTGCCGCAGCGTCAACGGTTCCATCACCATCAGCTGCCGTTTCGACTCAGTTGCCGCAAAGCGCCTCTGCGGCAACTGCGCCGCAAGAGCAGGCAATCCAGCCTGCCAGCAGCGCGGTGACTGGCGAAACCCCGCAGCAGGATAAAACCGACACGCCTCCCGCCCCTGCCACCAGCGCAGCCACACAGCTGCAACCCTGAGTGGTCAGCTCCCACAAATGCATCAGGGCAGCCTCGGCTGCCCTGATTGTTTACGCGCGTTCGATAGTGACGCAATTGATGGCGGCACAGTCACCCCGATAGTCCTGCTCACCTTGCCGTATCGCTACGGCTCCATCACCCGGGTCAGATAGGGGTTGGGCTTCTGGATCTCCTCCTCCACCCAGTGCAGCAACTGCTTGATGGCCCGCGACAACACCTGATTCTGGCGCACCACGTAGCCCAGACTGGTACCGGGAAAGTCGCCGAGGCTGGTGACCGGCGCGGTGAGGTTGAGGCGCGGATGCAGGGAGAAGTCCGGCACGATGGCGACACCAAAGCCCGCCTCGGCCCAATCGAGCTGGGCGTCCACGCTGCCCACCTCCATGATGCGGCAAGGGGGGAGCGCCAGCAGCGGCAGGGACGGGTCGATCAGCGCCCGGGTGCGAGTGTCGTGACCGAGCAGGATCAGGGTCGGCTCGTCGAGGGGGTCGCTCTCCCCCGCCACCGCCCGTGCCTGCCAGCGGGCAAGGCCGTGGCCCAGCGCGCACCAGGTTACCTGTTGCAGCTCGGTATAGAAGAGCGGCTCGCTGCGCTTTTGCGCCATGACAAAACCCAGATCCGCCTTGCCCGCCTTGACCAGCTCGGCCGCCTGATCCGAAGTGGTGTTGAACAAAGTAAGGTCGATGCCAGGGAACTCCCGCTTGAAGCGCTGGAACGGCTGGATCAGCAGCAGGCGGGAGATGATGTCGCTGGCGGCGATGGCCAGCGTCCCCTGACTGAGCTGGTTGAGGGCATTGAGATCGGACTGGCAGAGCTGCAACTCGGCAATGGTGCGCTCGGCACTTTGCAGCAGCCGCTCTCCTGCCTGAGTCAGGCGAAACGGGCTGCGCTCGATCAGCCGCACCCGGGTCGCCTGCTCCAACCGCTTGATATGCAGGCTGACATTGGGCTGGGTCATGTGCAGCTCGGTGGCGGTCTGGCCAAAATGTTGCAATCGGGCCAGGGTGACAAAGGTTTGCAGCCAGTGAATATCCAGCATAAGAGTCCCTCAACCCGCGAGATGCGGGGCTTGCCAGGCAAAATCGGACGGTTTGCCGCTTAATTGGCCATAATTATATGGTTCTCTTATCGGAATTATAAAGATAATTAATTTTTCTAATCCGCATCAGGCTCCTAGGATGGACGCCTAACGTCTTAGGAGAAAGAGTCATGTCGTCTATCGTAGTCGTAGGTGCTAACTGGGGTGATGAAGGCAAAGGCCGCATCGTGGATTATCTGGCAGGTCAAGCTGGCGCCAGCATTCGCTTCCAGGGCGGCAACAACGCTGGCCACACCGTGGTCAACGACCTTGGCACCTTCAAGCTGCACCAGGTTCCGAGTGGCGTATTCAACCCAGATTGCCTGGTTGTCCTCGGCCCGGGCATGGTGATCAGCCCCGAGAAACTGACCGTCGAGCTCGACGAAGTCAAAGCCTCCGGCGTGACTCCGAAGCTGGCCATCTCTGACCGCGCAACCCTCTGCCTGCCGCTGCACGCACTGGAAGATACCCTGGAAGAGCAACGTCTGGGTGACGGCGCCTATGGCTCCACCCGTCAGGGCATCGCCCCTGCCTACGGCGATCGCGTGATGAAAAAAGCGATCCTGGTTGGCTGGCTGAAACAGCCGGACGTGCTGGTCGAGCGCATCCAGTTCATGCTGGACTGGAAACTGCCGCAGATGAAGGCTATCTACCCCTCTTTCGAATTCACCCAGACTGCCCAGGAGATGGCTGACTGGCTGCTGGAAGTCTCTGCCCCCTGGATCGACGCAGTGTGCAACGTCAGCATGCCGCTCAAAGCGCTGCAGGCAGAAGGCAAGACCCTGCTGTTCGAAGCGCAGTTGGGCGCTGGCCGTGACCTGATCTACGGCGAATACCCCTGGGTGACCTCCTCCCACGTATCTGGCGCCTACGCCGGTATCGGTGGCGGTCTGCCGGGTCTGCGCCCGGAGCGCGTCATCGCTGTGGCCAAGGCATTCAGCTCCTCTGTCGGTACCGGCACCCTGCTGACCGCCATGGAGAACCAGGACGAGTTCCGCAAGATCACCAACGAGTTCGGTGCCACCACCGGCCGTCCCCGTGATGTCGGTTACTTCGACGCCGTCGCCACCAAGAACGGTGTCGAGCTGCAAGCCGCCACCGAAGTGGCACTGACCAAGCTGGACTGCCTGACCGGTCTGCCGGATCTGAAGATCTGCGTGGCCTACGAAGGTGCCCACACCGAGAACCCGATTTGGCCGCAAACCGCTGCCCTGAAGCCGGTTTACGAGCAGATGGAAAGCTGGAGCGAAGACATCACCGGCTGCCGCACCTTCGAAGAGCTGCCCAAAGCGGCCCAGCAGTACGTGCTGCGTATCGAAGAGCTGCTCGGCGTACCGGTTCCGATGGTTTCCGTCGGCCCGGGCCGTGACGAGATGATCCTGCGCTAAGCCGCACCTCTCATCGTCAAACAAAAAACCGGCATCCCTGATGCCGGTTTTTTTATGGCTGCCGTTTACCTTCTTGCAATAAAACCACCAAAAGGCTCAATTAACTCAACAATCGACCTCACATTGAGCCGTTCTGCAATAACATTCTACCCTGCCCTCGTTAAAGTGAACCCGTTACCACACGAGGAGTCACCCGATGAAATTGCTCAAACAGAGTGCCCTGTTGCCACTGCTCTGCCTGACGGCCATGCCGGCCTTTGCCATGACCCTGAAGAGCACGGACATTCACGAAGGCCAGTTGATGGACAAACAGTTCAGCTTCAACGGCTTTGGCTGCAGCGGCGACAACCACTCGCCCCAACTGAGCTGGCAGGATCTGCCGGCAGGCACCAAGAGTGTTGCCATCACCGCCTATGACCCAGATGCCCCCACCGGCAGCGGTTGGTGGCACTGGCTGGTGGTGAACCTGCCTGCCACCCAGAGCGAGCTGGCCAGCAATGCCTCAGGCAAGCTCAAGCAGGGATTGGAAATCCGCACCGACTTTGGCAGCCAGGGTTACGGCGGCCCCTGCCCGCCCGCAGGTCACGGCATGCACCGCTATCAGTTCACCGCCTGGGCCCTGCCCCATGATCTCGAGGTGAAGGCCGATACCCCGCCCGCTATGGTAGGCTACATGCTCAACAGCATGGCGCTCGGCAAGGCCACCCTGACCGCCACCTTCGTCACCCCCTAGGAGCCAACCGGATGAGCACTCCCCTGCTGCAACAGAGCCACTATCTCGGGATCCGCCAGCAGCCCCTGCACCGGGTGCTCATCTATGCCCCGACCCTCATCTGGGTCACCCAGGGGAGCAAGCAACTATGGTGGCGCGAGCAGCGTCTGTCGTTTGACAGGGAGCGGTGGCTGCTGATCCCGGCAGGCCACCAGCTCACCTTCGTCAATCAACCTGATCAGGGCAAGTTTCGCTCCCACGCCATCACGCTGCTGACCCCACCACCGCCGGAGTGGCTGGCCGAGTCAGCCCCTTCCCACGCCGATCTGGAGGAACACGCCGTCAAGGTCACCCCCGGGCTCGCCTTCTGCTTTGAACTCATCAGCACCATGGCCGAACGGGGACTGAGCGAAGCAACACAGGCCGAACTGCTGCGCGGCTTCTATGCCGAGCTGCGGGCCGCCAACGCCCTCGGGTTACTCTTTCCCGCCAGCACCATGACCCTCGCAGAGCGGCTGGCACGCTACCTGGCGGTGGAACCCGGCATCGACCACACCCTGGAGGCAGTGGCCCCCCACTTCTCCATGAGCCGCGCCTCCATGGTGCGCAAGCTGGCCGCCGAAGGTCGCAGCTTTCGCCAGTTGCTGGCTCAGGTGCGCATGAGCCACGCCCTCAACCTGTTGCAACAGGGCTTGACCCCGCTGGAGGTTGCCCTCGCCTGCGGTTATGACTCCCCCAGCCGCTTTGCCGCCCGCTTCAAACAGGAGTTCGGCCTGACGCCCCACCAATACCTGCACACCTGCCCATCCACCCTGCTCAGTCACGCCAGATAGTCGATAAGTAACTTCTCTGAAGAGAGTGACTGCCAGCAGTTGTGTATCCTTGGGCTGCGCAATGGATGGCAACATCCATAATGCAAAAGGCCTCCGGATGGAGGCCTTTCTGTTTTCACTCAAGTTGCACTCATACAATACCTGCCACGCTGCGGGTACGGGCTAGTCTTAGCCGGTCGTGAGCGGCAAAGAGAGGCGTTTGGCCAGTGCCTGGAAGTGCTGGCTCACCTCAGCCCCGAACAGGGGGTCGCCAATGGCGCGGTTCTGCCAGTTTTGCTCCAGATGACGCCAGTCATCCTCGGTCAGGGAGTCACGCAGATGGGGGAAGATCACCCCCTCTTCATAGTTCATGTGTGCCTCTTGCAGCTCCACGAAGCGCTCCAGCTTGGTAGTGAACTGATCGAGGGGGATCACCGCATCCATCAGGATCATCTCCACCATCTCCTTGAGATCGGCCCCGGCCTCCAGCAGCTTGACGTGCTCCTCCTGCAGGCGGTTGGCGACCTCACCCTCCACCACCCGATATTTCAGGTAGTAGTCATAGATGAGGTCTTCCTTGGGATGGTGGTACTTGTCAGAGACCTCCCGCAGGTAGTCGATGACATCGCGCACCAGAAAATAGCTGATGGGCTCTTCGGCACGGATGGCTGCCAGCTTGTGCTTGAGCAGCTCCAAAAGTCGGGCGATGTTGAGATGGTCCTTGTGCAGACTGGATAACATGGGCACTCCTTGGCTCTGAATAAATCTTATATCCCTGAGTATACGGTCATTTGTCGCCCGAACTTTGCACTCAATCAAGTGGAATGCAGACAGATTTCCACTCTATCGGACTCTTGCCCTGTTGTTCCAGCAAGCGATTGGTCTCGCTAAAGTGACCGCAACCGATGAAACCGCGGTGGGCAGAGAGAGGGCTCGGGTGCGGCGCGGTCAGCACATAATGGCGCTGGCGATCGATGAAACGCCCCTTCTTCTGGGCGTGGGCGCCCCACAGCAGAAACACCACGCCCTGACAGCTGGCATTGATCTGCTCGATGACCCGATCGGTAAAGGTCTCCCATCCCAGATGGGCGTGGGAATGGGCCTGACCGGCTTGCACCGTCAGCACAGTGTTGAGCAGCAGGACCCCCTGTTTGGCCCAGGATTCGAGAAAGCCGTGATTGGGTGTGACGAAACCTGGCAGGTCACGCTGCATCTCTTTATAGATGTTGACCAGTGAGGGAGGCGTACGCACGCCGGGCAGAACGGAGAAGCAGAGCCCGTGCGCCTGATTGGGGCCGTGGTAGGGATCCTGCCCCAGGATCACCACCTTGACCTGATCCAGCTCGGTCAGCTTGAAGGCATTGAACACATCGGTGGCTGGCGGGTAGATCACCTTGCCCGCTTCCCGCTCGGCTCTGACGGTTGCCAGCGTACTCTTGAAATAGTCCTGCTCTTTCTCAGAGCCAATCACATCACTCCAGGTCAGCACCCCGGCCTCCTCACTTGATACGGCGAAGGGCTCAGGATAGGGGGCCAGCCCGCAAGACGCAACCGTGGTTCACGCTTTCCAGAGCCTGGCGAGGCGCCCCGAGCGCTCCAGCTTGCGCAGGCCGGTATTGAACAGCAGCATCAGACGGCGCGCCTCGGGATCGGCCTTGCGCATCAGCAGGTATCCCGGTTGCAACCAGATGGGGTCGGCGGCGCCGGTCAGTGACAGCGATTGGGGATGACGAACGAGCGCCTGCTGGAACAGAGTCTGTGCCACCTGCTCATCCATCACCAGATAGTGGATCCGCCCGTCAAGCAGCTTGCCCATGCTCTCCTCATCGGAATCTGACCACTCGAGGGTGAGCCCGGCTTGGCGAGCGGCAAAACCATCGCCATAGAAATAGCCACGGGTCACTCCGACCGGCTCGTGTTTCAGCTCACCCAGATTGATCGCGGGCGTACCGGTCAGCGTCATCAGGCGAGTGGTGAAATGGCCGAGCGAGGCGGAGAGATAGAAAAGCTGCTCCCGCTCGCGGGAGCGAAACCAGGGCATGGTGACCACATAGCGTCCCTCCAGAGTCAGTCGGTAAGCCTCGGCCCAGGAATAGAAGTGAAAGCTGACATCGAGCCCCTCTTCGGCAAAGGCCTGGCGCACCACCTCACAGAGAAAGCCCTGATTGGGCAGCGCCTCACTGATATAAGGTGGCCACTCGCCCACAGCAATTCGCACCGTCTCGGCCCGTACCGCAACACTGCTTGCCCAGCAACAAAACAGGGCCAGCCATGCCCACTTTCGCCACCCATTATACACCCGGCACTCTCCTCGCTTTTTTTGCTGAGTGTAGCCAACCCCTCAATTAACCTCAGAAAAAGCCAAAAAGATGTAGTTAAATTACTAGATTAACGAGATAAAAGATGCATAATTTGGATATCTTACAAAATCAGAAAAATGACCTATTTTTGATTCAACTCAAGAATTTAATCCCATTGAAATGGCGCTTTGTCGGATTTTCTTGATCTAGATCAATTTTGGTAATATTACCACCGTGGTATATATGACCCCATCAAAGAAAAGGTGTAAGGCAAGGGCCCTTTAAGTCATCGCCATCGACGGTAGCTTAAATACATCAGGGTAATTTCCTTACAGTTGGATTCGCGTTCCCATTGAGGAGTCATACCATGATCAAAGGCATTCAAATCACCCAGGCCGCCAACACCGCTCTGCTGAACTCTTTCTGGCTGCTGGACGAAGAGAAGCAACAAGCTCGCTGCATCTGCGTCAAAGGCGATGCTTTCGCTGCCGATCAAGAAGTGCAACTGGCTGACCTGGGTCAGTTCGAATACCGCGAACTGCCGGTTCAGGCTGAACCTGCTGTTGAAGGTGGCCAGCACCTGAACGTCAACGTGCTGCGTCGCGAAACTCTGGAAGATGCTATCGAAAACCCGGAGAAGTACCCGCAGCTGACCATCCGTGTATCTGGCTACGCAGTGCGTTTCAACGCCCTGACCCCGGAACAGCAGCGTGACGTGGTTACCCGTACTTTCACCCAGAGCCTGTAATCAGCGCCCTGCAGTGAAGAGCTGATACTCGCTGTATCGGCACAAAAAAACGGCCAATCGGCCGTTTTTTTATGCGTGCTTGTCACCGCATCCTTATCAAAAAATACCCCGCATTGCGGGGCATTTTCATCAGGCATGACAGCGTCGGGATCAGGCCGAGGTATCGAGAGGTTCGAAGCCCTTGATCAGGTCATCGATGGCCTTCATCTGTTTGAGGAAGCCTTCCAGCTTCTCCAGCGGCAGGGCACTCGGGCCATCGCAGCGGGCAATTTTCGGATCCGGGTGGGATTCGATAAAGAGACCGGCCAGACCGACCGCCATGCCGGCACGCGCCAGCTCGGTCACCTGCTCGCGACGACCACCGGAGGCCGCCCCCAACGGATCACGGCACTGCAGGGAGTGGGTCACGTCAAAGATCACCGGATAGCCACCGGTGCTCTTCTTCATCACGCCCAGACCCAGCATGTCCACCACCAGGTTGTCGTAGCCGAAGTTGGCACCGCGCTCGCACAGGATCAGCTGGTCGTTGCCGCACTCCTCGAACTTGTCGGTGATGTTCTTCATCTGGCTTGGGCTCAGGAACTGCGGCTTCTTGATGTTGATAACATTGCCGGTGCGGGCCATGGCTTCCACCAGATCAGTCTGGCGCGCCAGGAAAGCGGGCAGCTGGATAACGTCCACCACCTCGGCAACAGGCTTGGCCTGATGGGGTTCGTGCAGATCGGAGATGACCGGCATGCCGAAGGTCGCTTTCAGCTCCTGGAAAATCTTCATCCCCTCTTCCAGACCCGGACCGCGGTAGGAGTGGATGGAGGAGCGGTTGGCCTTGTCCCAGCTCGCCTTGAACACGAACGGGATGCCCAGCTTGCTGGTCACTTCCACGTACTTCTCGCACACCGCCATCGCCATGTCGCGGGATTCCAGCACGTTCATGCCGCCAAACAGCACGAACGGTTTGTCGTTGGCAACGTCGATCTGGTTGATCTTGATATTCTTCTGTTCCATCTAAGACATCCTTAATAAAAGGGCCTGAAGCCTAGTTACTCCGTTGCGACCGGACGCAGCGGCCTTGATATTCTTCTGTTTCAGTTTCAAGCCGCCCTTAATGGAGGGGCTTGGGGCTCAGATCCAGCGCGGCCAGCTGCACTTTCAGCACATCGGCCACCGGATCGTCCGGGCATTGTTCAATAAAATATTCAAAATCGTCGGCGGCCTGGCGCGGGCAATCGAGCTGCTCGTAGATAAAGCCGCGATCCCGCGTCTCCAGCGGATCGCCGGGCTTCATCCGCAACAACAGCTCGCTGCAGCGTAGTGCCTCGGGCATACGATCTTCCCGCAGCAGGGCCCCCTTGCTGACGTTGAGCAACCGCTCGATGATCTCCCACTGGCCGGAGGGCTGCAGGTAGTCGGGGGTCAAGGTCGCCAAGTCCCCCAGCGCACCGCGCAGTAGCAGCTCGATGCGGGCCAGACTCAGCTCGTCGCCGGTAAAGGGGTCGACATAGACCTCCCCCTCGCCACCGGCAAAGCTCACCAGGAAGTGGCCGGGGAAGCAGATCCCCTCCACATCGAGCCCGAGCTTGCGCCCCAGCTGGATGATGAGGATGCCGAGACTGACCGGGATCCCCTTGCGCTGCACCAGCACCTGATTGAGGTCACAGTTGTTGGCAGAGAAATAGTCCTGCCAGTCGCCATGAAAACCGAGGCTGTGGTAGAAGCCTTGCAGCAACTGCTGGCGCACCTCGTCGCAGGTGCCCTCTTCGATCTGTTCATCCAGCCACTCGTCCAGCAGGTTCAACTCGCGCATCCCCTCCTCGACCGAGCCATAAATCTCGTCGCTGACTGACAACGCCAGCTCGGTGATGTCGTGGGCTTCGAAATCGGTCCATTCGTCTATGTGTAACATTCTCTTCATGCCTTAGCCGAACACACTCGTCTGTTTGAGCACTGCCAACTTGGCAATAAAGTAGATCCAGCCGAGCGCCCCCAGAAAGGAGCACCAGCGCACCAGATTGCTTTTGGCCAGCCGCAGCGCCATCGCCGCCAGAAATACCAGCACCAGAATGGCCATCAGCTTCTCGCTGAGCCAGGGCGTTCCGTTATTGAGCGGGTTGAGATCCAGCACCATGCAGAGCAATACGCCGGAGAGCACCACCAGACCGTTGAGCCAGCCGCTGACCTTCATCACCGGCGCGCTATAGGCTCGGCCAGTGGCGGTCTGTACCCAGTAGAAGCGGAGCATAAACATCAGCACGGCCCCGGCAATCAGGGTGAGGTGCAGGTGTTTGAGCACAAAAACCATATTCAATCCTTGCATGGGGGCGCACAGGCAACCCGCCGTGTAACAGTGAGGAACCGTCAGCGCAGCGGGCAGAGGCCCAGCGTCACCCTGTCGTTATCCCCGTAATCACGCACCGTGGCTACCTCGCGGTAGCCGCCATCACGCAGCAACTGACGCACCGCCTTCCCCTGATCCCAGCCATGCTCCAGCAGCAACCAGCCATCGGTCAGCAGATAAGCGGGGGCATGGGCCACGATGTGGCGGATATCGGCCAGCCCGGCGTCATCGGCAACCAGCGCCGAGCGGGGCTCAAAGCGTACATCACCCTGCTCGAGATGGGGATCGGCGCCATCAATATAGGGGGGATTGGAGACAATCACCGCAAAACGTGGCGTATTGTCGCGATCCGGCTCGCCAAGGGGCTCGAACCAGCTGCCATCGCGCACCTCGATGGGTAACCCCAGCGCGGCGCTGTTCTCGCGGGCCAGCGCCGCGGCATCCGCCATCCGATCCACCGCCCACACATCGACCTCGGGCCGCTCGGACTTGAGCGCCAGCGCGATGGCGCCGGTGCCGGTGCCGAGATCCAGCACGGCGCAAGGCCCTTGCGGAATTCTGGTCAGCGCCTGCTCGACCAGCACCTCGGTATCGGGGCGCGGGATCAGAGTCGCTGGGCTCACCTTGAGGGGCAGCGACCAGAACTCCCGCTCGCCCACCAGATGGGCGATGGGTTCGCCATTGAGACGACGAGCCAGCCACCTCTGCAAGGTGGCCTGCTGGGCGGCATCCAGCTCACGCTCGGGCCAGGTCATCAGATAGCTGCGACGGCAATCGAGCAGATGACAGAGCAGTACATCGGCGTCGGCGCGGGGGGATTCCCCCTCAGCCAGCACAGTCATGATATGGGCGCGGGCCTGCTGGATCTGCATCAGTGCCACTCCACCTTATGGGCACAACACTTAATGCGAGCTTGCCGGATCACCATTTGCATCAGTTGTTCTCGGCCAGCGAGGCGAGCTGATCGGCCTGATACTCCTGCACCAGCGGCGTGATGACGCAGTCCAGATCCCCTTCCAAAATTTCGGAGAGACGGTAGAGGGTCAGGTTGATGCGGTGCTCGGAGAGGCGGCCCTGCGGGTAGTTGTAGGTACGGATGCGCTCGGAGCGATCGCCGGAGCCCACCAGATTGCGGCGGGTGCTCTGTTCGGCGGCGCGGTGGCGCTCATCCTCGGCCGCTTGCAGACGGGCGGAGAGCACCGACATTGCCTTGGCGCGGTTCTTGTGCTGAGAGCGCTCGTCCTGACACTCCACCACCAGACCGGTCGGCAGGTGGGTGATGCGAATGGCCGAGTCGGTCTTGTTGACGTGCTGACCACCGGCACCGGAGGCGCGGAAGGTATCGATCTTCAAGTCGGAAGGGTTGATCTCGATCTGCTCGGCTTCCGGCACTTCCGGCAGCACGGCGACGGTACAGGCGGAGGTGTGCACCCGGCCCTGAGATTCGGTCTCCGGCACCCGCTGTACCCGGTGACCACCGGATTCAAACTTGAGACGGCCATAGACGCGCTCGCCGTCGATCTTGGCGATCACCTCCTTGTAGCCACCGTATTCACCATCGTTGCAGCTGACGATGGAGACGCGCCAGCCCTGACGCTCGGCAAACCGTGAATACATGCGGAACAGGTCACCGGCAAAGATGGCCGCTTCGTCGCCACCGGCACCGGCGCGGATCTCCAGATAGCAGTTGTTGTCATCCTTGGGATCCTTGGGCAGCAACATCAGTTGCAGCTCCTGCTCCAGCGCCTCCAGATTGGCCTTGGCCAGCGGAAGCTCCTCCTGCGCCATCTCGCGCAGGTCGGCATCATCCTCCTCCAGCATCATCTGGGTGGTCTCCAGATCATCCTGCGCCTGACGGTAACGCTGGAAGGCGTGAACGATATCTTCCAGCTGGGCATATTCGCGGGTCAGGGCGCGGTAGCGATCCTGATCCGAGACCACATCCGGCTCGCCGAGCATGGCCTGTACTTCTTCGTGGCGCTCGATGAGGCCTTCCAGCTTTCTGATCAGTGACGGATTCATAACTCTTGCATTCTCAATGGAGGACGGGACAACCGGCAGGTTGCCCGAAAATTATGGCTCTTGTGACAACCCCAGCGCCTGCCGCAAGCGGGAGAGCTCGCTCTGATCCCCCTGGGAGGCAGCCTGGCGCAACGCCTGGGTCGGCGCGTGGATCAATTTGTTGGTGAGGCGATGGGCCATCGCCTTGAGCGCCTGTTCGGCACTCTCGCCCTGCGCCAATGCCAGCAGGGCCCGTTGCAACTCTTCATCAGCCACTTGCTGTGACTGATGGCGGTAATCGCGAATGAGGTCGACCGAGCTCTGGCCGCGATACCAGCCCATAAACTCGTCGCGCTCTTCCTGCACGATCACTTCCGCCTGTGCGGCAGCCCGTTTACGGGTTTCGAGGTTCTGCTCGATGATCCCCTGCAAATCATCCACCGTGTAGAGATAGGCATCGGAGAGCTCATCGACTTCGGCTTCGATGTCGCGCGGCACGGCAATATCCACCAGAAACATGGGTTTGAAGCGGCGGGCCTTCAGCGCGCGCTCCACCATCCCCTTGCCGATGATGGGCAGTGGGCTGGCGGTCGAGCTGATGACAATATCCGCCTCGTGCAGATAGTCGGGGATCTCTTCGAGCGTCATCACCTGGGCACCGAATTCGGCCGCCAGGGTCTGGGCACGCTGCAGGGTGCGGTTGGCCACCATCATCTTGGTGACGTTCTGCTCGCGCAGATGACGGGCCACCAGTTCGATGGTCTCCCCCGCCCCGACCAGCAATACCTTGGTCTGGGAGAGATCGGAGAAGATCCGCCGACCCAGGCTGACGGCGGCAAACGCCACCGACACGGCACTGGCGCCAATCTCGGTATCGGTACGCACCCGTTTGGCCACCGAGAAGGATTTCTGGAACAGCCGCTCCAGCGCCCCCTTCACCGACTCCGCCTGCTGGGCATGAGCGTAGGATTGCTTGATCTGCCCCAGGATCTGCGGCTCCCCCAGCACCAGCGAATCGAGCCCGCACGCCACCCGCATCAAGTGGCGCACCGCCTCTTCATCGTGATGCTGATAGATGGCAGTGACCAGTTCGGCCGCGTCCAGCCCGTGGAACTGTTGCAGCCAGCGCAGCACTTGCTCCTGCCGCTCCTCCTCCAGATTGCAATAGAGTTCGGTCCGGTTGCAGGTGGAGACGATCACCGCCTCGCTGACACCGGGTTGGCTCACCAGCTCACGCAAGGCGCGATCGATGCAGTCCGGGCCAAAGGCGACCCGTTCCCGCAAGGCGACACTGGCGGTGTTGTGGTTGATTCCGAGGGCAAGCAAACTCATGAGTGGGCGACGATCATTTCATACGCTGGGTGCAAAGGCTGCCAATTGTACGAGAAAGGGTAAGTCTTTAAAAGCAATACGGCCGCCCCGTATACTGTGGCAAATTCCTCTCTCTGGAGCCGTCCCTTGCTGCTACGTATTTTTACCCTCACCTGCCTGCTGTTGCTGGCCGGTTGTGCCACCACCCAGCCCCAGCGTGACCAGGTGAACTGGAACCAGGAGCGGGCCCGTCTCGAGCAGCTGACCCATTGGCAGCTATCCGGCAAGATGGCCATCATCACCCCCCAGCAAAAGGGCAGTGCCCGCCTCAACTGGCAGCAGGATGGCGATGATTATCGCCTCAACCTCACCAGCCTGATTGGCACCAGCATTCTGGAGCTCTCCCGCAGCAAGGGGGAGATCACCCTGCTCGACAGCGACGGCAATCGCCACCAGAGCCAGGATGCCGAAGCGCTCATCTATCAACTGACCGGCTGGAATATTCCGGTTGCGGGATTGCCAGAGTGGATCAAGGGGCTGCCAGGTCAGGCGGAGTTTGAACTCAACCCCGACAGCAGTCTGGCCAGCGTGCGCGACGGCCAGTGGCAGATCGTCTATGGCGATTATCGGGATCAGGATGGCTACCGCCTGCCGCACCAGCTGACCATGACCGGCCAGAACAGCCGCCTCAAGCTTCAGATCAACCAATGGACTCTTGCACGTTAATGGCTTCCACACGCTGGCCGGCACCGGCCAAACTCAACCTGTTTCTACACGTCAATGGCCGTCGCCCCGATGGCTATCACGAGCTGCAGACCCTGTTTATCTTCCTCAACCACAGCGACTGGCTCGAGTTTGAGGTGATACCGAATAGCGACACACTCACCCTGACGCCGGCCATTCCCGGGGTGCCGGATGAGCAGAATCTGATTATTCGGGCGGCACGCCTGCTGCAAGCAACCCTGCCGAGCCCGCAAGGTGCCCATATCCGGCTGGAAAAAGTGCTTCCCATGGGGGGCGGTATTGGCGGCGGTTCGTCCGATGCAGCAACCACGCTGGTGGCGCTTAACCACCTCTGGCAAGCGGGTTTGAGTGAAGATGAACTGGCAGCGCTTGGCGTCCAGCTGGGGGCCGATGTGCCGGTCTTTGTCCGTGGCCGGGCGGCCTTTGCCGAAGGAGTGGGCGAGCGGCTGCAACCGGTCGAACTGCCCGATGCCTGGTATCTGGTGCTCAAGCCCGATTGCCATGTAGCGACCGCGGCCGTATTCCAGGATCCGGAGCTGCCGAGAGCCACGCCTAAAATGGCGCTGGACAACCTGCTGGAAGGCGAGTGGAAAAACGATTGCGAATCACTGGTGAAAAAGCGCCACCCCGAGGTTGCCAATGCGCTCGGCTGGTTGCTAGAATACGCGCCGTCAAGAATGACGGGCACAGGAGCCTGCGTCTTTGCTCAATTTGAAGACGAAGTGACTGCTCGGGAAGTGTTGGCCTGCGTGCCGAAGGGACTTGATGGGTTTGTCGCCAAGGGCGAGAACATATCACCTCTCTTCTCCACATTGCAACAGTTCAAATGATTGGGGTATCGCCAAGCGGTAAGGCAGCGGGTTTTGATCTCGCCATTCCTAGGTTCGAATCCTAGTACCCCAGCCAATTTTACCGAACGGTATTGATGATTAACGTGGCCGGTTTTGCACTCGGCCACGGATTCGGGTTACCGGTATCATCACATTCATTGGGCAGCAGACACCTTGTACGTTATCTTGATAAATCGTTTGCCCCAAAACGATAGGGTCTGATTTCAGACTCCCCCACATACTGGATGCAACCCCGAGGTTTCAAACCGTGCCTGACATGAAGCTGTTTGCTGGTAACGCAACGCCGGAACTAGCCCAGAAGATCGCAGATCGCCTGTTTATCAAACTCGGCAATGCTGCCGTAGGTCGCTTTAGCGACGGCGAGATCAGCGTACAGATCAATGAGAATGTACGTGGTGGCGATATCTTCATCATTCAATCCACCTGTGCCCCGACCAACGACAATTTGATGGAATTGATCGTCATGGTGGATGCTCTGCGTCGTGCTTCAGCTGGCCGTATCACTGCCGTTATCCCCTACTTTGGTTATGCCCGTCAGGACCGCCGCGTCCGCTCCGCCCGTGTACCCATTACCGCCAAGGTTGTCGCTGATTTCCTCTCCAGCGTCGGTGTGGATCGCGTGCTGACTGTTGACCTGCATGCCGAGCAAATTCAAGGTTTCTTCGACGTTCCGGTAGACAACGTGTTCGGTAGCCCGGTGCTGCTGGAAGACATGAAGTCCAAGAACCTCGAGTCTCCTGTCGTTGTCTCCCCGGACATCGGTGGCGTCGTGCGTGCCCGCGCCATCGCCAAGCTGCTGGATGACACTGACATCGCCATCATCGACAAGCGCCGTCCCCGCCCGAACGTCTCCCAGGTCATGCACCTGATCGGTGACGTTGCCGGCCGCGACTGCATCATCGTTGATGACATGATCGACACCGGCGGCACCCTGTGCAAAGCCGCAGAGGCCCTGAAAGAGCGCGGTGCCAAGCGTGTATTCGCTTACGCCACTCACCCGGTCTTCTCCGGTTCCGCCGTCGAGAACATCAAGAACTCAGTGATCGATGAACTGATCATCACCGACTCCATCCCGCTCACTGCGGAGATGAAAGCGGTCGGCAAGGTCAAGCAGCTGACGCTGTCAACTGTACTGGCCGAAGCCATTCGTCGCATCAGCAACGAAGAGTCCATCTCTGCCATGTTTGAGCATTGATAGATTCAGCAATAACGAAAACCGCCATCAGGCGGTTTTCGTCTTTCTGGACCTTCTCTTTCCAACTTTCTGCTATCTGGTACGACCCTGCCCCCGGCAGGCTTAAGGATTTACCCATGAATTGCTTGCGTCCCCTCCTGCTCGCGCCCCTCACCTGCGCCCTGTTCGCCTGTCAGCCCGTCAAAGAAAACCCGCCCTTCGTGCTGACCCTGGCTCACATGAACGACACCCACTCCCAGTTTGATCCGGTCAATGCCGAGATCAAAGGGCAGATTTTTGCCCAGCAGGGGGAGACGGACACCCTCTATACCCGCTTTGGCGGTTATCCGCGCCTGCTGACCATGGCGAAAGCCTATCAGGCCGATGCGCTGGCCAAGAACCAGCCCTTGCTGCTGCTGCACGGCGGCGATGCCTGGCAGGGCAGTGGCTATTTCAAACTCAACGAGGGGATGGCCAACGCCGAGTTGCTGAGCCAGTTCGGCCTCGATGCCATGGCGCTGGGCAACCACGAGTTCGATCTGGATAACCAGAAGCTGGCCCGCTTCATCGAGGGGGTCAACTTCCCGGTGCTGGCCGCCAACCTCGACACCAAGGCCGATCCGGCCCTTAGCAAGGCTGACAACCTCAAGCCCTTCGTGGTCTATGCCTTTGACGGCAACCAGAAGAGTCCGGTCACCGATCTCGACAACCTGCCGCAAGGCAAACAGCTGGTCGCCGTCATCGGTCTGGTACTGGAAGACATGGGCAATATCGCCCCCAACGTCGGCAAGCTGCGCTTTGGCAAGGAGGTCGCCTCGGCTCAGGCCACGGTCGACATGCTGCAAGCCAAGGGGATCCATCAGATCATGGCGCTCACCCACATCGGCAACGAGCGGGATCTGGCGCTGGCCGCCAAGGTAAACGGCCTCGATGCCATCGTCGGCGGCCACTCCCACAGCCTGCTGGGCGATTTTCGCAATATCGGCTGGGGCAAGACCGGCGATTACGCCAAGCTGGTGACCAATCCGGATGGCATCGGCAAAACCTGCGTGGTGCAGGCAGGCTCCTATGCCCAGGCCATCGGTCTGGCACAGGTGACCTTTGACAGCCAGGGTCAGGTGACCGACTGCCAGGGCCACAACAGCCTGCTGGCCAGCCGCGACTTCTTCGCCGATGCGGCGCGCAAGCAGGCGCTCGACGACGCCCGTAGCAAAGAGGCGAGCCAGTTTGTCGACAACCAGCCCAATCTGGTGACCGTGGATGAAGATCCGCGCCTGCGCGGCATCATCGACAGCCACTACAAACCGGCGCTGGAGAAAGCCTACGGCCCGGTGCTCGGCACCATCCCCGAGCAGCTGCAAAATGCCCGTCGTCCCGGTGACAACGGCAGCGACAGCCACGGCTCAGATGTAGCGCCGCTGGTTGCCGAAGGGGAATTCTACTGGGCCAATACCCCAGCAGTGCAAGCCCTGACCGGCGGCCCGGTCGACTTCGCTCTGGTGGCGGTAGGCGGCGTGCGCGCCGACCTGCCTGCTGGCGAATGGCGTGAGGGGGATAGCGCCCTCACCCTGCTGCCATTCAAGAACCAGCTCGCGGTGCTGACCCTGACTGGCGCCGAGGTACGCGCCCTGCTGACCGAGACCATCACCGCGACCCTGCCCGCCAGCGCCCATGCCGGCAAGTTCCCCTATGGCGGCCACCTGCGTTACACCTTCCAGGAGACCGACGCAGGCAAAGCGGGCACCCTGACCCAATTGCAGCGCAAGACCGCAAGCGGCGAATGGCAGGATCTGGTGGATAGTCAGCGCTATCGGGTGGTGATGAACGCCTACAGCGCCAACGGTAACGATGGCTGGCAGGCACTGGCCAATGCCCAGCGCCACCAGAGCGAGCGGGTCGATATCGCCAGCGTCAATGGCAAGTTGACCGCCTTCCCGGTGCTGAAGGTGGCACAAAACGGTGAACTGCTCGGCGCCGTCTATGCCCCGGGCCAGCCCCTCGATTGCAAAGCCAGCGGCGTGGATTGCGGCACCGATGCAGCGTCTTTCGTGGAGTATGTGCGCGATGCCCGTCCTACCCTGACCGCACTGGATGAAGAGACCGTCACCCTGCTGCGTGCCAAATAACGACGGTAGTCAACCGGGCACAATCCATCGCTCAACTGAAACGGGCCTCTTGCAAGAGGTCCGTTTGCCCACCGTTAGCCACCCATTGGCCGCAATAATGCTGCAAATCCCGCCATAACATGCGCATTGGTTGAGTGATCGCCACTCGGCGGCTAGAATATTGCGTCCTATTGCCCTGGGTAGTGTGCCCACGGCAGCTGCGAGTGAAGACATCAAGCGTGACAAGCGAAATCAAACTGATCGTCGGACTGGGCAACCCCGGCCCGGAATATGCCAAGACCCGCCACAACGCGGGCGCCTGGTATGTGGAGCAACTGGCCCGCTGGCACAATGTCAGCCTGCGTGAAGAACCCAAGTTCTTCGGCCATACTGCCCGCATCCTGGTCGAGGGGCAGGATGTGCGGCTGCTCATCCCGAACACCTATATGAACCTCTCTGGCAAGGCGGTGGCCGCACTGGCGCGTTTTTATCAGATTGAGCCGGAAGCGATGCTGGTGGCCCATGACGAACTGGATCTGCCGCCAGGCATCGCCAAGTTCAAGCAGGGTGGTGGTCACGGTGGCCATAACGGCCTCAAGGACATCATCGCCAAGATGGGCAACAACAATAACTTCTTCCGGCTGCGTCTCGGGATCGGCCATCCCGGCAGCAAAGAGCTGGTGGCTGGCTTCGTCCTGACCAAGGCCCCCAGCAGTGAACAGAACCTGATCGACGCCGCGCTGGACGAGTCCCTGCGCGCCACCGACATCCTGTTCAAACAAGATATGACCAAGGCCATGAATCGCTTGCACAGCTTCAAGGCTGAAAAGGGTTAGGTCGGTTTGACCCTGTACGGGCATTGTGCCGGTACATGAGCAACGACCAGAACAAGCATGACATGGGCCGCCTGCGGGCGACCCCCAACAGCATCCATCAAGTAAGGTAACAATCCATGGGTTTTAAATGCGGTATCGTGGGCCTGCCCAATGTAGGCAAATCCACCCTGTTCAACGCGCTGACCAAGGCCGGTATCGAAGCCGCCAACTTCCCGTTCTGCACCATCGAGCCGAACACCGGTGTGGTGCCGATGCCGGATCCCCGCCTCGATCAGCTGGCTGCCATCATCAATCCGCAGCGCGTTGTACCGACCACCATGGAATTCGTCGACATCGCTGGTCTGGTTGCCGGTGCCTCCAAGGGTGAAGGTCTGGGTAACCAGTTCCTGGCCAATATCCGTGAAACCGAAGCGATCGGCCACGTAGTGCGCTGCTTCGATGACGAGAACATCATTCACGTTGCCGGCAAGGTCTCTCCCGCTGACGATATCGAAGTGATCAACACCGAGCTGGCCCTGTCGGATCTGGACGCCTGCGAGCGCGCCATTCACCGTCAGTCCAAGCGCGCCAAAGGCGGCGACAAGGATGCCAAGCTGGAAGTGGAAGTGCTTGAGAAGATCAAGGTTGCGCTGGAAAACGGCCAGATGATCCGCGGCATGAAGCTGGATAAAGAAGAGCTGGCCGCCGTGAGCCACCTCAACTTCCTGACCCTGAAACCCACCATGTATATCGCCAACGTGGCGGAAGATGGTTTCGAGAACAATCCCTATCTGGACAAGGTGCGTGAAATCGCCGCCGCAGAGAACGCGGTCGTGGTCGTGGTCTGCTGCGCCATCGAAGCCGACATCGCCGAACTGGACGATGAAGATCGCGCCGAGTTCATGGCTGACCTGGGCATCGAAGAGCCGGGCCTGAACCGCGTTATCCGCTCCGGCTACCAGCTGCTCAACCTGCAGACCTACTTCACCGCCGGTGTGAAAGAGGTACGCGCCTGGACTATTCCGGTCGGTGCCACCGCCCCGCAAGCGGCTGGCAAGATCCACACTGACTTTGAAAAAGGCTTTATTCGCGCCCAAACCATCGCCTTTGAAGACTTTATCAACTACAAGGGTGAGCAAGGCGCCAAGGAAGCGGGCAAGATGCGCGCTGAAGGGAAAGATTACATCGTCAAAGATGGCGATATCATGAACTTCCTGTTCAACGTCTAATCCCATGACAGGCCAGCATTTGCTGGCCTGTTTTTTATCAGCCATTGCCCGGGCAATCATGGCAATGTCTTAAAAAAAAGCAGATTGTTGGGCTTTTGCGCAACAGAGACCAATAACTGGTCAAACGCACTCAAATTGCGTTTTTCTGGCAAAAAAAGGGTTGACGCCCCAGAGCCAGATACGCATAATTCGGCCCGCACGGTGACGAGGTAACGACTCACCGGAAGCAAGGTTGGCTATGTAGCTCAGTTGGTTAGAGCATCGCACTCATAATGCGGGGGTCACAGGTTCGAATCCCGTCATAGCCACCATCTCTAGTTGGGGTATCGCCAAGCGGTAAGGCAGCGGGTTTTGATCTCGCCATCCCTAGGTTCGAATCCTAGTACCCCAGCCATTTTTAAAAGTTCTTTGCCAGTCTCGCGACTGTTGAGGAGCGCTGTTGGGGTATCGCCAAGCGGTAAGGCAGCGGGTTTTGATCTCGCCATCCCTAGGTTCGAATCCTAGTACCCCAGCCATTTTTAAAAGTTCTTTGCCAGTCTCATGACTGTTGAGGAGCGCTGTTGGGGTATCGCCAAGCGGTAAGGCAGCGGGTTTTGATCTCGCCATCCCTAGGTTCGAATCCTAGTACCCCAGCCATTTTTCTGTTCTCTTCCACATCAGTGGTCGATAACAAACGGCTATGTAGCTCAGTTGGTTAGAGCATCGCACTCATAATGCGGGGGTCACAGGTTCGAATCCCGTCATAGCCACCATTATTTCTGTTGGGGTATCGCCAAGCGGTAAGGCAGCGGGTTTTGATCTCGCCATCCCTAGGTTCGAATCCTAGTACCCCAGCCATTTTTCTGTTCTCTTCCACATCAGTGGTCGATAACAAACGGCTATGTAGCTCAGTTGGTTAGAGCATCGCACTCATAATGCGGGGGTCACAGGTTCGAATCCCGTCATAGCCACCATTAATATTGCGGAAGTGGCGAAATTGGTAGACGCACCAGATTTAGGTTCTGGCGCCCTAGGCGTGAGAGTTCGAGTCTCTCCTTCCGCACCATTAATAGCAGTACCAAACAGACCAGCTCACGCTGGTTTTTTTGTATCTGAAATTTGCCTCTCCCCGGTTTTTCTCTCGCTCCTCTATTAACCCGGCTCCACGTTAATTCCCGTCCACGCACTCTTCACTGATTCCGATCACGCCTTGCCACTCTTGTATCCCGGCCATAAAAAAGCGGCCCGCAGGCCGCTGGTGCACACATTCATCATCCCGGTTATCAGAACGGGAAGAACCAGGGGATCGCTACCACGCTCACCGCCATCACCAACAGGGTGAATGGCACCCCGATACGGATAAAATCGGCAAACTTGTAGTTGCCCGGCCCCAGCACCAGAGTATTCACCGGTGACGAGACCGGCGTCATAAAAGCGGCCGAGGCGGCGATGGCAATGGTCATGGCAAACGGATAGGGCGAGACTCCCATCTGCTGCGCCGTGCCCAAGGCAATCGGCGCCATCAATACCGCCGTCGCCGTGTTGGAGATGAACAAACCGATCACGGCGCAGAGAGCAAAAAGACTGGCCAGCATCACCCTTGGCCCCATCTCCCCCACCGCATTGATCAGGCCACCGACGATCAGGTCCACCCCGCCGGTTTTTTGCAGCGCCAGCGCAAAGGGGAGCATACCGACGATGAGGATCAGGGTCGGCCAGTGGATCGACTTGTAGGCACTCTCCATGTCGATGCAGCGAAACTTGCCCATCAGCAGACAGGCGATCAGCGCGGCAATCACGTTGGGCACCGGATCGGTCACCATCAGCAGGATCATCACTCCAAGACAGAAGAGGGCATGAATGGCCTGACTGCGGGCGGGGGCCATCTCGTCCACTTCAGCGGGCAGCCCCATCAGCAGAAAGTCGCGGCTATGGGTCTGCAACTGTCTGATATGGCTCCAGTTGCCCACCACCAGCAGGGTATCCCCCATCTGCAACGGCTCGTCCACCAGCTTGCCTGCCAGTGCCTCACCATCGCGGCGCAGCCCCACCACGCTCAGACCATAGCTGGAGCGGAAGGTCACCTCACGCACGCTTTTACCCAGCAGCTTGGACTCGGGGATCAGCGACACCTCGGCCATCCCTACCTCCCGCGCCTGATCGGAGAAGTACTCCCCGCGCAGGATCATGGGTTCGAGCCGTGCCTCGCTGCAAAACGCCCGCACATCCACCTCGGGATCTGACATGTCGATCAGCAGCACATCCTTGGCCTGAAATTCACTGATCCCCGACACCGGCACCATCACCCGGCGGAACTTGCGCCAGCGCTCCACCCCGATGACGTGGGCACCATAACGGGCGCGTAGTTGCAGCTCGTCCAGGGTGTGACCAATCAGCGGGGAGTCAGGCCGCAGCGCCAGACGACGGGCCCGACCGGCCAATCGGTAGTCTCGGATCAGATCGCGCAGGGTGCGGCGCCCGGCCGGCTTGCCTTTGCCCTCTTCCCCTTCGCCCACCAGGGAGCCGCGCACCAGCAGCATGTAGAGGATGCCCAGCCCCAGGATCAGCACGCCCATGGGGGTGAAATCGAAGAACCCGAAACCATGTATGCCGTGGCGCATCAGCTCGCTGTTGACCACCATGTTGGGGGGCGTGGCCACCAGCGTCATCATGCCGCTGATCAGCCCGGCAAAACCGAGGGGCATCATCAGGCGACCGGCCGGGATCCCCATCCGGTTCGCCACACTCAGCACCACCGGGATAAAGATGGCCACCACTCCGGTGCTGCTCATCACAGCCCCCAGACTCGCCACCGCCACCATCAGCAGCACCAGCAGCTTGGTCTCGCTGCTGCCCGCCACCTTCACCAATGCATCCCCCACCTGATAAGCGATGCCGGTACGCACCAGCCCCTCACCCACCACAAACAGGGCGGCAATCAGAATGACGTTGGGATCGCTAAAGCCCGCCAGCGCCTCTGGCAGGGTGAGGGTGCCGCTCAGCACAAACAGGATGACCACGCCCAGGGCGACCACGTCCATGCGCACCTTGTTGGTCATGAAGAGATAGATGGCGCCAGCCAGCAGACAGAGCACCCAGACAAGCTCGGAATTCAATACAACCTCCTTTTATCACGTGATTCTCCTCCCGGAGAGTGGACTCTATCAGACCACAGCCATGGCGCTATCATCTTGCTACATATCAATAAAGTCCGGCCCGCCGGGGCCCCATAACCCATCACTGCTGGAATAACCGGGCAGCAGCGGCGATTTCTTTGATATGGGCCAAGCCCGGGGCGGACAAAAGTCCTGCCCCTCCTCCCCCTCACCCCTTAGAATGGCGCCCTCGCATACTAACCCTCATGTCCAAGGATCAGAAAATGAGCATATTCGAGCTGTTCAGCATCAATAACACGCTAGTGACCATACCGCTGGGTGGCGGCTATGCCATGTCATGGATTGAAGCCATCGGCACCCTGTTTGGTCTGGCCTGTATCTGGTTCGCCAGTCAGGAGAAAACCATCAACTACCTGTTTGGCCTGATCAACGTCAGCCTGTTTGCCATCATCTTCTTCCAGATCCAGCTCTACGGACTGTTGATGCTGCAGCTGTTCTTCTTCTGCGCCAACGTCTACGGCTGGTACGCCTGGACCCGCCCGGCCAACGATCAGGGGGATACCCTGCAGATCCGCTGGCTCAGCAGATCCAAACTGATGGTGACCGCCGCCGTGAGCGTGCTGGCCATCGCTCTGCTGACCCGCTATATCGACCCGGTCTTCGCCACCCTGGCGCGCACCTCGGTCTCCCTGCTCAACCTGTTTGGTGCCAACCTTGCCATCCCCGAGCCCTCCCCCGATGCCTTCCCGTTCTGGGATGCCAGCATGACGGTGCTCTCGGTGGTCGCCCAGATCCTGATGACCCGCAAATACGTGGAGAACTGGATCCTCTGGGTCGTCATCAACATCATCAGCATCGGTGTCTATGCCGCGCAGGGCGTTTACGCCATGTCGCTCGAATACCTGATCCTGCTGTTTATCGCCGCCAACGGCACCCGCCTCTGGGTGATTGCCGCCAAGCGCCAGCCACAAGGTCTGTAAGCCATGAGTCTGTTACCCCATCTGCAGTGCCGCCCCGACCAGATTGCCGAGCGGGTGGTACTGTGCGGCGACCCGGCCCGGGTCGATCGCATCGCCAGCCAGCTCGAACAGTGTGAAGTGCTGGGACAAAACCGGGAATTTCGCCTCATCAACGGCCGCTATCAGGGGCTGCCCATCACGGTCTGCAGCACCGGCATCGGCGGCGCCTCGGCCATCATAGCGCTGGAGGAGCTGGTGCAAGCCGGTGCCCGCTCGCTCATTCGGGTCGGCTCCGCCGGTGCCCTGCAACACGACATCGGACTCGGCGACCTTATCGTGGTGGAAGGGGCGGTTCGCAATGAGGGGGCCTCACAGGCCTATCTGCCCGCCGAGTACCCCGCCTGCGCCGATATCTGGCTGCAGGCCGCCTTGCTCAACCATGTGGCAACCGGCAGCCAGCCTCATTGGCACGGGCTGGTGCGCTCCCACGACAGCTTCTATCGAGATGATGAGCAGGAGATGTGCCGCTACTGGCATGCCCGTGGCGTACTGGGCGCTGACATGGAGACCGCCTCCCTGCTGACCGTGGGTCGCCTGCGCAAGGTGCGGGTCGCCGCCGTGCTCTGCAACGTGGTGCTGTTCGAGCAGGATGTGCAACAAGGGGTGGCGGATTACGCCAGCGCCGAACAGGCGATGATGGCCGGTGAGCAACACGCCATCGCGGCCGCCCTCCACGCTCTGGTGCAATAAACCGCAAACCGTTAACTGCGGCACATCCGCTACCGTGCGGGCTGGTATCCGGCCCGCACTCTTGCTAGCCTCATGGCCCTCGTCATCCGGTGCGACAGGCAAGTCATGCAGCAACAGCCCTACCCCCTCGGCCGTTTTCACGCCGAACTCCAGCAGCTTGAACCCCGCTTTGCCGCGGCGCTCGACGCCTGCACCCTGTTTCTGCGCCGTTACCTACCGGGCGAATTGATCATGCGGCAGGGGGAGCAGAGCGAGCAGCTCTATCTGGTCGAACATGGCCGGGTCTCCCTCAACAGCACGGTACACTCTGGCCGCCGCTTCCAGCTTGGCGAAATTGAGTGCCACAGCCAAATCTTCGGCGAGATGGAGTTCTTCAGCGCAACCCCGGTACAGTGGAACGTGGTGGCCGAGACCGAGCTGGATGCCCGAGTCATCTGCGCCAACAAACTAGCCCAGCGCCTGCTGGCAGAACCTGAGTTGACCCTCTTTTTCGCTGCGGCGCTTGCCAGCGACTATCTCGATACGCTGGAGATCACCACCAGCCGGCTGCTCCACCCCATCGCCTACAACATCGCCTATGAGCTATGGCGTGAGCGCCAGCGCACTCCGATGCTGGGATCGCGCAAGCGGGCCCATGAGGCGGCGCGCTTCGGCACCACCGAGCGGGTTTACCGCCGCGCCCTCAAGGAGCTGGTCGAACAGGGCATAATTGCCGACAGCAGTGACGGCCCCGTTATCGCCGATCTGGCCAAGCTGCGCGCCTATCTCGATCTTTGATTTCCATTCACCTCATTTCGATTCACCCAGTCAGGAGTCACCATGTCTGCTCATTCCTATCCCGAATTCACCTTCTTCAGCCGCTTCGTTGCCGACATTCAGGCGGGCCGCAAGACCATCACCATCCGCGACGAGAGCGAGGCCAACTGGCAGCCCGGCCAACGTCTGGCGCTGTTCACCAACCCGGAACACCAGCCCTTTGGCACCATAGAGGTGCTCTCGGTCAAGGCGGTCGCCTTCGATGAACTGAATGACGAGCACGCCCGTCAGGAGAACATGACCCTCCCCGAGCTCAAACAGGTGATCCGCGAGATCTACCCCGCTCTGCCGCCGCTCTATGTGATTGAATTCGTGCTGATTGAAGCCTGATTTTGTGAGCTGCCTCAGCTAACGCCGGTTGCGCTCTCTGGCTAAAAGCGCAAATAACTGTTTTTATATACAGTCATTGGTGCGTTATGGATAGACAACTTGAACCGGCTATTGCGGCCATGGTGGCAGAGTTCATTGCAGCAGGCCGCCCCAAGGCGAGCAGCCTGAGCTGGCAGGAGCGGCGTGAAGGCTATCTTGCTTCAGCCATATTGGGTGGTGAACGGGAGGAGGTTGGCGCTGTCGAAGAGTGGCAAAATGGCCATTATTCCGTTCGCCTCTATCAACCAGCACCAACCTCAAGCGCAAGCCGTCCGGCCCTGATCTACTTTCATGGCGGCTGTTTTGTCAGCGGCGAGTTCGACACTCACGACCGCCAGATGCGCATGCTGTGCAATCGCGCCGAAGCACTGGTGTTCGCGGTACATACCCGCCTTGCCCCTGAGCACACCTATCCTGCAGCACACGACGACGCACTGGCTGCTACGCTCGCCATCATGGCCGATGTGGAGAAATGGCATGGGGATCCGGCGCGGGTTGTCCTTGCGGGCGACAGTGCTGGCGGCCACCTCGCCCTGATCACCACCTTGCGACTCAAGGAGCGAGGCGCCCCCTTGCCTGCCGCCCAACTGCTCATCTATCCGATGCTCGATGCTGCGGGCGACAGTGACAGCTATCGGCAGCTAGGGGATGACTACCTCATCACCCGCGACATGCTCTTAAGCGGTTTTCACGCCTATCTGGGGGAGCAGCCCGTCACTCACCCCGAAGCCAGCCCTCTCCACCATCCGGACCTGTCAGGATTACCGCCGACCCATATCGTAACGGCGGAATATGATCCGCTGCGCGATGAGGGGGAAGCCTTCTATCGCAAACTGCTGCAAGCCGGTGTCACGGCTACCTGTCAGCGGCAACTGGGTGTGATACACGGCTTCTTCCAACTGGCCGGAGTCAGCCCCGCGGCGCGTCAGCTCATTGAACAGCTCTCACAACTCATTAGAAGGCTCTGATTTGGCCTTTGCCGAGCGATGTGTTAATAGTGTCCTCTTTTGAATCAGGGAGGTGACCCGAGTGTTTGAGATAGCAAGCCTGAAAGAGGGGATGATGCTCGGGGTCGAGCTGTTCCAGCTGCTGCTGGAGATCATCTCCATCGCCTGTGTGGTGATAGGGCTTGGCAAAACCCTCTGGCTGGCGGCGCGGGTGCGGGATCACCAGCCCGGCTTTCCGCGCATTCGTCTCTGCTTTGGCAGCTGGCTCATTCTGGCTTTGGAGTTCCAGCTCGCCGCCGACATCCTGGCCACCACGGTCGCACCGAGCAAGGAGGAGCTGATCCGCCTCGCCATCATCGCGGTGATCCGCACCTTCCTGAACTACTTCCTCGGCAAGGAGCTGGAGGCACAAGCGGAACACCAGCAGGAGCAGCGCAGCGAGCAGGCCAAGGCTGCTCAATAACCAGTATTCCTGCATAGCATCAACGCTAAGTGCCGTGCCATCCCGACTACAGCCGTGGCCCGGGATGGCACCTTTGTGACCCTTCCCGCACTTTTGGCAATCAGCCAATAATGGAACCCTTTTCAAGGTTTCCCCTGCCCTGTCGAGTACCCGTTCATCTGCGTAAGATAGAAAATCTTCTCCCCCAACCGGCCAAGCTGATGAATACGCACTCCCTTCACACGCCCGATATCGACCTCGATAGCTGTGTCATCTACCAGATCTACCCCATGAGTTTTCAGGACAGCGATGGCGACGGCATGGGCGATATCAACGGCATCCGTCAGCGCCTCGACTATCTGGCCACCCTCGGGGTCGATATGCTCTGGCTCACCCCCATCTATCGCTCCCCCAAGCGGGACAACGGCTACGATGTGGCGGACTACCGTGCCATCGACCCCGCCTTCGGTACCCTGACCGAGATGGAGCAGCTGATAGCCGAAGCGGCCGCTCACGGCATCGGCATCATGATGGATATCGTCGCCAACCACACCTCTACCGAGCACGAGTGGTTTATGAAGGCACTGGCCGGGGATCCCCGTTATCAGGGTTATTACGTATTCCGGGATCAAGCCTTTGTCGATGCTCACCCCATTACCTCGATTTTTGGCGGCAGCGGCTGGCAGTATGTGCCAGCGCTTGATCGCTACTACCTGCACAACTTCGATCCCAGTCAGGCCGATCTGGACTGGGACAACCCGGCGGTGCGGGCCGAAATGGCGGCGGTGATCAACTTCTGGCTGGGCAAAGGGATCAAGGGGTTTCGCTTCGATGTGATCGACATGGTGAGCAAGGAGTGGGACCGACTGGCCATGAGCAACGGCCCGCACCTGCACGACTATATCCGCGAGCTCAATGCCGCGAGCTTCGGCGGCAGGGGGATCATCACGGTGGGGGAAACCTGGGGGGCCGATCTCGCCCATATGCAGAACTATTCGAACCACGATGGCAGCGAGTTCAGCATGGTGTTCAACTTCGAGCATCTGGGGCTCGGCAGTGACAAGTGGTCATCCCGCTTCGACCCCCTCGCCTTCAAGCGAGCCATGGCCCGCCACCAGCAAGGGCTGCACGGGCGTGGCTGGAACAGCCTGTTTCTCGGCAACCACGACCTGCCCCGCGCCGTCTCCCGCTTTGGCGATGACAGGCCTGAGTGGCGGGAAACCAGCGCCAAGCTGTGGGCCATGGTGCTGCACATGATGCAGGGCACTCCCTTCATCTATCAGGGGGAGGAGCTCGCCATGACCAACCGCCACTGGCAGCCGGGCGAGCTGCGCGATGTGGAGGCGATCAACTACTGCGCCAGCCAGTCAGGGCTGGATCCTGCCGAGCTGAGTCGGCGGCTCGATGCCATCGGCCGCGATAACGCCCGCACCCCGATGCAGTGGGACGCCGACCCCCACGCCGGTTTCAGCACAGCCACGCCCTGGATCGCCCTCAATGCCAACCACGTCGAGATAAATGCCGCCGAGCAGCTGGTCCACCCCGACTCCCCGTTTCACTGCTATCGCCAGCTCATCGCCCTGCGCAAGGCTCACCCTGTCGTTCGCCACGGCAATTTCGAGCTGCTGGATGGGGATGATCCCGAGCGCATCAGCTATCGCCGCCACTGGCAGGATCCGGCCAGCGGAGAGCGGCACACCCTGCTGCTGCTCGCCAATCTCACGACCAGCCCCTTGCCGATGCCCCACTTCGACAATGTGACAGACAAGATGCGGTTGCTGCTGGCCAATTACCCAGGCGAATCACTGCCGCTCTTCGCCCCTTATCAGTGCGCCATCTGGCTGCAAGTGGAGCAGGGTTAACCCCGTGCTGACGGGCCATGCCAATGGCCCGTCAATCGCCATCCGTCGCCTACCAGCAGAAAATCACGCACCCACTCGGCGGGATTAAATTAACCACTATTACTGACTTATTAATTGATTATTTATCCCGTTTGATACGCTCTCATTGCCCCTCTTACTATGCCTGCGACCTATCCATTGCCGATGCAACTATCGGTCTTCAAACTGGCATAGCAAAGTGGAAAACAGATGATCACCACAGACGGGAATAACGCAGTCGCCTCGGTGGCGTACCGCACCAGCGAAGTCATCGCCATCTACCCCATCACCCCCAGCTCGGCCATGGCTGAGCAGTCGTCGGCCTGGTCGAGCGAGCGGGGCAAGAACCTGTGGGGGGATGTGCCTCGGGTTGTCGAAATGCAGTCGGAAGGGGGTGCCATCGCTGCCGTCCACGGTGCCCTGCAGACCGGCGCGCTGGCGACCTCGTTTACCTCGTCGCAGGGTTTGCTGCTGATGATCCCCAACCTCTACAAGCTGGCGGGTCAGCTCATCCCCTTCGTACTGCATGTGGCGGCGCGCACCGTGGCGACCCATGCGCTATCGATCTTTGGCGATCACTCGGACGTGATGGCGGTGCGCCAGACCGGCTGTGCCATGCTCTGTGCCAGCAATGTGCAGGAGGCGCAGGACTTTGCCCTGCTCTCCCAGATAGCGAGCCTCAACAGCCGCCTCCCCTTTATCCACTTCTTCGACGGCTTTCGTACCTCTCACGAGATCGCCAAGATAGCGCCGCTCGCTGACGACACCCTGCGTGCCCTGCTACCCGCAGATGCCATCCGTGCCCATCGCGACCGAGCGCTCACCCCCGACAAACCGGTCATTCGCGGCACCGCAGCCAACCCGGACACCTACTTCCAGTGTCGGGAGGCGAGCAACCCCTGGTATGACGCTGCCTATGGTCATGTGAGCGAGGCGATGCAGGCTTTTGGCAAGCAGACCGGCCGCCACTACCGGCCGTTTGAATATGTCGGCCACCCGCAGGCGGAGCGGATTGTGGTGCTGATGGGCTCGGCCATCGGTACCTGTGAAGAGGTGATCGAGCGCCTGCTGGCCCAAGGGGAGAAGGTAGGTCTGGTGAAGGTGCGGCTGTTCCGTCCCTTCTCGGCCGGGCACCTGTTAGCCGCGATTCCCGAGAGTGCCCGCGCCATTGCCGTGCTGGATCGCACCAAGGAGCCGGGCGCACAGGCCGAGCCCCTCTATCTCGACGTGATGACGGCGCTGGCCGAAGCGGTCAGCCGGGGCGAGCGGGCAAGCCTGCCGCGGGTGATCGGCGGTCGCTATGGCCTCTCCTCCAAAGAGTTCGGCCCCGCTTGCGCACTGGCGGTGTTTGCTGAACTGGCGCAGGAGAACCCGCGTCCGCGCTTTACCGTCGGCATCTTCGATGACATCACAGGCCTCTCGCTACCGCTGCCCACGCTGGATTCGCAAAGCCCCATCCACAGCCAGCAACACAAGCTGGAAGCGCTCTTCTACGGCCTTGGCAGCGATGGCACCGTCTCGGCGGCCAAGAACAGCATCAAGATCCTCGGCAACCACACCGACCTCTATCCGCAGGGCTATTTCGTCTACGACTCCAAGAAGGCAGGCGGCCTCACCGTCTCTCACCTGCGGGTGGGCGAGCGGCCGCTCCAATCGGCCTATCTGGTGGAAGAGGCGGACTTTATCGGCTGCCATCAGTGGCAGTTTGTCGACAAGTACCGGATGGCGGAGCGCTTGAAAGCGGGTGGAATCTTCCTGCTCAACACCCCCTACAGCGAAGCGGAGATCTGGCAGCGCCTCCCCAGCGAGGTGCAGCACGCCCTGCGCGAAAAAGAGGCGCGCTTCTACATCATCAACGCCGCCAAAATTGCCCGCGACTGCCAGCTCGGTAACCGCATCAATACCGTGATGCAGATGGCCTTCTTCCAGCTCAGCGCCATCATTCCTCCCGCAGAGGCGACCAGCCTGCTGAAGCAAGCCATCGCCACCAGCTATGGCAGCAAGGGGCAGACACTGGTCGAACGCAACTGGCAGGCACTGGAGGCAACCTGCGCCGCTCTGACCCGGGTGCCACTTGGCGAACTGGATCCCGCCAGCCGGCCGCGCCCACCGGTGGTTTCGGCCAAGGCCCCCGATTTTGTCCAGACCGTCACCGCCGCCATGCTGGCAGGGCTGGGTGACAGCCTGCCGGTCTCCGCCTTCCCGCCGGATGGCACCTGGCCGGTCGGCACCACCCGCTGGGAGAAGCGCAATATCGCCAAGGAGATCCCCATCTGGGAGGCGGAGCTCTGTACCCAGTGCAACTACTGCGTCGCCGCCTGTCCCCACTCGGCCATTCGCGCCAAGGTGGTGGAACCGGATGCGCTGGCCGCAGCTCCCGCCACTCTTGATGCGCTGGATGTGAAATCCCGTGACATGCGCGGCCAGCAGTACGTGCTGCAGGTGGCGCCGGAGGATTGCACCGGCTGCAATCTCTGCGTCGAGGTGTGCCCGGCCAAGGATCGCAGCAACCCGGATCGCAAGGCGATCAATATGGCTTCACGGCTCGATCACCTCGACGAGCAGAAAGCCAACTACGACTTCTTCCTCGACCTGCCAGAGCGCAGCGCCGAGCAGCTGGAGCGTATCGACATCCGCACCTCCCAGCTCATCTCGCCGCTGTTTGAATACTCGGGCGCCTGCTCCGGCTGTGGCGAGACCCCCTATATCAAGTTGCTGACCCAGCTCTATGGCGATCGGCTGCTGATTGCCAACGCCACCGGCTGCTCGTCCATTTATGGCGGCAACCTGCCTACCACCCCTTACACCACCAACGCCGAGGGGCGCGGGCCGGCCTGGGCCAACTCGCTGTTTGAAGACAACGCCGAGTTCGGACTGGGCTTCCGTCTCACCGTCGATCAGCACAGGGAGCGGGTGCGCCGTCTGCTGGCGAGCCTGGGCGACACCATCCCGGCAGCGCTGCGCGAGGCGCTCGGCGATGCCACCCTGCCGGTTTCCAAGCAGCGGGCCCATATCCAGCAGTTGCGAGCGCTGCTGCAGGAGAGCCAGATCCCGGCAGCCCAAGAGCTGGCTCGCAATGCGGACTATCTGGTGGAGAAGTCGGTCTGGCTCATCGGTGGTGACGGCTGGGCCTACGACATCGGCTTTGGCGGGCTCGACCATGTGCTGAGTCTGGGGGAGAACATCAATGTGCTGGTGCTCGATACCCAGTGCTACTCCAACACCGGTGGCCAGCAGTCGAAGGCGACGCCACTCGGTGCCATCACCAAGTTTGGCGAGCAGGGCAAACGCAAGGCACGCAAGGATCTCGGCGCCAGCGTGATGATGTATGGCCACGTCTATGTGGCGCAGATCTCCCTCGGCGCCCAGATGAACCAGACGGTGAAGGCAATTCAGGAGGCGGAAGCCTACCCGGGCCCCTCGCTCATCATCGCCTACAGCCCCTGCGAGGAGCATGGCTACGACATGGCCGAGAGCCATGAGCAGATGAAGCTGCTGACCGCAACCGGCTTCTGGCCCCTCTACCGCTTCGATCCGCGCCGCGCTGACGAGGGCAAACTGCCGCTGGCACTCGACTCACGGGCCCCCAATGCCTCGCTGGCCGAAACCTTGAGCCATGAGCCCCGCTTCCAGCGGCTGGAACGCCAGCTACCGGAAGTGGCCAGCCAGCTCTATCAAGAGGCGGAGCAGGAGGCCAATCGCCGCTTCGCCTGGCTGAGCCAACTGGCGGGCAAGGAGGGTCCGGCGGCATGAGTAACTCACGCATGGCTTGATGGCAGCAGCCACTCTATATTCGCCAAATAACGATCAGGGCTCCCCGCGGGGAGCCCTGATGCTATCTATGGTGAGCCAATGTCGGCACAGACCAAATCAGGCGCTGATAGAGGCCAGCTCGTGGCGTTTCAACGCCAGCAGGGTGATGAGCAGCGCCAGCGTGGCGATCAGTGCCATGCCGATATAGGTTGCGCTGAAGCCCGGGGCCAGCAGATCGGGGGCGAGCCGGCTCAGATCGCCATCGCTGCCGGCTGGCAGGCGGAAATGAAACAGCATGGAGCAGATGGCCACGCCGACGGCACCGCCGAGCTCCCGCCCGAAGTTGAACAGTGACATGCCGATGCCGCGATCCTGCCGTGGCAGGGCATTCTGCACCACCACCGAGAGGGCGGGCAGCACCAGACCGAGACCAATACCGGCAAACCCGAGGGCCAGCCTGACCCAGGCATCGAAGTGGATCTGCCAGAGCGCCACCGCCGCGAGGCCAAAGCCCACCGCGACAAAGCTCTTGTAGTGACCGGTACGGCCTATCAACTTGCCGCCGACAAAGGCGCCGGCGGTGATGCAGATCATGAAGATCACCATGCTCATCCCGCTCTCGCTGGCGCTCAACCCCTTCTGCCACTGCATCTGCAACGGCAGATAGACCAGCACGGCAAACATCAGCAGCTGGGAGAGCATCACCAGCAGCACGCTCACCAGATAGCCGGGCAGCCGGGCCAGATGGGCAGGCAGAATGGGATCGTGGGCGCGCCGCTCAATCAGAATCAGCAGCAGCAGTGCCACGCCCAGCGCCGCCGAAAGCCAGACGGCAGGCAGCGCCGCCTCCGGCGAGAGCAGCAACAGGGTGAGCGTAGTGACAGTAATCAGCAGACCCGCCCCCTTCCAGTCGAAGCGACTGTGGCGACGTACGTTGAGCTGCTTGAGGTTGCGGTTGATGAGAAAGACCGCCAGCGCCCCGAGCGGCAGATTGATCCAGAAGATCCAGCGCCAGCTGAGCTGCTCGGTGAAATAACCGCCGAGCAAGGGGCCAGCGATGCTGGAGACCGCATAGACCGCTGAGATGTAGCCCTGATACTTGCCCACCTCCCGTGGCGGTATGGTATCGGCAATCACGGTAAACGCGAGGGCAATCAGACCTCCGCCCCCCAGCCCTTGCAGCACCCGCGCTGCCAGCAAGGTCGGCAGATCCAGGGAGAGCGCACAGGCCACCGAGCCCGCCAGAAACAGGCCGATACCGATATTGAGCATCCGCACCCGGCCAAAGAGATCGCTCAGCTTGCCATAGAGGGGCAGCACGGCGGTGGCGGCCAGCAGATAGGCGGTGACCACCCAGGTGAGGGCGGCACCGGCATGCAACTCGGCGCCAATCATGGGCAGCGGGGTGGTGACTATGCTCTTTTCCAGTGAACCGAGGGCGATCACCAGCGCCACACTGGAGAAAATGGTTTTGGGGGATATTTTCGAGGTCATAAGCGGACTCGCTGCTCTGATATGCCAAAGTATCCGGCAATGAACGGATTATTGTCTCACAAATCAGCAAGAGATAGAAAAAACGGCGGCCACAATCTGCCCAACCATGAGGCCGATCCCACAAAACGCCGACCATTTCTGTTAGCCTGCTCTATTTGATTCGAGGAGCCCCCATGAGCGAGCGTGAGCAGTACGGGTTTGATCACTACGATGCCCTGATTTTCGATATGGATGGCACTTTGGTAGATTCCATGCCCCTTCATCTGGATGCCTGGGAGCTCACCTGCGCCGAATTCGGCATCCCCTTCGAGCGGGAACAGCTCTATCAGTACGGCGGCATTCCCACCCGCAAGATCATCGCCATGCTGGCCGAGCAGCAGGGGCTGACGGTGGATGTCGAGGCTTTTACCCGTCGCAAGATTGCCCTCTATATGGAACATATCGACAAGGTCAGCGTCTTTTCCAAGATGTGGGAGCTGGTCAGGCACTATCACGGCAAGGTCAAGATGGGGATTGGCACCGGCTCACCGCGCAATCAGGCGGACTCCATCCTCAAAAGCACCGGACTCGACGCCTATATTTCGGTGGTGGTGAGCGCCGATGATGTCACCAACCACAAGCCGCACCCTGATACCTTCTTGCAGGTGGCCGAACTGCTCGGCGCCAATCCCGCCAACTGTCTGGTGTTTGAAGATACCCGCATCGGGCTTGAGGCAGGCAAGGCAGCAGGGATGGATACCGTGCTGGTTATCGAAGGTAACCTGCACCAGCGGTAAAGTACTCAGGGCAAGCAGGCAAACCGATAAAATGGTGTCATGACAGTGGCACCATTTTTTATTCATGTGAGCTTGGCGGCAGCGTCAGTGCCCGGACAGAGTTGCGATCGCAGCCGGAATGCTGGCAACCGTCAAACAAAGGGCGTTGGCGTTGGCCTCATCCTGTAGTGCCTGATGAGTGCGAAGCAGCTCAAGGGCTTCGGCAGGGGTATCTGCAAAGGTGGGGGCGGCGATGGCGGCAAATCCCTGTTCGACCAGTTGACGACGCTCATCGCTATAGCTGGGTGCATTGGCATCTAGGTAGGTAAGCGCCTGACCCTGCTTGAAAAAGTGATAGTTAGGCATCGATTGGCCCCGCAAAAATAAAGCGCCATTCTACTCCTTTTTGCTCCGCCGCCCGCGTCAATCTGTGACGTATCAAGTGATCTAGTTCACATTTTTATCAACAAACATTTACCGATTGGGCGCCGTACAAATCCCCTTCCCACGCGGCGTCAGACAACACTCGCCACCGTCACTCGGCGCCAAACAAAACGCCTCCACGAGGAGGCGTTGCGACTGAAACAGGGTGGCTCCCGTTACATGGCATTCGTCGATTCGAAGATCTTGTCCGCCGAGGCCTCGACGAAGCCCGGATAGAGCACACCATCGGCCTGCGGATAGCGCAGGGCAAACTCGTAGAAGCAGCTCGGGATGGTACGCACCCCATCGCTGAACGGCACCTCGGCTTTGTCCGCCATGGTGGAGGATTGCTCCAGCATCACCTGCGGATCCCCTTTCACCTCGCCACCCACACTGTTGAGGACAAAACCCGCCGCCTTGAGCGCCGCATTGACCTGATGGATGGTGTCAAAATCCTTCAATTTGTTGATATTGACCGTGAAGTGGTTGGCACGATAGCCCCATGCTGCCATCCATGCCGCGTACTCGCTCTCCGCCAGCAGGGTCTGATAATCGGCATAGGAGACCTGCCAGGGGGCACCGGTGTAGAGAAATGCCGGGGTATCGGTCAGATGATCGGGTACCTGATCCGCCAGCTTGTGGATGATGGCCTGCGCCGCTGGGGAGAGTTCTTCCACCTTCAGCTCGCTGATAAACACCTTGGGAGCGTCCGGATCCTGATGCTCGAAGTGCTTGGCGTAGAGCTTCTTGGCCTTGAAGACGTACTCGCCCTTCTGCTCGTAACCGAGCGCTAGGAAGTGGGCGGCCAGCTTCTCCAGCCCCAGCTTGGGCAAGTTGTAGGTACGAAACGCCACGTGATCGTTGACGATGGGCTCGCCGCCACCCAGCAGGGTGTGCACCTTGAAGGCGCTCGGGGTCACCTTGATGTAGTTGTCCCACAGATGGCTGAACAGGGTGTCGATATCCTTTTGCATCTCTCTTTCCTTTGATTGCGGGTACAGATGGGGGCACCGCTGGATGCCCCGTGTCGTTATTAGAAGCGCAGGCCGGGCGACAGTTGATCCGGCATGGCGGCCTTGCTGTCTTCAACGGAGGCAACTGGGTAAGCACAGTAATCAGCAGCGTAGTAGGCGCTCGCCCTGTGGTTGCCGGAAGCGCCGATACCACCAAACGGCGCGGCACTGGATGCACCGGTGATGGGTTTGTTCCAGTTGACGATACCGGCGCGGATCCGCTTGAAGAAATGATGCCAGTCCGCCTCCTTGTCCCCCAGCAGACCGGCCGAGAGACCATAACGGGTGGCGTTGCCCTGATCGATGGCGGCATCAAAATCGTCATAGCGAATGAGTTGCAGCAGCGGGCCGAAGTACTCTTCGTCAGGCAACGCGCTCACTGAGGTCACGTCGATAATGCCCGGGGAGACAAAGCCGGTGCCCGCTTCCAGGTGCTTGAGGGTAAGCAGGCTCTCGCCACCGAGGCGCTGCAGGTTGGCTTGCGCCTCGACCATGCCCAGTGCTGCCTTCTCGCTTATCATCGAACCCATGAACGGCTGTTCGGCTGCATCATAGAGGCCGACCTTGATCTTGCCCACCACCTCGACCAGTCGCTTGACCAGGGCATCGCCCCGCTCGCCGCGCTCGACAAACAGGCGGCGGGAGCAGGTGCAGCGCTGACCAGAGGTAATAAATGCCGACTGGACGATGGCATGCACAGCGCCGTCGATGTCGCTCACATCTTTCACAATCAGCGGGTTGTTGCCGCCCATCTCGAGGGCCAGAATTTTGCCCGGCTGACCGGCAAACTGCTGATGGAGGAAATGACCGGTGCGGGAGGAGCCGGTAAAGAAGAGGCCGTCGATATCCGGGTTGCCAGCCAGCGCCTTGCCAGTCTCGACCTCCCCTTGCACCAGATTGAGCACTCCCTTGGGCAATCCGGCCTCCTGCCACACCTTGACCATGGCCTCGGCCACCATGGGGGTCAGCTCGGAGGGTTTGAACACCACGGCGTTACCCGCGATCAGTGCAGGTACGATATGGCCGTTGGGCAGATGGCCCGGGAAGTTGTAGGGGCCGAACACCGCCACCACACCGTGGGGCTTGTGACGGACAAACGCCTTGGCGCCCGGCATGGCATTTTCAACGGTGCCGGTACGCTCGTCGTGGGCACGGATGGAGATGGCAATCTTGCCCTGCATGGCGGCCACTTCGGTGCGGGTCTCCCACAGCGGTTTGCCTGTTTCGCGGGCGATGGTCAGGGCCAAAGCCTCTTTCTGCTCGCCAAGCAGGTCGGCATAACGACGCACTATGGCCAGACGATCCTCAAGGCTCATGTCCGCCCAGTGGTAGAAGGCGGCACGGGCGGCCTTGACGGCGGCATCCACCTGCGCCGCACTGGCGGCAGCCCCCTGCCAGATCACCTCGTTCTTGGCCGGATCGGTTGACTCGAACGGCTTGCCTTCACCGGCAAGCCACTGACCGTCGATAAATTGCACTAACTGGCTCATCCATTCACTCCCTGTCGCTGACAGGCAGCCTCGGCTGCCTGTCTGATAATCGGTTTGCTTGTCCTGTTTGCCTCAGTCGAGGTCAACCACCCGCACCATGTCGCCATCCTGCACCTTGAGTGCCGCCGCCATCTTGGGCGGGATAATGGCTTCATGCTTGTCGAGATCGACCCGGATATTGCCGTAGCAGGCGCGGTAATGTTCGAAACGGCTGTTGCAGATAAGGTGGGTCTTGCCACCGATGGGCTCGCCCACCAGCACCCGCAGCTTCTTGCTGCGGCGCACGCTGCGGATATTCTTCACGTCGCACTCGACGGTGGGGCCCGCATCGAAAATATCGACGTAACCACGGTTCACGAAGCCCTCGTCCTGCAGCATCTTGATGGCCGGGCGGGTCTTCTCGTGGGTCTGGCCGATAACGGCGCGCGCCTCTTTGCTCAGCAAATTGACGTAGATGGGGTACTTTGGCATCAACTCGGCGATAAAACGCTTCTTGCCGATGCCGGTCAGATAGTCGACGGTGGGAAAATCCATCGAGAAGAAGTGGGTTTGCAGCCACTCGTAGAAGGGGCTGTGACCGTTGGCATCGGAGACGCCGCGCATCTCGGCGAAGACGGTCTCGTCAAACAGCTCGGGGTGCTCGGCCATAAACAGAAAGCGGTGCTTGGAGAGCAGGCGGCCGTTGAGCCCCTCGCGGGCACATTCGCGCAAGAACAGGGTGCAGAGCTCGGAGTTGCCGGTGTAGTCGTTGGAGAGGGTCAGGGTTTCAACGACGTTGTAGATGCCGAGCTTGGGGGAAGAGTGCACCACTTTGCCGATGTGGTAGTTGTAAAACGGCTGGGAGAGGCCAACCGCGGCATCGATGGCACAGGTGCCGACCATCTCGCCAGTCTCCAGATCCTCAGCCACGAAGAAGTAGAGGCAGTCCCCCTTGCCTGCGGGCTTGTCGGAAAAAGTCTGGGTAGAGGCATCGATCTTGCGCTGCAGCAGCTCATCGTTGACGGGCAACGAGGTCATGCCGGTGCCGGACTCGATGGCGCAGGTCTTGAGCCCGGCAAAATCTTTTTGCTCGATGGGACGGATAACCAACATAAATGACAACTCCCTTTCATTGACGACAGGTGGGGTCCCGGCTCCTGCCGGGAGAGCTCCCCACCTCAATTTGGAATCAGGCGTTAACCACCTGGGCAACCGCCTTCTCGAAGCGGGCCAACCCCTCCTTGATGTCCGCTTCCGGGATCACCAGTGAAGGGGCAAAACGAACCACGTTGGTACCAGCCACCAGTGCCATCAGCCCCTGATCGATGGAGGCCAGCAGGAAGTCGCGGGAGCGCCCCTTGTAGGCATCGCTCAGGGCCGCGCCCAGCAGCAGACCCTTGCCGCGGATCTCGCTAAAGCAGTGGTATTTGGCGTTGATTGCTTCAAGGCCATCGCGGAACAGCTGTTCGCGCTGCTTGATGCCAGCCAGCACCTCCGGGGTATTGATCACGTCGATCACCGCTTCGGCGACCGCACAGGCCAGCGGGTTACCGCCGTAGGTAGAGCCGTGAGTGCCCACTTTCAGGTAAGAGGCGATTTCGTTGGTGGTCAGCATGGCGCCGATGGGGAAACCGCCCCCCAGCGCCTTGGCGCTGGTGAGGATGTCAGGCGTGACGCCAAGCCCCATATAGGCATAGAGATCACCGGTCCGGCCGACGCCGGACTGCACTTCGTCATACACCAGCAGGGCATTGTGTTTGTCACACAGCTCGCGTACCCCTTTGGCAAACTCGTCGGTAGGACGAATGATGCCCCCCTCCCCTTGCAGCGGCTCCATCACCACGGCGCAGGTGTTGTCGGAGATCACCTCGGCCAGCGCCGCCAGATCGTTGTAGGGAACATGGGTAATGTCACCGGGCTTGGGACCGAAGCCATCGGAGTAGGCTGCCTGGCCACCGACGCTGACGGTAAAGAAGGTACGACCGTGGAAGCCCTGATTGAAGGCGATGATCTGGGTCTTCTGCTCGCCAAACTTCTCGATGGCGTAGCGGCGAGCCAGCTTGAGAGCGGCTTCGTTCGCTTCGGCGCCGGAGTTGCAGAAGTAGACCTTGTCGGCGAAGGTGGCGGCGACCAGCTTCTTGGCCAGACGCAGGGCCGGCTCGTTGGTCATGACGTTGGAGAGGTGCCACAGCTTCTCGCCCTGGGTTTTCAGGGCCTCGACCAGCTTGGGATGACAGTGACCCAAACCGTTGACGGCGATGCCACCGGCGAAGTCGACATACTCGCGCCCTTCCTGATCCCAGACACGTGACCCTTCACCACGCACCGGGATGATCTTGGCGGGCGCATAGTTGGGAACCATCACTTCATCAAACACTTCACGTGTCACTGCCAACAACTCTGACATATAGCTCTCCTTCGATTCGGCGACAGAATAATCCACCGCCCAAAAGTTAAATCCGTGTAAACGTGACGGGATTATCACAGAAATAAAGTAAAAAGTCTGTAACAAGACGGCCTATAAGGAACAATGTTCGATTGCTCTTGAGATTTTAGGCAACCGCATTGCATAACGACTCAGGGGGGCTTGGCAAGAGATAATTTGGGCAGGAGAGGGGGTGAATAAAGTGTCAGGGAAATTTTTTTTGCCTTCTCTCGAACTTGAGAAGGCGATCACAACTTTTTATGAACGCGCCAGAAAGTTGGCCAGCAACTGATGGCCCTGCTCGCTCAAAATACTCTCCGGATGGAACTGAACACCCTCGATGGGGAGCGTCTTGTGGCGCAGCCCCATGATCTCGTCAAATGAGCCATCGGCATGCTCGCTCCAGGCGGTGACCTCGAAGCAGTCGGGCAGCGTGTCGCGCTCCACCACCAGCGAGTGGTAACGGGTCACTCGCAGCGGGTTGTTGAGCCCCTTGAACACCCCCTCATTGCGATGGCGGATGAGCGAGGTTTTGCCGTGCATTACCTGACGGGCACGCACTACGCGGGCGCCGAAGGCCTGCGCCAGCGACTGATGACCGAGACAGACGCCGAGAATGGGCAGCTTGCCAGCAAAGTGGCTGATAGCGTCGAGAGAGATCCCCGCCTCATTGGGCGTACAGGGACCGGGAGAGATCACCAGAAAACGGGGGGAGAGCTGCGCTATGGTATCAAGCGTCAGTTCATCATTGCGCTTGACCACAACCTCTTGTCCCAGGGCGCCGAAATATTGCACCAGGTTCCAGGTAAAAGAGTCGTAGTTATCGATCAACAACAGCATGAGATAACCAACAGCGGAGAATTAACGATCGAGATAACGGCCCTGTTCCATTTCCCGTTCACGCTGACACTCGGCCAGATAGATGGCGGCAGCAACGGCAGGGGTTTTATGGTGCTTGTCGATGGCATTGGAGACCATCAACTGCAGGGTATTGAGGTTTTTCGCCTTGCGAAATTTACGTAGCCAGTGACCTTTGTCACTCAGCTCTTCAGCAGAAATAGTTGGTTGAACAGGCATGCTTTCTCTTGGGGATATTACCCAGGTTGAAATAAAGAAATTAAACAAAATAGCCAGGCAGAAAATAAAGAAAGCCAGGCAAATACCCAGCTCTCTTCTACTACACCTTCCCAGTATGTCAGGCTCGAGGAACGAAGCCGACTACATCATATACGCTGGTCAGGGTTTTTTCAGCTCTTTCGCGCGCCTTTTGTGCGCCTTCTGCCAGAATCGCGATCAGATGGGCCTCATCCTGACGCAACTCGTGGAAACGGGCCTGGATCGGTTCCAGCAGCGCCACCACGGCTTCGGCGGTTTCGGTCTTGAGGTGACCGTACATCTTGCCTTCGAAGTGCTGCTCCAGCTCGGGGATGGAGCGGCCGGTCACACCGGACATCAGGGTCAGCAGGTTGGAGACACCCGGTTTGTTTTCCGGGTCGAAACGCACCACCGCCGGCTCGTCGGAATCGGTCACCGCACGCTTGATCTTCTTGACGATCTGCTTGGGATCTTCCAGCAGGCCGATGAAGTTGGCTTCGTTGTCATCCGACTTGGACATCTTCTTGGTCGGATCCTGCAGACTCATCACCCGTGCCCCTTCGGTCGGAATGAAGGGCTCCGGCATGGTGAATACCTCACCATAGAGGTTGTTGAAACGGGTGCAGATGTCGCGGGTCAGCTCCAGATGCTGCTTCTGGTCGTTGCCGACCGGCACCTGATTGGCCTGATAGAGCAGGATGTCGGCCGCCATCAGCACCGGATAACCGAACAGGCCGACGTTGACGTTGTTCTCGAAACGGGCGGACTTGTCCTTGAACTGGGTCATGCGCGACAACTCACCCATCTGGGTATAGCAGTTGAGGATCCAGCCCAGCTCAGCGTGCTGCGGCACGTGAGACTGGATGAAGACGGTGCTCTTCTTGGGATCGATACCGACCGCCAGATAGAGGGCGGCTGCGTCCAGACAAGCCTTGCGCAGGGCAGCCGGGTCCTGGCGAGTGGTGATGGCGTGCAGGTCGACGATGCAGTAGAGGCAGTCGAACTCATCCTGCATGTTGACCCACTGACGCAGGGCCCCCATGTAGTTGCCGATGGTCAGTTGACCGGAGGGTTGCGCTCCGCTCAATACGATTGGTTTAGTCATGAGAGTGTTAATCCTTGTTATTCAGCCAGCCCAGCTGCGCTATTAGACCAAAAGTGCATCGAGCTGGGCAAACTGCTCGAATACCCAGTCTGGATGGGAGTCGGCGATGGGGCGGCCATAGTTGTAGCCGTATGTAAGACCCACCACCTTCATGCCAGCCGCCTTGGCCGCCAGCACGTCATTTTCGGAGTCGCCCACCATCAGGGTGCGAGCCGGGCTAACCCCCAACTCCTGGCAAGCGTGCAGCAAGGGCTCCGGGCTCGGCTTCTTGACCGGCACGCAGTTGCCGCCAAGCCAGAGTTCGAAACAATCGCTGATGCCGAGGGCATCGAGGATGGGGGCCACGAAATCGCTCGGCTTGTTGGTAACGATCGCCTGCTTGTAACCCAGAGTTTGCAGACGGCGCAGACTCTGCGCCACCCCGTCATACATCTCCAACCCTTGCAGCAGGCAAGCGTTGTAGTGCTGGAAAAAGATCGGGCGGGCCTTGGCAAACAGCTCAGGATCGGCCTCGCGATAGGCGAGCGCCCGCTGGATCAGCTTGTCGGCACCATTGCCAACCCAGGTACGGATAACCGCTTCATCAGCTTGTTCCAGACCGAGGTCTGCCAGAGTCAGATTGACCGCCAGCGCCAGTTGGGCGGCGCTGTCAATGAGGGTGCCGTCCAGATCGAACAGCACCAAATCAAATGCGCGCTCAGCGTGTGACATGAGCCAGCTCCGCACGCATCTTGTCGATCACCGCCTTGTAGTCAGGCTGGCTGAAAATGGCCGAGCCGGCGACAAACATGTCGGCGCCCGCTTCGGCGATCTCGCGAATGTTGTCGACCTTCACCCCGCCATCGATCTCGAGGCGAATATCGCGGCCGCTCTCGTCGATCAGACGACGCACCTGACGCAGCTTGTCGAGGGTGCCGGGGATAAAGCTCTGGCCACCGAAGCCCGGGTTGACCGACATCAGCAGGATCACATCCAGCTTGTCCATCACATACTCGAGGCAGGAGAGCGAGGTAGCCGGATTGAGCACCAGACCCGCCTGGCAGCCCATCTCCTTGATGAGGCCCAAAGAGCGATCAACGTGATCGGACGCTTCCGGATGGAAGGTGATGAGGGAAGCACCCGCCTTGGCAAAATCGGGAATGATGCGATCCACCGGCTTGACCATCAGATGCACGTCGATGGGGGCCTCGATACCGTAGTCACGCAGCGCCTGACAGACCATGGGGCCAATGGTCAGGTTGGGGACATAGTGGTTGTCCATCACGTCGAAGTGAACCACGTCGGCACCGGCAGCCAGTACCTTGGCTACATCGTCACCCAGACGGGCAAAATCGGCAGAGAGGATCGAGGGGGCAATCAGAAAGTCTTTCATCAGCATCATCCATTGGCAGCCAGGGAGAAAAAGCGGCGCAATTTTAACGTAAAAGGCGGGCGAAAACGACTCGAATGCGGGGTAAATGGGGCAATCACCTCCCCTCCCCCAGCAGCCCGGGTTATAGGACATCGGCACGGGCGCGGACTCGCCCATAAAAAACGGCGCCCCTGGGCGCCGCATGGTCTGTTACGTCAGTGGCAGCAGTTCACTGTCGCTGGGATAGTAGCCCTGCTCCGGTTCGATTCCGGGCGGATAGAGCGCCAACAACTCGGCCACCTTGTTGCGGGTGCCGCCATTGCGGCTGATGGTGCGCTTGACCAGGATCTCGTCGAGGCGGGCACCGCGATAAAGCTCACGAGTCAGCTCAATATCGTGGTTGCTGATCAGCACCGGCACCCCTTTGTGAGCGGCTGTGTGGCGGGCCAATCGCGCCAGGATCGCCTGATCATCCAAAGTAAACCCACCGGAGGCATAGGTGGTGAAGCTCGCCGTAGTGGAGAGCGGCGCATAGGGAGGATCACAGTAGATAACCCAATCCTCTTCGGCACGCTTGATGGCGTCGGCGTAGCTCTCGCAGATAAAGGTCGCCTTCTGCGCCTTTTCGGCAAAGGCCCACAGCTCTTTTTCCGGGAAATAGGGCTTCTTGTAGGAACCGAACGGCACGTTGAAGCCGCCCTTCTTGTTGTAGCGGCACAGTCCGTTGAAACCGTGACGGTTGAGAAACAGGAACAAGAGTGCCCGCTCGAAGGTGGTCTCGGTCTGATTGAACTGGGTACGCAGCCGGTAATAGGCCGCCTTGTGGTTGTGCTCTGCCACAAACAGCTTGCGCGCCTCGGCAATGAAACTGTCCGGCGTCAGCTTGAGGTGGTTGTACAGGCAGATCAGATCCGGATTGATGTCGTTGAGCACATACGCGTCGTAGTCGGTGTTGAGAAACACAGACCCGGCCCCGACGAAGGGCTCCAGCAACACACGCCCGGCCGGCAGGCGCTCGGCGATCTCTTCAACCAGGGAGTATTTTCCCCCGGCCCATTTTAAAAAAGCGCGTGTTTTTTTCATGGAAATCCGGTGTGTAAGAAGGCAAGACCCAAAAAGGGGGACGATTCTACCCCCTTATCCGGTATCAAGGCTATTGCTTCAGCTCTTTTTGTACCTGTGCAAACGACTTGGGCCAGGGCTGGCCTTTCAGCAAGGCTGGCGGAAGCTTGCGAATGGCACTCTTGGCCTGGGTCAGACCGGCATAATCCCCTTGCAGCACCACGTACCAGGGGCTGCCACGGAATTTGGTTTGATATACCCAGACCTTACCCGCCAGACCATGCTCGGCGACAAACTGATCCACCGCCTTGGTGTTGCTCGCCCCCATCAGCTGAACGCTGTAGTGGTTGCGCGGCTTCTTGTTCAAGGTGGCGACCGGTGTCAGGGCCACCTTGGGTGCTGGCGCGGCAACCAGCTCGTTGCTGGCGGTTTTGGTGGTGGCCGCAGGCGTTGCGGTTGTCGCCGGATTCAGTGCTTTGGAGGTACTGGCTGGCGCCGTGGTTGCGATTGCACCACTGGGGGCTGTGCCACTCGGGTTCTTGCCGGTCAGCTCGTCCACCACGTCAGTAGGCAGTGCGCCGCTCACCTTGGGTTCGGTCATCAGCTTTTGCACGACCTCGTCAGAGATCACTACCCGACGCCCTTCGTAATTGGTTGATTCGGTGGTCACGGTTTCGCCCTCTACCGACTTGGGCAGCACTTTCGCCTCCGGCTGCCAATCCTTCACAACCCCGTTGGGATTGCTGGCTGCATCGCTGTTTTGCGCGCCTTGTTCAGCGGCATCGGTATTCGAACCGCCTGCGGTGAGGGGATCGCCTCCCGTTACCGGGATCGGCAATGCCGTGTTCTGCGCAGGATCCTGCAGTGCCGGTTTGCTTTCATTGTCAAACAGCGCAGGCAGAAGGTAACTCAATGCCAGCAGGCCGCCAGCGACCAGCGCGATAGCGGTGGCAATCTTCTTGACAGGCAACTCCGCCTGACGCTTCTTGGGCCTTCTGTCGGTCATGATATCCTCCAGTAACTGCATGATGGTGGACGGATGTCCGTTCGCCGTATTCAGGATCTCCTCCACTTGCGGCTTGGGCAAGAGGGTCGCCGGGATCTTGAGCTCTTTGGCTTTTTCATACAAGAAGATGCGCTGCTCGGGCGGGCTCAGGGGCGGCACTTCCAGCTCAAGGGCTGGCATGGCACGCCCTTTGAGCTGCGGCCGTTGGGTACGACACCAGACGTCACTGCCCGAGACAATAATGGCCAGCTGATGGGGCGCCGCCAGGGTATCGTTATGACGGATGATCGCCCACAACTCTCCCAGCAATTCGGCTGGCAACTGGTCGGCCCGCTCTATCAGTAGCAACAGGGTGGCTGGCTTGCTCCCCTCCAGCATGCGAAAGAAGCTCTCCGCCAGCGCATCCTGTGGATTGAACAGCGGGCGCGCCACCACCTGTGGCAGCAACAGCTGGCGTACATCCACCATCTTCATGGCAGGCGTGCCGATCAGGCTCACCACCCGCACTTTTTCCGGCAACACGCCGAGCAAGGATTCGCACAGGGTACCGCGACCACAACCGGGTTTACCGGAGAGAAAAATGAAAGGGTGATTGAATTCAATCAGATGCAGCAGCCGGTCAACCAGCTGCCGCTGGGAAGGAAGTTTTAGCAGTTTATTCGTCACGACCAGACTCGATCACCGCCAGCAACTCGGCATCGGACACATCCCCCACCACCTGCGCATGGCCGATGCCAACCGGCAACACCAGACGCAGCTTGCCTTCCAACACCTTCTTGTCACGGCGCATATGGCGAATAAAGGCGGCAAAATCCATCTCGGCAGGCGCATGAATGGGCAAATTGGCGGCCAGCAGCAGGGCGCGCACTCGCGCAACGTCCGCTTCGCTCATATCGCCACGGGCCTGCGCAGTCCAGGCAGCCAGCATGGTGCCGGCGGATACTGCTTCACCATGCAGCCAGTTACCATACCCCTGCTCGGCCTCGATGGCATGACCAAAGGTGTGACCCAGATTGAGCAGCGCACGGACGCCGTGCTCGGTCTCATCCTGACCGACCACATCGGCTTTGATCTCGCAGCATCGTTTGATGGCGTAGGCCAGCGCGGCAGGTTCCAGCTGTTGCAGACGCACCATGTTCTGCTCCAGCCAGCTGAAGAAATCAGCATCCCAAATGATGCCGTACTTGATCACCTCGGCCATCCCTGCGGCAAATTCGCGGGCGGGCAAGGTACTCAGACATTCGGTATCGATAACAACTTGTTTGGGCTGATAAAAAGCCCCAATCATGTTCTTGCCGAGGGGGTGGTTGACCGCGGTTTTACCGCCGACAGAGGAGTCAACCTGGGAGAGCAGAGTGGTCGGGATCTGGATAAAAGGAATGCCACGTTGATAGCTTGCTGCCGCAAAGCCCACCACATCCCCGATCACGCCGCCCCCCAGAGCGATCAGTGTCGTATCGCGCCCATGGTTGGTTTCAAGCAGAGCAGACATGATCTGCTCAAAAGTCGCCAGGTTCTTGTATGCCTCACCGTCAGGCAGGATCAGGTGTTCAACCTGAAAACCCGACAGCAGAGCTGTTACCTGTTCAAGATAAAGCGGAGCAACGACCGTGTTGGTCACTATCATCACCCGCTTGCCCTTGATGGTCGATACCAGCGCCTCGGGGCGCTGCAACAACCCTGCAGCTATCTCGATGGGATAGCTGCGTTCACCCAGTTCGACCTTCAACCGTTCCATGGACGTCCTCTAGATTACATACCGATCAGCTTTACAATTTGATTGGCAACGATTTTTGCGCTCTGGTCATCGGTGTGCACAACAAAGTCGGCAACCTCTTCATACAGGGCATTGCGCTCTTGTGCCAGACGTTCCAGCACTTCGCGTGCAGGTTCTTCGGTCTGTAGCAGAGGGCGGCGTTTGTCTCGCTGTGTGCGCGCCAGCTGCTTTTCAATAGTGGTTTCGAGGTAGACCACGATGCCACGAGCAGACAACTTGTTGCGGGTTTCGCGACTCTTGATGGCACCGCCACCCGTCGCCAGCACGATACCCTGCTGCTCTGACAATTCGCCGATCACCTTCTCTTCGCGAATCCGGAAACCTTCTTCGCCTTCAACATCGAACACCCAGCCGATATCAGCACCACTGCGGCGCTCAATCTCATGATCTGAGTCGAAAAACTCCATATGCAGTTGTTCTGCCAGATGTCTACCTATGGTGCTCTTGCCCGCACCCATGGGACCTATCAGGAAAATATTGCGTTTCTCAGCCATGTCTTTTCGTTAGTAATTACAAACTGTACGACCCCGATGAATACTGGATCGGGGTACCTATGAACCTTATCTTGCGATGGATCAGGAGGGGGATTATCTCAATAGATATCGGGACTGGCAACCGCAGCCCTTACGCCCCAGCCTCATTGGGGCGTAAGGTTATATGTGTTTTACCTTCACATGTAAAGCATTCAGAAGGCGTCGGTGACTATCTTGGGCGTCACGAAAATCAGCAACTCCCGCTTTTTGTTCTCGCTGGTGGTCTTGCGGAACAAGGCCCCCAATCCGGGGATATCGCCCAACAAAGGCACCTTGGTTACATCGCTCTTGATGGTCTGCTGATAGATGCCGCCCAGCACCAGCGTCTCGCCATTGTTCACCAACACCTGAGTGGTGATGGACTGGGCGTTGATGGAAACCGCATCACCGGTACCGGTCGGTACCGTTTCCCCCTTGGTATCTTGGGTCACGGTCAGGTCGAGAATCACCCGATTGTCAGGGGTGATCTGCGGGGTAACCTTCAGGCTCAAGACCGCCTTCTTGAAGGTAACCGAGGTAGCACCACTGGAAGAGGACTCCACATAGGGGATCTCGGTACCCTGCTCGATCAATGCCGGTTTCTGGTTCGCCGTGGTCACCCGCGGACTGGCGATAATCTCGGCCTTGCTCTCTTTTTCCAGCGCCGACAACTCGAGATCCAGCAAGGTGCCATCAGCCAAACGGGCAACCTGGAAGGCCAAAGTACCGGCCGCATTGGTCACCGGCAGGTTGACATTCATCCGCTGCTTCTCGGAAGGTCTGGTAATCGTTGAACTACCGTCGTTATTACCGGACGAATCATTCCCTTCAATAGAGCCTGAAGTGCTGTTGCCGTGACCATCGTTTTTGGTCACTCCCCAACGCACCCCGAGCGCTTCATCAAAACCGTCATCAATGGTCACCATCCGCGCCTCGATAACCACCTGCTTGACCGGAATATCGAGGATATCGAGCATCCGTTTGATGCTGCTGATGACATCGGCAGTATCCTTGACCACCAGCACGTTGGTTCGCTCGTCCACGCTCACCGCACCACGGGGTGACAGCAACTTGGTACTTTCGGAAGAGAGCAGGGCCGCCACTTCCGAGGCCTTGGCATAGTTTATCTGCAGATATTCGGTATAGAGCGGGGCCAAATCAGCAACCTGATTGCGGCTCTCAAGTTGCTGCTTCTCGCGCGTTGCGATCTCTTCCGCCGGAGCCACCAACAGAATGTTGTTATCCAACCGCTTATCCAGACCCCGTACCTTCAAAATAATGTCGAGCGCCTGCTCCCACGGCACCCCATCCAGACGCAGGGTAATATTGCCTGCTACCGAATCTGTGGTTACCAAGTTAAGGTTGTTGAAATCAGCGATCAGCTGCAACACGGTACGGACTGGAATATCCTGAAAGTTCAATGAGATGGGCTTTCCCTGATACTGCTTGGATGCCGTGGCCGTCGTCCGCTTTTTCACCTCGATAATGAAGAGCTTGTCTGCCTGATCGTAACGGTAATCAAACTGACCATTGATCGACAGTTCAAACAGGGTATCGCTCCCCTGCCGGGAGACTTCAACCTGAGAGACCGGAGTTGCAAAATCCTGCACGTTGATCAGATTAAGCAAGCCATCCGGCACCCGAGTGCCATGAAACTTGGCCAGTACGGTCTGGCCTCGGCTGCTCACATCGACGGCGGCCGAGCTGTTATCGAGCGTGACCAGAAACTCCCCCTGGCCATCTTTACCACGACGAAAATCCACACCGGTAACCGAGTTGAAATAGGCGCCGCCCCCACTGCTCTGATAGTTGTTAAGCACCGGCTTGCTGGCAGGCTGTGTGGCTACCGGCGTAGTCACGGGCGCAACAGGCATCGACCGGGCGACGACCTGAGGATTGAGCAGTGCCGAGGGAGAGGGTGTGGCCACCATCGCAGAGGGTGCTGTCACAGGAGTAGCCGAGGTTGCGGGTGCAATCAGCGCGCTCTCACCATTGATGAGCCCGGAAGAGGCCCCCTCGCCCAATGACACCAGTAATTTGTTCCCCTGTTGCTGAACCTGATAGGGGGCCAGCTGATCGAGTGCGATCTTGATATCCAGACCTGCGCCCTTACCCTCAACCTTGATATTATCAACCCCCAGGCGCTGGATCGGCAGCGGGTTCACTTTCAGCGCCCCTGCCGCACCGGGAACATGCAACAACAGCTGATTGGGTTGGTAAGAGAGACGATCGGTAAAGCCCGTGACCGGCTCACTAAAACTGAGCTCGACCAGCAATTGATCGGCCAGCAGCGGATTGACCTTGATCTCCTGCAGGGTTGCCACTGCCCACGCCTGACTGAGGGCGCAGGCGCAAAACAGCAAAGCCACTTTGGATACACTCTCTATTGTTGTTCTCATTGCTGTTCGTCCCTGATTATTGTTTTTCTTGCACATTGGCCATCGCCAACTGGGTTTCTCTTGTTACCCAGCACCCCTTCCCGTCCGGAATGGTTTCCAACAAATCCACGGCAGTGTCAGTGATCTTGATGACCCGGCCCTGATCAAGCCCCATATACTGGTTGAGCCCGACCCGCATCGATTTGCCATCCGGGGTGCTGATCAAGGCCCACAACTGACCCGCCTTACCTAAAGAACCATGCATCGACAGACTGGCCAGCGAATAATTTTCCAGCACCTCTTTCTCACGATCCATCAGGGTCTGTGCACAATCCGGCTGGGCCTTGGCAGTACTTGTACTTCCGACCGTCGCCTCAGGCTGGGGAACCATGAAGGGGCTGCGCAACTCGCGTTGCTGGTAGTGCATAGGGGCAAAAGGCTTCAGCTCGGGCAAGGGCTCGATAGGTATGGGTGGCCTTGCTTTAGTCTGGGCGACATAGCTATCCATGTCCTCCTGACCACCACAGGCCGCCAGCAAGAGGGCAGGCAATAACCAGCAGATGCGTCTCATTGTTTCGGCTCCACTGTTTTACCGTTGTACTTGTAGGTCTTGGCCAGCATCGACATCGAAATCAGCTCCCCTTCATCCTTGCTCTGACCCAGAGTGAAGGAGTCAAGGATGACGATACGGGGCAAAGCGGCCATGTCAGCGGTAAACTTGCCAATTTCATGGTAAGTGCCCACGACTTCGATACGCATTGGTAGCTCGGTTGAAAACTCGTGCTTTACCTCGGGTTCCCAGTTGATCCGGTTCAATTTCAAGCCGTTGTCGGTAGCAATAAAGCTGATATCGTCCAGCAGACCGGCGACCTCATGGGTATTGGGCAACTGCTTGAGCTGGGTATCAACCAGTTGCTCAAGCTGAACCATTTGCGCCTTGTATGCCCCCAGGTTGGCAGCCAGCATCGCCTTGCTTTCAAACTGGGCTTTCAGTTCGGTCTCTTTCCCCGCTTCCTGAGTCAAACTGGTCAGTGAGTTGGCAATCACGTAATAGTAGATGGCGCCGCCGGTCAACACGCAGCAGAAAAAGATGAAGACCCCTTTTGCCCATTTTGGCCAGCTTGCTATGTCATTGATATCCAACTCGTTGAGTTGCTGAAGGTTCATTGTTGCTCCTTGGCCACATTCCCTGCAGCCGCAGCATTGTTGGCGATCAGGAACATCATGGAAAACTGGCTCAATGACACTGGCGCAACATCAGCCGCAAAAATAGTGCTTATCTTTGCCTGACCCAGCCAGCCGGAACCATCAATCCGCCGCATCATGCTGGCCACCCGACCATAGGCTTCGGTCTTGCCATTTACATCAATAATATTGTTCTGCATCGAGAGGGTGTTGAGGTAAACCCCATTGGGCACCAATGAAGGCAGCTGATTGAAGAGGCGGACGGGCACATTGCGGCGCATCTGCAACTGCTCGATGAGCTGCATCCGATCGATCAGTTCCTTGCGACGCTCTTTGAGCAGACGGATCTCCCCCAGCTGGGCATCCAGAATAGTCATCTCCTGAACCAGCCTCTGGTTGCGCTGCTGCTGGGCGACGATCTGGCGATCAACCAGCCAGTTGGCAAAAAATCCCAACGCGACCGTGGCCAGCACAAAAATCCCCAGCAAGGCCCCGAACTGTTTCTTTTGGCTCTGGGCCCGGGCTTCACGCCAGGGTAGAAGGTTTATATTTGACATGGTGTGAAACTCCTCAGAGCCAACCCGAATGCCGTCATATATTTAGCACCATGTACCAGCTCGGCCTCCCCTTTCGGTTTGCCAAACAGGGCGAACAGATCCGGGTGCAACACCTCGCAATTGACCTCTTCTTTTACCTGCACCAACAAACCGGGTAGCAGACTGCCTCCCCCTGTCAGCACCAGTTTTGCGATGTCGCGATAACCGGATGAACTGCAAAAGAGCTGGATATTGCGCCGCACTTGCTGCAACAGCGAGTTGATGTGGGGCATCAGCACATCCAGCTCATGGTCAACAGGCAAGGTACCGTTGGTTTTAGCCTGCTCAGCCTCATCCAGCGTCATGCCATAAAAGGAGGAGAGCGCCTGGCTGTACTGATCGCCGCCGAAGTTTTGCAAGCGGGAGTAGATCACCTCTCCCTTGACCAGCGCCGCAAAGGTCATGGCACTGGCACCGATATCTATCACCCCGATCGGCCGTTCACTCTCCTGCAATTCGGGCAGACATGCCACCACGGCACGGCCCAGCGCATGGGCGCCCACATCCACCACCTTGACGGCAATACCGGCTTCGGCAAGGGCGCTGACCCGGCCGTTGACACTCTCGGTGCGGGCTGCGCTCAGCAGCACATCTTGACGATCTTCGCTATTGTTGGTGCTCAGCACCTCAAAATCGAGACTCACTTCATCAAGGGGGAAGGGAATGATCTGCTCGGCCTCCAGCTGCACCTGACTCTCCAGCTCCTTGTCGCTGAGGCGGGCATCAATCTGGATCACCTTGGTTATCACGTTGGAGCCGGTCACCGCAGTGGCGGCATAGTCGCTGTGAGCAGGGATCAGGCGCTTGAGGCTCTTGAGAGATTGGCTGACACGCTCGATATCCTGCAATTGATAGTCAACCAGCGTCCCTTTCGGGGTGGCAATATCGGCGACCGACTCGAGATGAAGCTTGCCAGGTCGGCCACTGAGGGTAACGGCCTTGATGGTCTGGCTGCCAAAATCAATGCCCACCAGAGGGAGGAGGGATCCCTTGTTAAAAAGCCCAAACATATACACATCCATGCGTTATTTGGTTTTATTCCTGAACAGAGTGTAGGACACCCGATCAGAGGAGTGCTTCACTCATCCTAAATGCTCTAACTATCAATGTCATAAAGTTTATGCCGAAAAGTGACCCATCTCGCTTTCTTCATGGCAAGTGGCCCTCCTTGGTTATTGCTCCCCGTAGTGCTAACCTCTCGCATCCTTTTGAGGTGGGTGGCTCGCCACAGGAAAACCTCGAATTCCCGATGGCAAAAGGGCTATACTCTGCGCCCGTTGGCTAATTTTAAGACGATTGGTAGTTCTTCCATGCTGAAATGGCTCGTTCGCCTGTTTATTGTCATGATGCTGGGTGCAGTGCTGGGTGTCGCCAGCCTCATCGGTATCTACTTCTATATCAAACCCCAGCTGCCCGATGTCACCGCACTGCGTGACGTCAAGCTGGCAACCCCGATGCGGGTTTACAGCCGGGATGGGGAGTTGATCGCCCAATATGGCGAAATTCGTCGCATTCCGCTACGTCTGGACGAAATTCCGCAACCCATGATCGATGCCGTACTGGCGACCGAAGATGCACGTTTCTATGAGCACCCGGGCATTGACCCGATTGGTATCATTCGAGCCGCATCCGTCTGGGCTGTTTCCGGCCATGCCCGTCAGGGGGCCAGTACCATCACCCAGCAGGTTGCCCGCAACTTCTTCCTGAGCAATGAGAAGACCATCATCCGCAAGATCAAGGAGGTCTTCCTGGCCTGGCGGATCGAGCAGAATCTCTCAAAAGACGAGATCCTCGAACTCTACCTCAACAAGATCCCCCTTGGTTATCGCTCCTTCGGGATCGGTGCTGCGGCACAGGTTTACTTTGGTAAAGAGGTCAAGGATCTGGGACTGGATGAGATCGCCATCATTGCAGGTCTGCCGAAAGCCCCCTCCATGCTCAACCCCATCCGCTCCCCCGAGCGCGCTTTTGCTCGCCGCAACGTGGTGCTGGGCCGGATGCTGGAAACCGGCAAGATCACTCAAGCCCAGTTTGACGAAGCGTCCAAGATGCCGATCAAGGCCCGTTTTCACGGCGCCGAAGTGACCTTGCATGCCCCCTATCTGGGGGAAATGGTGCGCCAGAAGATGGTCGAGCAGTTCGGTGAAGATGCCTACACCATGGGCCTGCACGTCTACACTACCGTCTCTGCCGAACGTCAGCGGGCGGCAAGACAGGCACTGCTGGATGGCGTTTTTGCCTATGACATGCGCCACGGCTATCGCGGCCCGACGGCTCAGTTGTGGAAGGCTGGCGAGACAGCCTGGGATTACGAGCAGATCGTCGCTCACCTTGGCAAACAACCCACTTATGATCCGCTGATGGCGGCGGTCGTGACCAAGCTTGGTGATCGCAGCGCCACGCTGGTACTGAAGAATGGCAAGGAAGCAGAGCTCGGCTGGAACGGCATTAAATGGGCCCGCTCCTTTATTACCGACGACCGTCAGAGCTATGCCCCGAAATCAGCGCGCGATGTGCTGAAAGTCGGCGCCCAGATCTGGGTACGGGAAGAGGGCGAAGAGTTGCTGCTGGCCCAAATCCCAGACGTCAACGCCGCGCTGGTTGCCATGAACCCGAAAAATGGGGCACTGGAAGCGCTGGTCGGTGGCTTCAGCTTCGAACTCTCCAAATTCAACCGGGTCGATCAGGCTCGTCGTCAGATCGGCTCCAATATCAAGCCTTTCCTCTATGCGACCGCGCTGGAGCACGGCTATACCCTGGCATCGCTCATCAACGATGCGCCGATCAACCAGTGGGATCCGTCAAAAGGGCCCATGTGGCAGCCCAAGAACTCCCCGGCCGTTTATGATGGCCCCACCCCGCTGCGTCTGGGACTGGCCAAGTCCAAGAACGTGATGTCGGTTCGACTGATGCGCGCCATCGGTCTGGATACCTATATCGACGGTCTGACCCGCTTTGGCTTCCCCCGCGACTTTATCTCTCCCCATGAGTCGCTGGCACTGGGTGCTGCCGAATTCACCCCCCTCGAGGTAGTGCGTGGTTACTCGGTTCTGGCCAACGGTGGCTTCCTGGTGACCCCATACTTCATCGACAAAGTGACCGACAGTCTGGAGAACACCCTCTATCAGGCCAATCCTGCAATTGCTTGCACCACCTGTGAACAGCAGCCCGCACCCGAGCAGAGCACACTGCCGCAGCCAACTGTTGATGGAGCCGCACAAGATGGCACGCAGACCCCTCTCGCGCCAACCATCGCCCCGCATACCATCAGTGCCCAGAGCGCATTCCTGATCACTGACACCCTGAGCACGGCTATCTGGGGTGGCAACGGCTGGCGTGGTACCGGCTGGCGTGCAGCCCGCGACCTGAAACGTCACGACATCTCCGGTAAAACCGGTACCACCAACGAATCGCGGGATGCCTGGTTCTCCGGCTACACCCCGGACATCGTAGCTACCTCCTGGATCGGTTTTGACAACCACCAGCGTGGCCTTGGCCGTGCCGAATTTGGCGGTGGCGCCGCGCAGCCTATCTGGATCGACTTCATGAAAGTCGCCCTCAAAAAGCTGCCGGAGCACAAGATGCCGGTTCCCGAGGGGATCATGACGGTGAAGATTGATAGCGAAACCGGCCTGCTGGCGACCAGTGGCGGCACCGACGAATACTTCAAGGAAGGGACCGAGCCGACCCGCTACGCAGCACCGAGCTCGGATGGCAATCAGGTCTACGGCGGTGACAACCCCGATGTAGAAGGGCCTGTCTCAACCGACGATATCTTCTAAGCTGCTCTCGCGGCAGAAGCAAAACCGGCAGCCTTGGCTGCCGGTTTTTTTATTGGGCCAACTGCTTGGTCATCAGCGTGGCGATCGAGGCGGCCAGCTCGTTGAAACAGGGGCGACGCACCGAGTAGTGGCGATAGAGCAGCGAGATGGTACGCCCCGGCACAGGGTCAACCACAGGTCGATAGCTCACCCCGCCCTCATCATGATCGGCAGGTACGGCCAACCTTGGCACCAAAGTCATGCCACTACCGGCGGCCACCATGTTGCGCAGGGTCTCGAGACTGGTCCCCTTGAAGCGTTGATCCTCACCTATCCCGCCAGCGAAACAGAATCCCATCGCCTGATCCCGCAAACAGTGGCCATCAGCCAGCATCAGTAATTTCTTGCCCTTGAGATTGCCAAGCGGCACCTGCCTGGCTTGTGCTTCGGGGTGATGGCAAGGTACTGCCAGCCACATCGGCTCATGGTAGAGCTGGATTGAACCAAACCCCTCCATCCCCGGCATCTCGGCCAGAATGACGCAATCCAGCTCCCCCTCTTCCAGCCGTTTGAGCAGGGTTTGGGTCTGCTCCTCATAGAGGTAGAACTCCAGCTGGGGAAAACGCTCACGCAGGGTCTGGATAATGCGGGGCAACAGGTAGGGGCCCACGGTCGGAATAAAACCGATATGGATCTCCCCGGACATCGGCTCGGAGAAGTGCTGACCGATGCTCTTTAGCTCACGCACCTCCTTGAGCACCCGACGCGCCTGATGGGCCATGGCATCGCCAGCCGGAGTAAACAGCACCTTGCGCGAGGTACGTTCGATCAGAATGACCCCGAGTTCATCCTCCAGCTTGCGCAGCTGGCCGCTCAGGGTGGGTTGACTGACAAAGCAGCGTTCAGCGGCTTTGCGAAAATGTTTTTCCTCATCCAGCGCCACCAGATATTCGAGATCGCGAAGATTCATACAGCAAGAGTCCTGCCTGGAAAATGGGCCATCAGCATGCACAATATCGTCCGGCGGGACAAGTCATCCGCTCGCAGTGAACCTCTCCGGCTGCCCCTCCAAAACAGAAAAGCCCGATCACCTTGCGGTAATCGGGCTGTTTGACTCGTTGATGGATTACACCCTGAAACGGCGCACCATATCCTGCAGCTGGGTAGCCAGATGGTTCAGCTCGTTGCACGCCTGAGCCATCTGGGTGGCACCGGCGGCCACCTCTTCGGAAGCATGACTGATATTGACCACGTTGCGGTTGAGCTCCTCGCTCACCGCGCCCTGCTCTTCGGTGGCTGTCGCAATCTGGATGTTCATGTGGGAGATGCTGCTGACCGAGCCACTGATCTGGGAGATGGACTCGCCCGCTTCCCGCGCGGTAGCAACCGTGGTGTTCATCAGCTCCTGACTCTGTTGCATGGTACTGCCCGCCTGTTCGGCACGCTGCTGCAACTCGGCAATGATGGTATTGATCTGAGAGGTGGAGTCCTGAGTGCGCTTGGCCAGAGTACGCACCTCATCCGCCACCACCGCAAACCCCCGTCCCTGCTCACCAGCACGGGCCGCTTCAATGGCGGCGTTCAATGCCAGCAGGTTGGTCTGTTCGGCAATACCGCGGATCACCTCCAGCACCATACCGATATTGCGGCTGTCATCGCCCAGTTGGCGGATCACCACCGCCGTGCTCTCGATGGCACCGGCTACCCGTTCAATACGTTGAATGGAGTCATTCACCGTTTGCGCACCAAGTTCAGCCGTTTCACTGGCCGAGGTGGCGGCACTGGCCGCATCGCTGGTGTTGCGCGAAACCTCCTGCACCGTAGCCTGCATCTCGTTCATCGCCGTTGCCAGCTGATTCAGCTCATGTTGCTGGGAGTTCATATTGTCTGCCGACTGCCTTGCTACGGCACTGATCTCTTCTACCGCAGAGCTCATCTGTACAACAGAACCGGATACCTCCCCAACCAGTTTGCGCAAATTTTCTTGCATCTGCGCAAAGCCTTTCGCAAGTTGTCCTAATTCATCCTGATTAAACGCATTCAACTCCACACGATGAGTCAAATCACCAGCCGCGACACTACCAACAAGTTCCAGCAAGCGATTAACGGGTCGTTTGATTTGTTGACTCAAATACCATGCAATCAACACCACGAAGATGAGAGTCGCTGCGCCAGTCAAGATACTGAGGAATTTGGAGCTGGTATATGCCTCTTCACCTTGGGCATCCATCTCCTTGCCAATACGCTCATTTATCTCACGCAAATCCATCGTTAATTTTGTTGCCTGCTCCAGCGTGGTTCTGAGATTCCCTTGCAAAATCTCTCTTGTCTTGTCACTACTCTGTTTCACCGCCTGATATAGCGGGTCATGCGCAGTAAAAAAGGCATTTCCGGCAGTCTTCAACGCGTTAAAGGTTTGCTCTTCATCAGCAGCATTAAAAGCCAATCCGCCGTAATTAGCCGCAGCCTGCTCAAAACGTGCCTTTGAATCCATCACACCTTGTTGGGTTCGTTCAATATCCGCACTGTCGTTGTAGCCCATCGCGATCACCATAGATAATTGGAAACGCCGAGCATCAAGCAGTGCGATATCCATCTGACTTGCATAGCGAACAGAAGGGATAAGGTTCTCTGCCAATACAGTGTTTTGTTGATTGAGATACGACAGTCGTGAGACGCCATACCCGGCAAGCAGGCATACGCAAAGTGCCAGCACCGCAAAGCCAGTACTCAACTTCTGACCTATGGACATATTCTGGAGCATAGATTCATCCTTAACTGCGTGTCATCGTTTAATGTCGGTTTTGATAGGAGCTATGTGTTCATGTTTTTGTAATTGAGCATAGCCGTAGAGCTGTGCTTTTGTAGTTTGCATAAGCACCATATATCGCTATCGACACGCAGAGAGGGCCACTTTAACTACCGCAGACTATTAACGGTTTACTCTATTGCACGCAACAGTCGTGGGATCAGCAACTCCGGCTCCCCCAGATACTGGTTGACCTCTATCCTTTCGAGTTTTCCCCCTCGTTCTATACCCAAAGTAGGATAACCCTGACCGCCCAGCCGTTTCATCCAGCCCTGGCTATCTGCCAGATGTTGCAGCAAGGGGGCCTGCAGATATGATTGCTGGAATGCCTCGGCTGCAATCCCCTGCTCTGCCGCCAGCGTGGCGAGAAACGCAGGTTCACCAATCCAGATACCGTCCCGATAGTGGGATTGCTGGATCCGGTGCAACATAGTCAGCCCATCGCCCCCCAAGGCCGTGACGGCCAAAACCGCACGGATCGGCGGCTCGGAGTCCAGCAGACAGCCTTCCCGCAGTAGCAGTTCGTTAAAGTAGCGTTCGCCAAAATGCTGGCCGGTCAGCGCTTCGATCCGCTGATCATGGGGGCGCACATAATCACGCAATGCCTCGCCCATCGGCTGACGGCGACTACCCATCCAGAGACCGCCCGCATGCAGCTCGATCTTGAGTCCGGCAATGGTGGCTGCCGCCTGCAACAGGGGGGCGGCACCGTAGCACCAGCCACAGAGCGGGTCATAGACATAATGGAGGGTGGTTTGTTGTTCGCTCATCTTCATTCTCACTTCAATCTCGGATAAAAAACCGGGCCCTTAGGCCCGGTAAAAAACACAGGGAAAGCAGGCTCAGTGGCTTACCACTTCATCTCGCCGGTATTGACCTTGGCACCGATGGCCAGACCATCGTCAACCGGCAGTGCCGGATAGGCTTTCTTCAGAGCCTCAATCAGCTCACCGGAGTTTTTCGCCTTGGCCAGCTCCTGTTCGAAACGCTCTACATAGTCGCGGGTAAAGCTCACAGCAGCAGTGCCTTTGGGAGCAGTGCCCAGGAAGTGGCCCGGTACCACACGCTCGGGTTTCAGGGCCAGCAGGTTGTCCAGCGCCTTGACCCAGTTACTGCGGGCCGCCTTGGTCTGGCTGTCCGCCATCCAGACATGCACCCCGTGGTAAACCGGCACACCACCAAAAGCAGTCTTGATGGAAGGGGCCCAGAGGTAGGCATTCGGGGTATTCATCTCCTTGATTTCAATCTTCTCGCCATCCAGCGTCAGGTGGCTCGCGGTCATCACTTGCGGCACGGTCAGGCTCTTCGGTGCACCCTTGCCGAGGATCGGGCTCCAGTAGCTCAGCTTGGCATCCTTGGTCTTGTTGATATGGTCAACCACATGCTGGTCGGCCAGCACTTTGACATCCGGGAACGCCGCCATGACCGGCTCCAGACCGAAGTAGAAGTCGGGGTCACCGGCACTGATATAGACAGTGGTCAGCTTCTTGCCACTCTTCTTGATCATGTCGACCAGCGCCTGACCATTTTGCACGTCGAACTGGGCATCGATCAGGATGGCCTCTTTGTCACCGGTCACCAGTGAGGAGGAGACCGGGAAGATCGCCTTCTCGCCAGGGTTGTAGACGGTCACGCTCAGGGGGGCCGCCAGTGCGGCGCCACTCAGCAGGGTGGTCGCCAGAGTCAGGTTGCGGATCAGGGTGTTGTTCATCATCTATTCCTCATTAAGTATTCGGGGGTTCATTTGATGGACACAGTGTATTGGATCACTTAAGGTGCAAATACAGCATAAAAAGCGCATCACTGTTGCACATATCGAACATATAGAGAGCCATACATGGATCGACTGACCGCCTTGCGGGTCTTTGTCAGCGTAGTCGAACAAGGGAGCCTGAGCGGCGCCGGAGAGAAACTGGATATGTCGCGCGCCATGGTGTCGCGCTATCTGGCCGAGCTGGAGAGCTGGATGGGCGCCCGCCTGCTGCACCGCACCACCCGTCGTCTGAGTCTGACCGGACCGGGAGAGGAGGCGCTGAACCGGGCCCGCGCCATGCTGGCACTCGGCGAAGAGATGGAGCAGATCGCGGTGAAGGGAGATGACGCCCCAAAGGGGCAACTGCGGATCACCAGCAGCTACTCCCTGTCAGAAGCGCTGCTGGTAGGGGCTGCCAACGACTATCTCGCCCAATACCCGGGGACGGCCATCGACATTCTGCTGCTCGACAGAACCGTCAATCTGGTGGAGGAGCGGATCGATCTGGCGGTGCGCATAACCAACGACCTCGACCCCAATCTGGTGGCGCGCCGTCTCGGCACCTGCCACTCGGTAGTCTGTGCCAGCCCGGCCTATCTGGCCCGTCATCCGATACCACACAAGGTGCAGGATTTGGCGCTGCACAACTGCCTCACCTACACCTACTTCGGCAAGAGCCTGTGGGAGTTCAATGGACCGGACGGTCCCGAGTCAGTGCCGGTCAGTGGTAACCTGAGCGCCAATATCTCCAACCTGCTGCTGGAAGCAACGCTGGAAGGCGCAGGGATCAGCCTGCAACCCCGCTACTCGGCACAACCCTATCTGGAGCGTGGGGAACTGGTGCCCCTGCTGACCGACTGGCAGCCCAAGCGCCTCGGCGTATACGGGGTGTATGCCACCCGCAAGCAGATGTCGCCACTGCTGCGCAGCTTCCTCGATTTTCTGCTGGCCCGCATGGCGGCGGATCCCATCTGGCAGGAGTAAGCACTCCGCACACCCAAACATAACGAAGGGGCCGCTGCGGGCCCCTTCTTCACTCTGATCCCTTGATCAGGCTTCAAATCCGAATGGTTCTGAATGCGGCGCTTCCGACTGCGCACTCTCGTCCAGGAAAATATCCCGATAAGCCACATAGATGGAGTAGTTGAGCGCCGGGATCACCACCAGCAGACCTACCAGCAACAGCACAGCACCAAACAGCAACAAAATGGCTGAGAGCAGCCCCCACCAGAAGAAGGGAAAAATATTGCGCCAGCAGCCGAAGAAGCTCAGCCGTACCGCCTGGATGATGCCGATATCGTGGTGGTAGATCAGCGCCGGAGCAAAGGTGACCCCCATCAGCACGGGAATGATAAGCAGCATACCCACCAGCAACACCAGCAGCAGTTGTTGCAACTGGCTGGCAGAGACCACCATGCTCTCGGGATCCTGCGTCAGCAGCGGGAGCAGCCCCCACATGGAGAGCAGACCGAGACAGACGAGGCCAACCAGGCTAAACAGCAGCAACACCAGCAGACCGCCTAGCATCAGCGGGGTCAACTTGTGGCGAAAACCGGCGAAGAGATCGGCAAACTGCAGCGGCTCCCCCCGATAACCCCGAGCGGCGACCGCTACCCAACCCGCGCCCCACACCATGTAGAGCAGCTGGGAGATAAGGCCACCCGCCGGCAGTTGCTCCAGCAGCATGCCCACCATAAACCAGACCAGCACCATGGCCACGCTGATCCCCATCCCCTTGTTGAAGATATCGAACCCGCTGCGAACCCAGAGCCAGCCACGACCTGTCGTGTACCGGGCCGGAGTGGTGCGCAAAGGGGGTAATCCGTTCATATCGTCTCCTCGGAGTGTCGGTGGCATCAGTGCCGGAAGCCGATTCTAGAGCCAGGGCGGGGGCGACTCAATGGCGAAGCGGCCCGACCACGACATAAAACCTGACGCAGCTATGCACAAAAGGGGCGTCAGCCACGCCCCGCCTCTGGCTGCACCGACTATAACGAGGCACAATCTGCTCCCTCCCCCAGCCGCGCCTGTCGTGGCCAGCGTGCCGTGATCACCCTTTAGTGATCGACGAATGCCGGACAGGGGGTTGTCATCCCGCCATCCCGGGCGCTTTAACATCGAGTGGTATCGTCATGAGAGTTGTGTGTTGTCTGTTGTTGTTGCTGGCCAGCCAGTCAGCCCTGGCCGAGGGTTTTATCAGTCGCCAGCTCAACCATCCGGTGCCGGGTGGCGTTGCGGTGATCCCTCTTGGCGCGTCACCCACTGCCCCCACGGCCCGCTATCACGACAAACCTGTGCTGGTGGTGCGCGAAGACAACCAGTGGATCGCCATCGTCGGCATCTCTCTCAAAAACCCGCTTGGGGCCCAGCAGCTGACCACAGGTGATGGCCGTACTCTCGGCTTCACCGTCACCCCCAAGCACTACCGCGAGCAGCACATCAAGCTCAAGAACAGCCGTCAGGTCAATCCGCTCGCCGAAGATATGACCCGTATCAACCGCGAGCTGGCGGAGCAGACCCGGGCTTACCAGACCTTCAGCCCCAACCAGCCGAGCAACCTGATGTTCGACAAGCCGGTCAACGGCCCCCTCTCCAGCCCGTTTGGCCTGCGTCGTTTCTTCAATGGCGAGGAGCGCAATCCCCACTCCGGCCTCGACTTCGCAGTGGGCGCCGGCACCCCGATCAAGTCCCCCGCCGCCGGCAAGGTGATCCTGATCGGCAACTACTTCTTCAATGGCAATACCGTCTTTGTCGACCACGGTCAGGGGCTCATCAGCATGTTCTGCCACATGTCAAAGATCGATGTGAAGCTCGGCCAGAGCCTACAGCGTGGCGGCATCGTCGGGCGAGTCGGTTCGACCGGCCGCGCTACCGGCCCCCATATGCACTGGAACGTCAGCCTCAACGATACCCGGGTCGATCCCGCCATCTTTATCGGCGCCTTCAAGCCCTGAATCGGCAGAGCCCGTTAACAAAACATCCTCTAACAAAACAGGCAGCCCATGGCTGCCTGTCTGCTATCTGCACGTCGAACCTGATTACCTATCCGGCCAGCGCGTGGGCGCCGGACTCCCGACGCATCGCCCGCAACATCACCAACACCAGCAATGAGCTGCACGTTGGCAATGCCAGCCAGACCCCGGGCACGCCCCACAGGGTCGAGAACCCCCACAAGAAACCGCCGATCAGCACCAGCTTGCCACCGGTGAGCAGGGAGGCGATGCGGGCCCGATTGATGGCCTGGAAGTAGGTGGCCCCCACCAGCAGCAAGCCCTCCATCGGCAGCCCCCAGAAGTAGAGCCAGATCCCGAGGCTCGCCACCGGCAGCAGGGTGGCGTTGTCCCCGGCAAACAGATAGACCGCCGCCTCCGGCCACAGATAGAGCGGGAACATGGCGCACAGGGCGATCCCCAACGTCACTCCGAGTGCCAGATTGCGGATCCTCAGCACCCGCCGCCAGTGACCGGCGCCCGCGTTGAAGCTGGCGATGGGCTGGATACCCATGGCGATCCCCTCGAACACCAGATAGAAGAAGGCCTCGGTGTAACTGATCACCCCGTAGGCCGCCACATGCAGCGAAGTACCCACCGCCAGCAACGCCTTGTTGTGCAGCGCCAGCACTACCGAGAGATAGAGGTACATTAGAAAACTGGAGACCCCGAGGCGCACCGTCTCGCCCATCAGCCGTAGATCAGGGCGCAAGGTGTCCCAGCTTATCCGCAGCTGGCTGCGCGGCGTGAAGAAGTGCCACAGGCAAGCAAGGCCCGTCACCGCCTGGGAAAGCATAGTGGCCGTCGCCACCCCGGCCAGTCCGAACGGAAACACTAGCATCAACAGATAGTCGAGCAGCACGTTGAGCAGCCCCCCGACTACCATGATGAGGGTGACAAATCCGGGGCGGCCATCGTTGCGCAGCAGCGAGCTGAACGCCATCGACAGCACCGCAAAGACGCCCAGCCAGGCGTAGGCCTGCAGGTAGGAGAGCCCGGCGGTGAAGATCTCCCCCTCCGCCCCCATCCAGGCCAGCATGGGCTCACCATAACGGATCCCGATAAAACTGAGCAGTGCCGAGGCCAGCAACACCATCACCAGCGCATTGCCGACGATATGGCGGGCTTTGGCCGGGTTGCCCTGCCCCAGATAGAAGGAGACCAGCGACGAGGCCCCCATGCCGATCAGCGCCCCCACCGCATAGAGCACAGCGCAGATGGGATAAGCCAGCATCAGACCGGCCATCCCATCCTGACCCAGCACATGGCCAACGAAGATGCCATCGATGGTGACATAGATGCCGGTGATCAGCATGGCCGCCACGGTCGGGGTTACGTAACGCCAGAAAAGGCGAGATAGCGGGGCTGTGCCCAGATCAACAGCTGACATATTCGACTCGGTGGAGAGAAAGCGGCCGAGATCATAGCGAAACGGCAGCACGACTTCCTGTTATTTGTGTTATGAATCATTAATATAGACTGCTTTACCCGCCTCCCTGCCCTGTTTTAGGCTAGGGCCACCTCTTCTGAACGGAAACGAGCCTCATGTTGCAACGCCTGCTCACCCTCTTGCTGCTCTCCCTTCTCTTGTTGCCGCCAACCGTGCGCGCCGATGATGCCATTGCCCAGGCCGAATCCCTGTTGCAAAGCGTGCCCAAGAGCGATACCCCGGAAAACCAGAAGCTGCGGGAGAGCTACCAGCAGGCACTGCAATTTGCCAGAGAGGCCGAGCGCTACCGTGAACAGAGCAAAGCCTATCAGCAGATCCTTATCGATTACCCCAAGGAGTCGGCACGGCTCAAGGAGAGCCTGCACAACTATCAGCCCGCAGCTCGCCCGCCGCTGGCGAGCCTCAAGGAGGAGGCGCTGCGCCAGGCCATAGGTCTGAGCAGCAACCGTCAGCTCAACCTGCGCAAGGAGCGGCAGGGGGTGATGGATAGCCTCAACCAGCTGGAGAGCACCGGGCAGGAGTATCACCTGCGGGTGGACGATCTGCGCAAACAGCTGCAACTGACCCGCAGCCAGCTGGAGCGACTGAGCTTCAGCAGCGAATCGGATCGCCAGCAGGAGGCCCAACTGCTGCTGACCAGAATGAAGGAGCAGAGCCTCTCCGACCGGATCCAGATGTTGGAGCTGGAGCAGCTCTCGGCCCAGCAGCGCAACGATCTCGGCAAGCTGAAGCTGCAGGAGCTCAATCTGGCCATCGCTGACGAGGATGAGTGGCAAGCCAGCCTGCTGACACAGCAGAACCAGCTGCGGAGGGAGAAGACCGAGCAGGCGCTGGAGGAGAGCGAACGGCTGCGCAAACAGCTCACCACCGACATGCCGCTGCTGCTGGAGCAGCAACAGCAGAATCAGGCGCTCTCCATCCAGCTCGGCACACTGGAAGATCAGATTGAGCGGGTGCAGGACGAGCAGCGCAGCGTCGACAAGAATCTGTTTGAACTGAATGAGCTGGTCAACTCGGTACGCGAGCAGCTGGAGTGGTTGCAGATCAGTAATGCCTACGGCGAGAACCTGCGCAGCAAACTCTCCGATCTGCCTCCCCAGTTCCCCCTCGACAAGCTGGAGTCCGCCATCGTCAGCGCCCGCATGGCCAAGTACCAGTACGAGAGCGAGCAGGATGGGCTCAAGGATACCCGCCAGCTGCGCGACAAGCTGATGGCCGAAGAGGAGGTGACGCTGGATCGGCCACAGCAAGCGGTGCTCGACAACCTGCTCAAGGCCCGGCGCCAGCTGCTGACCCGGCTCAACGACGCCTCAGACACCCTCATTCAGGAGCAGACCCGCCTCAAACTGCTCTACAGCCGTCAGAACAGCAAGATCGACGAGATCCGCGAAATAAGCGCCAGCCACCTGTTCTGGATGCCGGATGTGCGCCCCTTTACCCCACAGGTCATGCTCGGCATTCCCGCCGCGCTGACGCTGGCCTTCAACCCGGACAACTGGTTGCAACTGCCCTACGCCATCGCCGAGAACAGCCCGCTGAGCCTCACGCTAGCCGGTATTGGTCTGCTGGTGCTGGCCTGGAGCTGGTTCAAGCTGGCCCGTCATCTGAGCCTCTATTGCGACCATATTGCGCAGCGGATCGGCAAGGTGACCCAAGACAAATTCAGCCTCACCAGCCGCTTGCTGCTGCGCTCCCTGCTTGCCGCCCTCCCCTTGCCCGCCATGGTGCTGATGGTGCGCGGCCTGCTCGAAGGGGCCTGGCAATACCCGTTTGCGGTGGCGGTGGCGCGCGGTCTTGGCGAGATCTGGTTTCTGCTGCTGGCACTGGTGATGGCCCGCCACCTGACGCTGGAGCGGGGGATTTTGATCCACCACTTCCGCTGGCCCCGGGAACAAGTGCAAAAGGTATGGGGGCAGTTTCGCACCCTGCTGCTGGTGCTGATCCCGAGTTTCTTCGTACAGGGGATGGCCAACAGCTATCAGGAGCACGCCTTCTACGACTCTCTCGGCCGGATGGCCTTCATGATCGGTGCACTCTGGCTACTGCTCTTCTTTGCCCGCCTCAACCGGGAGCGGCTGCCACTCACCTGGGGCCAGACCGACATGACCAAGCCCCATCTGCTGCACCACTTCATCTGGAATAGCCTGATGCTGGCGCCGCTGCTGGCGGTGATTGGCGCCCTGTTTGGCTACTTCTATACCTCGCGCACCCTGCTGCGCCAGCTGGAGCTTAGCCTGCTGATGGGGCTGGGTTGCCTGCTGGTCTACTATCTGGCCAGACGCTGGATGCTGATCCAGCGCCGCCGCCTCGCCTTCGAGCGTGCCAAGAGCAAGCGGGCCGAGATCCTGGCCCAGCGAGGCCGGGAAGAGGGGCATGACGAGCTCAGCTCCGAGACCCCGGACGTGGTGGAAGAGACTGAGCTGGATCTCGATACCATCAGCGCACAGTCGCTAGGGCTGGTGCGCACCCTGCTGATGCTGGGCTTCACCATGCTGGTGGTGGTGCAATGGTCGGATCTCAACTCCGCCTTCAGCTTCCTCAGCAATATCGAGGTGTGGCAAGTGAGCAGCAAGATTGGCGGCATCGAGCAGCTCTCGGCCATCACCTTGCAGGATCTGATGCTGACCGCCTTCGTTTTCATTCTGACCGTGGTGACTGCCCGCAACCTGCCGGGGCTGATGGAGCTGACCCTGCTGCAACACCTCAGCCTCTCCCCGGGTACCGGCTTTGCCCTCACGACCACCAGCAAGTATCTGGTGATCCTGATCGGTGCCCTCACCGGCTTCTCCATGCTCGGCATCGACTGGTCGAAGACCCAGTGGCTGGTCGCCGCCCTCTCGGTGGGGCTGGGTTTCGGTCTGCAGGAGATCTTCGCCAACTTTGTCTCCGGCCTCATCATCCTGTTTGAGAAGCCAATCCGGCTCGGTGACACCGTCACCATTCGCGATCTCACCGGCACCGTCACCAAGATCAAGACCCGGGCCACCACCATAGTGGATTGGGATCGCAAGGAGATCATCGTGCCCAACAAGGCCTTCATCACCGAGCAGTTCATCAACTGGTCGCTCTCCGATGCCATCACCCGGGTCAAACTGCGGATCCGGATCGGCCTGACCCGGGATCCGAAACTGGTGCAACGCATTCTGGAAGAGTCCATCCAGGCATCGACCCTGGTATTGGAGACGCCGACGCCAGAGGTCTTCCTGATCGAATTCACCGACTCGGCACTGATCTACGAGATCCGCCTCTACGTCAACAACATGGATCACCGGATGCCCATCACTCACGAGGTTCACTCGCTGGTGCTGGAGAAGATGCAGCAGCAGGGACTTACCCTGCCCCATCAACAGATCGACATTCACCTGAGCCGCGGCTGATCCGCGAGGTAAAAGGAGCAGAACATGCAGATTATTGCCCATCGTGGAGCCAGCGGTCTGGCACCGGAAAATACCCTCAAGGCGATGGCCAAAGCGCTGGAGCTGGGAGCATCAGCCATCGAGATCGACGTGCAGGCGGCCGATGGCGAGTTGTGGGTCTTCCACGACCGGCGGCTGGAGCGCTGCACCAATGGCAAGGGGGTGCTGACCGAGCAATCGCGCTCCTATCTGGAGCAGCTCGATGCCGGTGAGGGAGAGGTGATCCCGACCCTGTGGCAGGTGATGGAGATCATCGCCGGACGCTGCGAACTGCATATCGAGCTCAAGGGCGCCCATACCGCCGATGCGGTGGCAGCCCTGACCCGACGGGCAGAGGCCGAGCTGGGCTTTACTCCCGGCCAGTGGGTGGTTTCTTCCTTCCATCACCCGGAGCTGGCCCGATTTGCCGCCTTGCGGCCCGATATCCGGCTCGGTGCCCTGACCGCCAACCTGCCGCTCAACCTGGCGCAGTTTGCCGACGAGCTGGGAGCCTGGTCCATCAATTGCGATGTTGATTTTATCGATGCCGCGCTGGTCGATGATGCACATCGCCGGGGGCTCAAAGTTCTGGTTTATACCGTTGATTATCCAGAAGATTATGAAACGCTCTCTAGCATGGGGGTCGATGGAATCTTCACCAATCGACCAGATCGTTTTCTGACGCAGTGAGGGGGAGGATACGCGCATGGATAACCACTGATTTAGGCACTAACTTTAAATAGCTGACCGGGATACAAAGAGTTCAACTTCAGCCGATAAACAGAGGCTCATAACAATAACTAGATTCCACACACACTTCAGACTGACGCTCACAAGGATGTAACTATGAACTTATCCATTAAAAACAAGCTTGTTCTGGCTATCGGGGTCATCATTCTGGTGATCACCTGCCTGCAAGTCTGGTACAACACCTCGCAACTGCGCAGCGAGACCCAGCGACTGGTCTGGAACATCATCGACGAAAGCTCCATGGCCAACGTCAAGGGGATCTCCCGCTGGGTCGACTCCCGGATCAGCATGGTCAGCACCACCAAGGAAGCATTCGCCAAAGAAGATGAGCCCATCAGTCATCTGGCCCAGTCCATGAATGCCGGTGGCTTCGACCTGGTCTATGCCGGTACCGCAGACGGCAAAATGATCCAGAGCAAACCAACCGACTTGCCCGCCGGTTATGACCCCCGTCAACGCCCCTGGTACAAGGACGCGGCCGCCGCAGGCAAGCTGGTCATCACAGCCCCCTATGCCGACATCTCCACCGGCCAGCTGATTGTCACCATTGCCGAGCCGTTCCAGCGTGGCAATACCCAGGGGGTCATCGCCGGTGACGTCTCCATCAGCTCACTGATCTCGGACATTCTGGCGGTCACCACCGAGGGCACCTACGCCATGCTGGTGGACAGCAATGGCACCATCATCGCGCACCCCGATGCCTCCCTGAGCCTGAAATCCGCCACCGCTCTGGCACCGGAACTGACTGCCGCCTACATCAATCAGGTCGCCCATGACGGCATGATCAACGAGCTGGTGATCAGCGGCAAGAAAGAGGTCTACGACTTTAATGCCATTCCCAATACCAACTGGTATTACGGCATGATGGTGGATGAAGAGATCGCCTACCAGTCGGTACGCCGCATGGTTACCTCCTCCTTCATTCAGGGGCTTATCACCATACTGATCGTGGCAGGCTTCTCCTATGTCGCCATCAACGGCTCGCTGGCCCCTCTGAAAACCCTGGGCGAAGCGATTGCCGATCTCTCCCGTGGCAACGGCGATCTGACCCGCCGCATCAAGATTGAACGTGAGGATGAAGTAGGCGCGGTTGCCAAACACGTCAACACCTTCATCGAGCGGATCCATGTGATGGTGCAGGATATCTCCAACTCCTCCGGCCAACTCAACCAGCAGGCCAAGTCCTCCCACAGCATGGCGGAAAAGGCCAATCAGGGGCTGGCACGCCAGCAAAACGAGATCTCCCAGATCGCCACTGCGGTACACGAGATGTCAGCCACCGCAGTCGAGGTCGCCAGCAACGCCGAGCAGACCGCCGAGGCGGCCCGCAGCTCCTCCAGCAGCTGCGAGCATGGCAAGCAGGTGATTGCCCGCAACCAGCGCTCCATCACCGATCTGGCCACCCAGGTGGAACAGGCCTCCAACATCATTCAGGAACTGGAGAAAAACGCTCAGGAGATCAACACCATCCTCTCCACCATTCAGGGCATCGCCGAGCAGACCAACCTGCTGGCACTCAACGCCGCCATCGAAGCGGCACGTGCCGGTGAACAGGGTCGCGGCTTTGCGGTGGTTGCCGACGAGGTGCGCGTCCTGTCACAGCGTACCCACAGCTCCACCGTCGAGATCCGCAATATGATCGAAACCCTGCAACGCAATACCCAAGGGGCAGTCAGCACCATGCACGAAGGCCAGCTGCTGGCCCAGAACAGCGTGGATGACGCCAACAACGCCACCCACGCGCTGGAGCAGATCACCACCTCGATCAACCAGATCTCCGACATGGCGACCCAGATCTCCAGCGCGGCTGAAGAGCAGCGGGCCGTCACCGACGAGGTAAGTCGCAACATTCAGGCAGTGAAAGATGTCTCGGACGAACTGGCAGTGGATGCAGACAGCTCACGCCATCTCTCTGAACAACTTAAAAATATTTCGGGTGAACTGAGCAATCAGGTCGGCATGTTCCGCATTTGAGCATGAGCAAAAGGGGCCGTACAGGCCCCTTTTATTTTTCTAAATAGCGCTTAATTTTCAGTGAGTAATCTCACATTACCCGCCAAATACCCCGCCTTGAAATCCTTGTAATTCGTCTGGAATTATCAGATCACCGCCGTGGTCACCGCAGCATTTCGGATTACCTATTTCTATCCGAATAAATGAATGCCAATAATTCTCATTAAAAAATTACAATAAAAAACTTAAAATTTTTTTCGTGAGTACCTAAAAAGAGAGGTGATTCGCATTTTATTGAAAGAAAACTACGTACAATCCAGAAGTTAAAGTGCTCGTAGCTAGGTGTTCAACTGCTCAGTAACACCAAAAAATGACGATAATAACGACATTTTCATCCAGGGATTTGGGTGTTTTATAGAAAAATAACCAATAAAAAGGGAATAAAACCTAGCAGTTTGACTTGCATCAAGCCTGAATTTTTTTCATAGAGCAAAATCGTGCCCAGCAAATCTATCCCTAAGGAGGCAGATGTGGATATTATCAAGACCGATGTGGCCATCATCGGTGCTGGCGGTACCGGCTTACGCGCCGCTATCGCTATAGCCGAATCACAGCCAGACCTGGACATCGCCCTGATTTCCAAGGTTTACCCGATGCGCAGCCACACGGTTGCTGCCGAAGGCGGCGCCGCCGGTGTCGTCCGTGATGACGACTCCCTCGAAAACCACTTCAACGACACCGTCTCCGGTGGTGACTGGCTGTGCGAGCAGGACGTAGTGGAATACTTCGTCAACAACGCGACCAAAGAGATGATCCAGCTGGAGCACTGGGGTTGCCCCTGGAGCCGCAAGCCGGATGGCAAAGCCAACGTGCGTCCGTTTGGTGGCATGAAGGTTCCGCGTACCTGGTTCGCCGCTGACAAATCCGGTTTCCACATTCTGCACACCCTGTTCCAGACCTCCGTCAAATACCCGAGCATCAAGCGCTTCGACGAGCATTTCTGTCTTGATCTGATCGTGGACGACGGCCGTGTTCAGGGCGTACTGACCTTCGACATCCAGAACGGTATCACCCGCTTCATCCAGGCCAAATCCGTGATCGTGGCAACCGGCGGCGCTGGCCGTGTCTATCGCTACAACACCAACGGTGGCATCGTCACCGGCGACGGCATGGCACTGGCCTACCGTCACGGCGTACCGCTGCGTGATATGGAATTCGTCCAGTATCACCCGACCGGTCTGCCTGGCACCGGCATCCTGATGACCGAAGGTTGTCGTGGTGAGGGTGGCGTTCTGCTGAACAAGGATGGCTACCGCTACCTGCAAGACTACGGCTTGGGCCCGGAAACGCCGATCGGCCAGCCGAAGAGCAAATACATGGAACTGGGTCCGCGCGACCGTGTTTCCCAGGCATTCTGGCAAGAGCAGCAGAAAGGTCGCGTCATTCAGGGCCCGATGGGCGATGTGGTTCACCTCGACCTGCGTCACCTTGGCGAGAAGTACCTGAAAGAGCGTCTGCCGTTCATCTGCGAACTGGCCAAAGCCTACGTCAACGTGGATCCGGCCAAAGAGCCTATCCCGGTACGTCCGACTGCCCACTACACCATGGGTGGTATCGAGACTGACAACAAGTGTGCCACCCGTCTGCCCGGCCTCTACGCCGCGGGCGAATGTGCCTCCGTCGGTCTGCACGGTGCCAACCGTCTGGGTTCCAACTCCCTGTCCGAGATCGTGGTATTCGGCAAGCTGGCCGGTGAGCAGGCAGGTGAATTTGCCAAGACTCAGAAGCATGGCAATACCGAAGCGCTGGCCGCCAAGGCCGAGGCGCTCATCAAGCAGCACCTCTCCCTGATGGACATAGACGGTACCGAAAACCCGGCCGATATCCGCAACGAGCTGGGCATGTCCATGGAAGCCGGTGTCGGTATCTACCGTACCGAAGAGCTGATGCAGGGCACCATCGACAAGATCAACGAGCTGAAAGCCCGTTACAAAAAGGTCAAGATCAACGACAAGTCCTCTGTCTTCAACACCGATCTGCTGTACGCCATCGAACTGGGTTACATGCTGGACGTGGCTGAAGCCATGGCGCACTCCGCTATCAATCGTAAAGAGTCCCGCGGTTCCCACCAGCGTCTGGATGGTTACGAAGAGCGCGATGACGTGAACTTCCTCAAGCACACGCTCTCGTTCTACAAAAATGGCGAAACGCCCTCCATCGATTACTCCGATGTGAAGATCACTAAGTCCCAGCCGGCAAAACGCGTGTACGGCTCCGAGGGTGAGAAACAAGACGAGGCTAAGAAGAATGGCTGAGATGATTGAAATTGAGATCCTGCGCTACCGTCCGGAACAGGATAACGAGCCCTGGATGCAAACCTTCCAGGTGCCCTACCAGAGAGAGATGTCTCTGCTGGACGCCCTGCAGTACATCAAGGATCACCTGGACTCTACCCTGAGCTTCCGCTGGTCCTGCCGGATGGCGATCTGCGGCTCCTGCGGCATGATGGTCAACGGTGTGCCCAAGCTGGGTTGCAAGGCGTTCCTGCGCGACTATCTGCCGGGCAAGATGACCGTCGAGCCGCTCAACAACTTCCCGATCGAGCGCGATCTGGTAGTCGACATGTCCGACTTCATCGAGAAGCTGGAGAGCATCAAGCCGTACATCATCCCGAGCGAGCCGCGCAGCCTGTGTGATGGCGAGTACATCCAGACTCCGGCCCAGATGGCGCAGTACAAGCAGTTCTCCCAGTGCATCAACTGTGGTCTCTGCTACGCGGCCTGCCCGCAGTACGGTATCAACAAGAAGTTCACCGGTCCGGCGGCACTGGCTCTGGCCTATCGCTACAACGTCGACAACCGTGATGCCGGCGCCAAAGAGCGTATGCGTATCATCAGCCAGGACGAAGGCGTCTGGGGCTGTACCTTCGTGGGCTACTGCTCCGAAGTGTGCCCGAAAGGCGTCGATCCGGCGGCGGCCATCCAGCTTGGCAAGGTCGAAAGCGCCAAGGACTACATGATCGCCATGTTCAAGCCAGATTGAGAGCAGGATTGAGACCATGAACAACTCTGATAGCAAACGTAAACCTTACGTCCGCGAAATGAAGAAAGACTGGTGGCTGAAGAACGCCTTCTACACCGGTTACATGATCCGTGAAGGCACCAGTATCTTCGTCTCCATCTACGCCGTTGTGCTGATGTGGGGCCTGATGCGCCTGGTTCAGGGTCAGGAAGCGTTCAACGGCTGGCTGGAATCCCTGCAAAGCCCGATCGCTATCCTGTTCCATGTCGTCGCTCTGGCGGCATGCCTGTTCCATGCCAAAACCTGGTTCGCCCTGGCGCCGAAAGCCATGCGTATCTTCCGTGGTGAAGACCTGGTACCGGAGAAGCCGATCGTTCTCGCCCAGTATGTGGCGCTGGCGGTGGTGTCCCTGCTTGTCCTGATCATCGTGGCCTGAGGAGAAAACAATGAGACGTTCTGACGAACCAATTTACTGGGGTCTGTTTGGTGCGGGTGGCATGGTCGTTGCCATGCTGCTGCCGGTCATTGTCCTCATCACCGGTCTGCTGGTGCCCATGGGCATCATGGACGTGGAAACCATGAGCTATGACCGCGTGCACGCGTTCGCCAGCTCCTGGTGGGGTGCCTGTATCCTGCTGGTGATCATCGCCCTGCCAGTCTGGCACGGCATGCACCGTATCTACCACGGTCTGCACGATCTGGGGATCCACACCACCAAGCTGCACCACTATGTGTTCTATGGCTTTGCCTTCCTGGTATCTGCCATTACCGTCGGCCTGCTGATGGTACTGGTACTCCAGTAATCACATCTGACTGATTGACCAAACCGGGCCTCGTGCCCGGTTTTTTTTGCCCCGCTATCCCACCCCTGCTTTTTATTCACTCAAACAATTCGATAAAAACCAGATGATCGTCCAATCATATGGCGATCACAGTCACATAACCCCAATACATTCGTCATTTGTAGCAAACCATTTTGACCACCATCAATTTAGTGACATCCATATCAATTACAATTATTCAGATTAAATAATTATTCATATGGAGCTAGCTAATGACAGACAAAACACGCTCGGTGAGCATAGGCAGTTACCTAGCACTGGCCTTCGCCGTGGTCTTCTTCTCCGGACTGTTGCAATCCGGCGAGTGGTACGGGGTATTCGATTTCACCACGCTGAACGGTTCGTTCGGTACCATGGTCCAGAGCGTCAGCGAGAATGGTGACGGCATCAAAACCGCCATGACCGACATGCGCGGCAAGGGGGGCAACGGCGCTCGCGATGGCTTTTTGTTTGCCCTGACCCTGATCCCCACCGTGATGTTTGCCCTCGGTATGATCAATGTGCTGGAGCACTACGGCGCGCTGGAAGCGGCCCGCAAGTTGCTGACCCCGCTGCTGCGTCCGCTGATGGGGATCCCCGGTAATACCGGTCTGGCGCTGATCGCCTCCCTGCAGAGCACAGATGCCGGTGCCGCCATGACTCGTCAGCTCAAGGATGAAGGGCTCATCACCAAGCGTGAAACCGACGTATTCACCATGTTCCAGTTCTCCGCTGGTGCCACCATCGTCAACTTCTTCTCCTCCGGCGCCGTGCTGTTCACCCTGACGCTGGCGGATGGCAGCCCTGCGGTCAGCTCCTCCATCGGTCTGGCTGTCATCGTGATGTTCGCCTTCAAATTTGTCGGGGCCAACCTGTTTCGGGTCTACCTCAATATGAGCGAAGGCAAGCAGACCGATAACAACACCCAGCAGACTCTCAACACTCAGGAGCAAGCCAAATGAGCCAGGCCAACATCAAGAAACCCATCGTCACCGATATCTTCGTCGAAGGGGCCAAGAAGGGCTGGGTCATCGCCACCACCTCCACCGTACCCAACGTACTGATGGCCTTCGTCATCATCAAAGCGCTGCAGATCACCGGCGCGCTGGATGCCATGGGCGCCATCTTCTCCCCTGTCATGGCCATCTTCGGGTTGCCCGGTGAGGCGGCAGCCGTGCTGATCGGCGCCTGGATGTCGATGGGCGGCGCGGTCGGTGTGGTCATTACCCTGTTCGATCAGGGCATCCTCAACGGCACTCACATCGCCATTCTGGCGCCAGCCATCTACCTGATGGGCTCCCAGGTGCAGTACATGGGCCGCATCCTCGGCTGCATCGGCACCGAAGGGCGTTACATCCCCATCATGGTCGCCATCTCGGTACTCAACGCCTTCGGCGCCATGTTGGTGATGAACATCCTTCTCTGACCCGAACCTGATAGTGGAGCAAGCAATGACTTTTTCTCTGGATCAATACCTGACCGAACTGGCCCCGCTGATCAATCTGGATTGCGGATCCCTGCACCAGCCGGGCATTGCGGCAGTGGCCGACCTGATGGCTGCCAAATATGAGGCGATGGGCGGCTGGCAGATCAAGCGGGTCGACTGCGGCGCAGCCGGGGTGGGGCTGGAGATCCGCAACCAGCCTGATGCGGCGCAGATCGATGTAATGCTGATCGGCCATATGGATACCGTCTTCCCCCTCGGTACCGCCGCTGCCCGCCCGATGAGCATCGATGGTGAGCGCGCTTACGGCCCCGGTGTCTCCGACATGAAATCCGGCCTGCTCAACATCGTCTATGCCCTGCGTGAACTGCCCCGCGAGGTGCGCGATCGCCTGAGCATCTGCGTCTGCATGAACCCGGACGAGGAGATCGGCTCCCTGCACTCCAGCGACTGGCTGGCAGCGGTGGCCAAACAGGCGAAACAGGTGCTGGTGGCCGAAGCGGCCCGAGCCGATGGCTCGCTGGTCAAGGCGCGCAAGGGGATGGCCCGTTATCGCATCGACTTCACCGGCAAGGCAGCCCACGCGGGCAACGAACCGCAGAAGGGGCGCAGCGCCATCACCGAGCTGGGCCACTGGATCCTGGCCATCAACGCCCTGACCAACTTCGAGAGCGGCACCACCCTCAACATCGGCATTGTCGAGGGGGGCAATGGCGCCAACATAGTTCCGGCCCATGCCAGCGCCGTGGTAGACGTCCGCTTCTGGGACAATCAGGAGTACCATCAGATCAACGATCATCTGCTGACCCTGGCCGAGCGGCCGCATCTGAACGGCGTCACCATCAAGCTGACCCGCGAGGCCCACAAACCGGCCATGGTGCCGTCTGAGGGTACTCAGGCACTGATGCAGCTGGTGGAGGAGTGTGGCGCCGAACTGGGGCTGCCGATCAGCTGGCAGGAGGTGGGGGGCGGCTCCGATGCCAACCTGACCGCCGCCCTCGGCATCCCCACTCTGGATGGTCTGGGCCCCATCGGTGCCGGTTTCCACAGTGACGAGGAGTATCTGGATCTGGCCAGCATTGCCCCGCGCATCGAGCTGCTGGTGAAGGTACTGACCCGTCTGGCGGCCTGACAAGCTCTCACGTAAAAAAGGGCCAGCCGGTTTGCACCGGCTGGCCCTTTTTTTATCTACTCCCCCAGAATGACAGCAACCCTTCGCTATTACTCCATTGGCGGCAAGAAGCGGCGCATCACCTCATCCGTATGCCCCCCTTCCTGAAATGCCACCAGCGACTGATTGAGGATGTTCACCAGCTGGTGGCCGCGGGGGGAGCCCTTGCTCACCAGCAGATAGAATCCCTTGCGGCTGGGCAGGGCGAGATTGAGCAAACCGCTCTCGCTGCGGTAGATGCCAAGGCTGATGCCTGCCACCAGAGGTTCGATTTCGCTCGGCAGAAAGTCGCAGCGATCCCGCTCCAGCATGTCGAGCGCCTGCTGCAACTGCTTGACCCGGCGTGGCTCCTGCGCAAGCCCGTAGGGGGTGTAGTTGTAGCCAATCACCCCGCACACCCGGGAACGATTGACCGTCTGCAGATCCGGCGGTTCGGGGTAGCGGCGCTTGAGATAGAAGAAACCGAGGTGGGTGTAGTAGAGGGGAACGCTGTAGAAGGCAAACTCGGCCCGCTCCGGCTTGTAGCTGGCATCCCAGGTCAGCTCGCACAGACCGTTCTGGCGATAATCCGCCAGCTCCTGCTGCACCCGCGCCCAGGGCAGATAGCGGATCTGGTGCGAGAGCCCGCTCTGTTGCAATGCATCGAGCACCAGCGTCGTCGCCGAACCGGTCAGGCGGCTGGTATCGGGCACCCCGTCCTTGCGCTCCCAATAGGTAAAGGGGGCCCACTCGTTGCCCTCCCCCAGACAGATCTTCACTGGCGGCTCTTGCCCCCATAGCGCGGGGGACAAGATAGCCATCGCCAATCCCGCCCACCATGTTGCCACTCGTTTCATCTCCCGCTCCCGGACTGTTTATCCCTCTTGCAGCTTAGCCCAGAAGGGATAGAGCTCACTTTGCAGGGGCGCTTTCATGCCACAACGCCAGCAAATTGGCCGGAATGGCACCATAACGAAGCTGCGGCGTCTGATGCCAGTCAGCCAGCTTTTGCAGGGCTTTCGCCAGATCCTGTGCAAGCGTACGGGTCACTCTCACACCGGCCTCCAGATAGAGGCTCTTGATCTCGAAGATCCCCTGCTGGCGATGGGCCTTGGCATCCATCCTGCCCACCAGCTTACCGCGATGGAGCAAAGGCAACACGAAGTAACCGTACTGACGCTTGGGGGCCGGGGTATAGCATTCGATGCGATAGTCGAAGTTGAACAGCTCACTGGCCCGTTTGCGATCCCACACCAGCGGGTCAAACGGCGACAAGGCCGTGGTATGGGTTGCCTTGAGGGTGCCCGCCTGTGCCCTTGCCAGCTCATCGGCCAGCGAGGCGTGCACAAAAGCGCCGTGCTGCCACCCCTCCACTCGTACCGGCAACAGCTCCCCCTCGTCCGCCAGTTGATGGAGCAAGGCGTCATATTTGCCGCGCCGCAGCCGGTAGTAGTCCGCAACCCAGCCAGTTTTGACCAGCCCCAACGCCCGGCAGCTGGCGCGCACCATATCCCGCTGCGCCAGCTCGACGCTTGGCAGGTCCCGCTGGTCGCTCCACTCGGGGATGACCCGCTCGGCGAGATCATAGACCCGCTGAAAGTTGCGCCGCTCCCGCACCATCAGCTGACCTGTGGTAAAGAGCACCTCCAGATGGCGCTTCTCCGGTTTCCAGTCCCACCAGCCATTCCCCTTGCCGGTTGTGCGTTCAAAGTCGGCCGCCCGCACCGGGCCGTGCTGGCGAATGCGCTCGATAAGCTGGCCAATCTCCTGCTGATGGGTGGCGAGCCAGTTGGCCGAAAACTTCCAGCCCATGGCGACGGGGTCGAGCATCCGATGGCGCAACAGCCGGTAATCTTCGCGGGGCACAAAGCAGGCTTCGTGGGCCCAATATTCAAAGATCTCGCCGTCGGCCAGCAGCTGCTCCAGCCAACGCGGTTCATACTGGCCAAGCCGGCTAAAGAGCACCAGATAGGGGCTGCGCGCTACCACCGAGATGGTATCGATCTGCAGCAGCGCCATGAGGCGAATGGTGGCCAGCAGATCGGCCGGGGTCGCCTTGCTGCGACGGGGGGCGAGCAGCCCTTGCGCTGCCAGTTGCAGATGACGGGCATCTTGCAGTGACAAATGGGTAATCGACATCAACAACCGCTCCCTGGTATCTGACCATCGCGCGCCCGGCGGATGGCCAACAAAACCGGAGGAGGCCCCACGCTGGCATGCCTCCCCTCCCTTGTGTGCCAGCGCCGCTATGAGTGGGCCGGGGGCAAGACCAGCTGATTCACCACCAGCATGATCTCTTGATAAGTGGCCTCTACCGTCTCGGGGGTCGGCTCCAGAATGAGGTCATCGGCATAGCCGTTGATGAGGGAGGTGATCTGACGTGCCAGTCGCCGGGCATCGCCCGCCACAAACTCGCCACTGTCGATCCCCTTTTGCAGGATCTGCTCCAGCACCTCGCGCCAGGCCAGAATGATTTTGCGGTAGCTCTCGGCAAACACAGGGTCGCGCAGTGACTCGTTCCAGGCATCCAGATAGATGGCCCAGGAGGCATCCTGACTGGTCGGCAGGTTGTCCCGCACAAAGAGCGGCAACGCTTCGCGGGCCGGCAGCGGCAATAGCCACTCCCGCTGCTCGGCGATCTCCTGATAGGTGAAACGCTCCACGGCGCAGAGGCAGAGCTCCTTCCAATCCTTGAAGTAGTGGTAGACGTGACTGCGCGCCAGACCGGTGCGCTCGGCAATATCACGGGTTGACGATGCCGCCATTCCCTTCTCCCGAAACAGGGCCAGTACGGCCTCGATGATCATCTCTTTGCGCTGTTCTGCTGATGGGCGTGCCATCTGACCTCCTGCGATATCAATCGATCTGCTTGACTTTGAGCAGTCGCTCAAACAAACTTTGAGCACTCGCTCAAACTTAGCGTTTCCGACATCTTAGGAGATAACCCATGACAACACCAACCACTTCGGCAGCCAGTTGCGACGAGCAGGCCACGCCGTTGCCACACTCGGCCGGTCGTTCGCTGGGGGCGATTGCACGGGCCAATCCCCTCAAGCTGGCGGGCACCTTCTCGCTGGTGGCCCTCGAAAACATCCTGCTGGTGGTCTATCCCCTGTTCGCCGGCTTTGCCATCGACGCCATCGTCAAGGGCCAGTGGCTGCAGGCCTCGAGCTACGCCCTGATCGTGCTGCTGTTCTGGCTCATCGGCGCCCTGCGCCGAGCGGTCGACACCCGCACCTTTACCCATATTTATGCGGCACTGGCGGTGCCGGTGATCCTGACCCAGCGCCAGCAGCAGGAGGGGCAATCCACCATAGTGGCGCGGGTCACCCTGGCGCGGGAGTTTGTCGACTTCTTCGAGAAACATATCCCGATCCTGGCTACCAGCCTGATCTCCATCGTCGGGGCGGCCGTGATGCTGATGGTGATCGAGTTCTGGGTCGGCATCGCCTGCATGGGGATATTGCTGCTGTTCGGCCTGCTGCTGCCCGGCTTTTCGCGCAAGAACCAGCGGCTGCACGAGCGGCTCAACGATCGGCTGGAACACGAGGTCAAACTGGTCACCCATGCCCAGTCAGCCAGCCTCGCCCGCCACTACCGCGCGCTGGCCTGGATCCGCATCCGGATTTCGGATCGGGAGGCGCTCGCCTTTCTGGCGGTCGGCATCAGCGCCTCCCTGCTGTTCCTGCTGGCCATCACCATGCTGATGGCCCAGCCCCAGGTCTCGGCAGGCCATGTCTATGCTGTGATGACCTACCTCTGGAACTTTGTCACCAGCCTGGATGAGGGGCCCGGTCTTGCCGATCAGCTGGCCCGGCTGCGAGACATAGGTCGCCGGGTCAACACCGCCCAACCCGATGAAATGATTTGATATTTTGTATCTGTAACCGGAGTAGAAGATGAATCCGACCACCCTTTGCCAACGAGCGTTGACCATGTGCATCAGCTGTTTTTTCCTCGCCGCCTGCGGCCCCAAGATGAGCGACTTTGAGCCCAACACCAGCTACTGGTTCAAGGAGAAACCGGCAGAGGAGAGTGCCCCGCTAGCGCAAGACCTGAAGGTGGATATCGCCATCATAGGTGGCGGCTACAGCGGCCTCTCCAGTGCCTGGCATCTGGCCAAGGCCAACCCGTCGCTCAAGATCGCCATCTTCGAAGCCAAGCAGGTGGGCAGTGGTGCCTCGGGCCGCAACGGCGGCATGGTGTTGCCGGGCTCCGAGGTGATGGATCTCTACGAGGAGGGGGAAGCGAGCAAGCGCCACTACGACCTCACCGTCGCCAGCATGCGCAAGCTGCAAGCGCTGGTCACCTCAACCGGCGTCGAGGCCGACCTCAAGCTCGATGGCTATGTGGAGGCGATCCTCGATGAGGAGGATATCGCCGAGTACCGGGACTATGTGAAAACCGCCAATCGCCTCGGCATCCCGCTTCAGTACTGGAACGCCGATACCACAGAGGAAAAACTCGGCACCGATCGCTACGCGGGGGCGGTCTACGACCCCAATGGCGGTCAGGTACACGCCATGAAACTGGTCAATGCCCTGCGCAAGGCGGTGGAGCAGGCGGGCGTCACCATCTATGAGCAGAGCCCGGTGCTGGGTATCAAGGAGGGCAAGCAGATCGAGCTCAATGTGGCCGACAAGTACAAGGTGACCGCCGACAGCATAGTGCTGGCAACCAACGGCTATACCTCAAAACTTGGCTACTTCAGCGGCCGGGTCTTTCCGGTGCACGCCCAGAGCGCCGTCACCGAGCCGCTTACCAAAAAACAGCTGGCCGCCATCCAGTGGCAGAGTCGGGTGCCCTACTACGACACCCGCAACATCCTGTTCCATCTGGTATTGACCCCGGATAACCGCATCGTCATCGGTGGCGGCAATGCCGAGTACGTCTTCAACGACGGCCTCAACTACAAGGGCGATCTTAACCGGGTCAGCGAAATGATGATGACCGAGCTGGTGACCCTCTATCCGGCCCTCAAGGGGATCAAATTTGAACAGGTGTGGGACGGGGTGCTCGGCATGACCGGCGACAGCACCGAAGCGGTGGGGGTGATGGGGGATCACAAGAACATCTACTACACCCTCGGCTACAACGGCCACGGCATCAACCTCTCCTTCCTGTTTGGCGACATCGTGGCCAGCCTCTATCAAGGCAAGGAGCACCCCTGGTTCAACCACGCGGAGCAGAGTCTGCCGATGTGGCTGCCGCCAGAGCCGTTCAAGTCAATTGGCGTAAAATCTGCCCTGATGTACTACCAGTGGCAGGACAAGGGCTACAAGGAGTAGCGCCGGGCGAACCCGACGAGTAACAGACGAAGGCACGCCTCAGGGCGTGCCTTTTTGCAATACCGCCACATCGGCGTGGGGGAAGCTGAGCTCGGCCTGCCAGCTGGCGGCCAACACCTGAAACGATACCTCGGCAAAGAAGACGATGTGGGTCGGGTCGTGGCGATAGCGCCAGTTTTTAAACCGCTCGTCACCGAGCACCCGCTGGGTCTGTAACACCAGTAGGCCACCGGGCTTGAGGCAATCCCACAACTGCGCCAGCACCGTGCGCGGCTCGGCAATATGCTCGATCACCTCGGTACTGGTGATGAAGTCGTACTGGTGCTCCAACAATTCGGGAAAATCGGCATAGAACTTGTCATATCCAACCATGTCGTAACCCGCCTCACGCCCCATCGCCACCAGCGCGGGGCCCGGGCCACAGCCAAAATCGAGGCCACTGGCAGGGGTTGGCACCCGACTCAGTACCTCGCCAAATGCCCGCATCAGAAAGGTGCGATAACGGGGATCATCAACCTGGTTATCGTGGCCGTCGTAGACCGCCTTCTCCGCCGCCTCATCCAGATGATCCGCCTCATCCAGCCAGACCAGCTCGCACGCGAGGCAGCGATGATAGCGTTTGCCCGCCACCGGCAGGGGATAACTGCGATGGCTGGCACACAGGGGGCAGCTGACGGTGGATGACATGACGGTTCCTCTTGGGGGCTTCCTGTTGGATAACAGCGGCGCAGATTGCCTGCCCGCAGCCTCGCTGACAACTTTTTTTGCTCCTTAAGGGTTTCTTAAGTTTGCCCTTTTACTCTCAAACCATCGCAAGAGAAGGAGTCACCCATGACCATCGAGATCCAGGCCCCCTACCGATTGCTGCTAGCCAAGTCCCCGCAGCAGGTCATGGCGCTGCAAACCTATATCCAGGCCGCCTACACCCTCGAGTTCAACGCCCGCATCCCCCATTTTCTCCCCTGCCTGCTGGGGCTCTATCGGGCGGACGGGACGCTGGTCGGTGCCTGTGGTCTCAATCATGCCAGTGAGGGGCCTCTCTATCTGGAACAGTATCTGGAGCAACCCATCGAGGCCGCCATCAACACCCGCCTCGGGGTCTATCCGGCACGCAACCGCATTATCGAAGTGGGCAATCTGGCCTGCAGCGAACCGGGCAATGCCCGCCTGATGTTTGCGGCCCTGTGTCGTCTGCTGTGTGAAAACGCCCTCGACTACGTGGTCTTTACCGGCACTGCCAAGCTGCGCAACAGCTTTGCCCGCCTGCAACTCAATCCGGTGGAGCTGGCCCCCGCCCAGGCCCATCAGGTGGGAGCCGACGCCGACGCCTGGGGTGAGTACTACCGTTGCCAACCCAAGGTGATGGTGGGCGACATCAATCAGGGGCGCGAGGTGCTGGCCCAGAGCAGCCTGCTGCTCAATCTGCTGGCCCCAATGCCTACCCTGTTTGACGATGCCGGCAAGAGCAGTGATAACCAGCCCCATCAAAAAAGGTGCGCCCAATGAGCCTGTTCGACGCCATCGCCAAACATGCCCACGAGCATCCGCAATCCCCTGCGCTGCTGAGCAACCAGCAGCGTCTCGATTACCAGACCCTGTGGCAACAGATCCAGCGTCTGGCCAGCCAGCTGCAACAGCTCGACATCAGCCGTCTGGCGCTGCAACTGGACAACGGCCTGCCTTGGGCGCTGCTGGATCTCGCCTGCACCCGCGCCGGTATCGTGGTCATTCCGGTGCCCCACTTCTTCAGTCAGGCCCAGCAGGCCTGGTTGCTGGAGAGCAGCGGCGCCGATGCGCTGGTGGGCCCATATCATCAGGGGTGGCATGCCGCCGAGCCGCTCTCGCTGATCACCGGCGAGCTGCCGCTCTGGCGCCACGCACCAGCCAATCGACCGGCGCTGCCCAAGGGCACCGCCAAGATCACCTACACCTCCGGTACCACGGGCCAGCCCAAGGGCGTCTGCCTGTCACTGACCCAGATGATGGCGGTGAGCCATGCGCTGGCCGAGCGGGTCGCGCCAGCCAAGGTGGAAAAACACCTGACCCTGCTGCCGCTGGCGACCCTGCTTGAGAACATCACCGGCCTCTATGTGCCGCTGCTGACCGGCGCCTGCAGCCGCATTCCGTCCCTCGGGGAGCTCGGTTTCACCGGCTCCAGTTCGCTCAATCCAGCCATGCTGGGGGAAGCCCTGCTGCGCTGGCCGACCCACAGTCTGGTGCTGGTGCCCGAACTGCTGCGCCTGCTGCTGGCGCTCTGCACCAGCACCCCGACGCTGGCCCAGCAGCTCAAGAGCCTGCGCTTTATTGCCGTCGGTGGCGGCAAGGTGGCCCCCGACCTGATCAAACACGCCCGTCAGCTCGGCCTGCCGGTGTATGAGGGATATGGCCTCTCGGAGTGCAGCTCCGTGGTGGCGCTCAACAGCCCGGATGCTGACAAGCCCGGCAGCGTAGGCCGCCCCCTGCCTCACTGTCAGGTCACCATCGCCAGCAACGGCGAAATTATGGTGAGCGGCAGTGCCATGCTGGGCTATCTCGGCAGCAACGAACCAACTCCCGAACAGATCGCCACAGGCGATCTGGGCCATCTGGATGAAGAAGGCTACCTCCATATCACCGGGCGCAAGAAGAATGTCCAGATCACCGCCTTTGGCCGCAACTTCTCCCCAGAGTGGGTGGAGGCCGAAGCACAGCTCTGCCCCGCCATCGCCCGTATCGTGGTCTTTGGTGATGGTCAGCCCGCCAACGTGGCGCTGATCCAGCCCCTGCCGGGGAAAGAGGCGGATCTGCCCCGCCAGATCGCCGGTCTGAACCAGCGGCTGCCCGATTATGCCCGCCTGCACCACTGGTTGCCGGTGGCACTCGACCAGCATCCCGGCCTGCTGACCGCCAACGGGCGCCCCTGTCGCAACGAGATTTACCAACACTTTTCCCGGCAAATCAGCCAATGCCTTACAGGAGAATCGTCATGAGCTTCTACCAGACTCTGCAACAAGCCACTGCTCAGGAGCGTGAGCATCTGTTCAACGCTCCCATCATCGAAGCCTGCCGCCGTGGCGATATCAGCCGTGACACCTATCTCGCCTTTCTGGCGCAGGCTTACTACCACGTGCGCCACACAGTTCCGCTGCTGATGGCAACCGGCGGCAAGCTGGGTCAGGAGTACGAGTGGGTGCGCGGCGCCATTGCCGAGTACATCGACGAGGAGTATGGCCATCAGGAGTGGATCTTAAGCGATATCCGCGCCTGTGGCGGTGATGCCGAGGCGGTGCGCCACGGCCAGCCCGGGCTGCCCATCGAGCTGATGGTCGCCTTCCTCTACGACCAGATCCAGCGCGGCAACCCCATGGGCTTCTTCGGCATGGTGCAGGTACTGGAAGGCACCAGCGTCGCCATCGCCCTCACCGTCGCCGACCAGCTGAAAAAGGGCCTCGGCCTGCCACCGCAGGCGATGAGTTACCTGAGCTCCCACGGCGCCCTGGATCAGGAGCACCTCAAGTTCTTTGAATCCTTGATGGATAAGGTCGAGAGCCCGGCAGATCAGGCCGCCATCATCCACTCCACCAAGGTGGTCTACCGCCTCTACGGCGAGATGCTCTACAACCTCACCGCCACACCGTAAGTTGGCAGCGGATCAGCAGACAGCAAAAAGGGAACCCACACCATGAACCTTGAAGGGAAACTCGTGCTGCTCACCGGCGCCAGCGGTGGCATAGGTGAGGAGCTAGCACAGGAGCTGGCGGCCCAAGGGGCACACCTGCTGCTGCACGGTCGTCGCGGCCCGGCACTGGAGCGGCTGTGCAAGTCACTGCCTCATCCCGAGCGCCATCAGGTGGTGCTCGCCGACCTCGGCTCTGCGCAGGAGCGAGCCAAGCTGCTGCAACACCCGGCGCTGGAGGATGGGATCGACATCCTGATCAACAACGCTGGCTGCAACCAGTTTGCCTGGCTGGAAGATCAGAGCTTCGAGCAGGTGGAGCGCCAACTACTGCTCAATATCGAGGCGCCCATCCAGCTCACCCGTGCCCTGCTGCCAACCATGCGCAAGCCGGGGATCATCATGAACATGGGGTCGAGCCTGGGCAGCATCGGCTACCCCGGTTACAGCGTCTACTGCGCCAGCAAATTTGCCCTGCGGGGCTTTAGCGAAGCGTTGGGACGGGAGCTGGAGGGTAGCGGCATCAAGGTGCTGCATTTTGCCCCCCGCGCCACCCGCACCAAACTCAACTCTGAGGCCGCTTACGAGATGAATGCGGCGCTCGGCACCCAGACCGACAGCCCGCAGGAGGTGGCCGAAGAGGCGGTCATCGCCCTGTGCAACGAAACCCGCCGCAGCTGGCTCGGCTGGCCGGAAAAACTGTTCGTGCGGCTCAATGCCCTGCTGCCCGGCATCGTCGACAAGGCGCTGGCCAGACAGCTGCCGATCATCAAACGTTATGCCCGTCATCTTCAGCCAGGGACGGCTGATGCCGGCGCCAACAGTGCGCCACAACCAGACTTGTCCCGCCCGATCCCGACCAAGAAGGAGCATTAATATGAATTTTTTCCGTCAATCCGTGACCTCTTGTGCCATCGCCATCCTGCTGGGATCCACCTCAGTCATGGCCGCGAGTGATGCCCTCATCCCCATCCAGCAACAGTGGGCCGTCTGCCAGTATCAACAGAGCGGCAAGGCGAAAGAGAGCTGCCTCGAAACACTGAGCACCCAAGCCGAAGCGGCCAGCGCCAAGGAGCCTTTTCGCGCCGACCTGCTAATCTGGTCGGCCATCGTCAAGAGCACCTGGGCGGGGGCCAAAGGGGGGCTGGGGGCACTGGGTCTGGTGAAAGAGGCCAAAGCCAAGCTGGAGCTGGCGCTCAAGCAGGATCCCAAGGCGCTGGATGGCTCTGCCTACACCAGTCTGGGCTCCCTCTACTATCAGGTGCCCGGCTGGCCGGTCGGCTTTGGCGATGACGAAAAGGCAGAACAGCTGCTCAAGCAGGCGCTAGCCATCAATCCGGATGGCATCGACCCCAACTTCTTCTATGGCGACTTCCTGCTGGATCAGGGTCGCAAGGCCGAGGCCAAAACCTACCTCGACAAGGCGCTGGCCGCCCCGGCCCGCCCGGGTCGCGAAGTGGCCGATGAAGGGCGCAGAATGGAGATCCGCGATCGGCTGGCCAAGCTATAAAACCCTGATGGATCAAAGAACTATTTAAACTCTGCCCACCAGCTTGCATACTGGTGGGCAGGGTTGTTTATACCACGGCACGCCCTGGCGCTGAGCCAGATCGCGACACCCAACAAACAGGGAGAAAAGAATGCGGATCCTGCTGGTGGAAGATGATGTGATGCTGGGGGATGGTATGCAGGATGCACTGCGCCATAGCGGCTATACGGTGGACTGGCTGCAACAGGGGTTGCCCGCTCTGGCAGCCCTCAAGAGCGACGAGTTCGCCGCCCTGATCCTCGATCTCAACCTGCCCGACATCGATGGCCTCAGCCTGCTGCGCAAGTTGCGGCGTGAAGGACACCAGCTGCCGGTGCTGATCCTCACCGCACGCGATGCGCTGGACGATCGGGTAGTCGGCCTCGATGCCGGCTCCGACGACTACATGGTCAAGCCCTTCGCCCTGCAGGAGCTCAACGCCCGTCTGCGCGCCCTGGTTCGCCGCAGCAAGGGGCAGGCTCAAGCGGTGCTGGAGTATGGCGATATCCTTATCTATCCCGAATCCCAGCAGGTCACCTATCAGGGGGAGGCGGTCAAACTCACCCCCCACGAATACAAGTTGCTGCAGGAGCTGATCAGCCAGAGCGGCCGGGTGTTGAGCAAGGATCAGCTGCAACAGAGCCTCTACGGCTGGGATGAAGGCGCCGAGAGCAACGCGGTAGAGGTGCATATCCACCATCTGCGCAAGAAGTTCTACAGCGACCTCATCCGCAATATTCGCGGGGTCGGCTACATCATTCCCCAGCTCGAACAGCCAAGCCGGACACCCGCACGATGAAACGCCCCCGCTCCATTCGCCGCTTTCTACTCACCGGTATCCTGACGCTGGTGAGTCTGAGTCTCACCATCAGCGCCTTTATCGGCTACATGGAGGCGAGCCACGAAATGGAGGAGCTGTTTGATGCCCGCCTCGCCCAGTCGGCCCGCATCACCAATCAGCTGCTGGCCCGCTACATGGCCCAGCAGGAGCAACTGCCCGCCAACGGCACCATCTATCAGGAGTGGGAGGCGCAAAATCCCGATGAGTGGCAAAAAGACCCCAGTCTCAACCTGACCGGCGAGGATCGGGAGATCACCCCCTACGGCCACGAGTTCGAACGCAATCTCTACTTCCAGCTGCTCGATGAAAAGGGCGGCTTGCTGCTGCGCACCCCCAGCGCCCCGGATCAGCCGCTGGTCACCCTGGCCATCGGCTTCGACACGGTCGAAAAAGATAATCACCAGTGGCGCACCTTCACCCTCTACAACCAGCAGGAGCAGACCTGGCTGGTGGTAGCCGAGCGGGACGACGAGCGCAGCGAACTGGCCAGCAAGATGGCCACCCTCACCATGCTGCCGCTGCTGATCACCCTGCCCTTCCTGCTGGCCCTGCTCTGGTGGCTCATCACCCGCGGGCTGGCCCCCCTGCGCCAGCTGGCCCAGGCCATCAGCGAACGTCACCCCGCCAACCTGAGCCCCCTCAGCCTCAAGATAAGCGCTCAGGAGCTGACCCCCCTCACCAACGAGATCAACCGGCTGATGCAGGCGCTGGCGGAGACCATAGAGCGGGAGAAACAGTTCACCAACGAGGCGGCCCACGAGCTGCGCACCCCGTTGGCGGTGCTGCGCATTCATAGTGAAAATGCCCTTGCGGCCATTGATGACGCCAGTCGCCAGCAATCCCTGCACAAGATGTTGCAGGCCCTCGACCGCAGCGATCGGCTGATCCGCCAACTACTGACCCAGGCCCGTATCGACAACCAGCAGGGGCTGGTATTAACCGAGCTGGAGGTGGGCCACCTGCTGCAAGGCACCCTGGCAACGCTTGCTCCCATCGCGCTCAAGAAGGATCAGCAGCTGTCGCTGGAGTGTGAATTGCCGCAGCTGGTGATGGGGCAGGCCACCCTGCTCGAGCTGCTGTTCAGCAACCTGATCGACAATGCGCTGCGCTACACCCAGCCGGAGGGCGAGATCAGGGTGCGGGTTCAGCGAGAGGGCAACCGGGTGAGGGTGGATGTGAGCGACAACGGCCCTGGCATTCCCGCCAGTGCCTTGCCCCGGCTGTATGAACGCTTCTTCCGGGTCAATCCCCAGCAGGGGGATGGCGTGGGTCTCGGCATGGCCATCGTCTCACGCATCGCCCAGTTGCACGGCGCCGACCTCGATGTCCACAACCGGCCGGAAGGGGGGCTGGAGGTGAGCGTGTTACTCCCGCTCCCGCCGGCAAGATAAGCGATAAGTAAAGAGCCCGCGATGCGGGCTCTTTACTTTCAATGACAATCTGGCTGCACGGTAAAGGTTCGACTGGCATCCACCGGGCCCAGCTCCGCCAGCAGACGTCGGCCCAGCAGCACCGGATAGATCATCTTGCTGCGATCCCGCAGGGTAAACCACTCCTCATACACCTTGTCCCCCAGACAGATGGACATGGTCACCGTTGGCCGCTGCTCCATGCCGCCCGCCCCGCGCACCGTCACGCTGCGCTCGACCCGCCGCTCGAACTGCTGTTTGACCAGCTTGCCGCTGTCGGCATCGGTCACCACCAGCATGAAACGCACCCAGGGCTTGCCATCCCGTTTGAATCTGGTGATGGAGCGTGCATCGAGGGAAGAGGTGAGCGCCCCGGTGTCGAGTTTCATCTTTACCGCCACGCCGGTGGGCAAAATAAGTCCCTTCTCGATCCAGCCATAGCTGGTCGGGGGCTCTGCCAGCGCACTGCCACACAGTGCCAGCATCAGGGTGATCCCCACCATCATCTTGCCCATTTTACTGCCCTGCCTTGTCAATCCTGCGCCCAGATCTACCACAGTCCCATTGTGGGTCAATCCGATTTATTTCAGCTACTTGGATAATATCTGGCGGGTCAGGAGAGAGACGACAAAGAGTGGCCGAACGGCGGCTCAAGCGGGCGGGAATATCGAAGGAGAGCAAGGCACCGAACGGTGCTGGATGAAACTGGTGGTTAACCTCAGGTTGTGACGCCAAAGGCTACCACAAGGATTTACAAATTATCAGTCTTGTTCTGAAGGGATTTTTGCCTACACTGTTGTAAACCGGAGGGCCTGAAAACCACCGGTTTTTTTGCGCCTGCCGAAAATTTGCCACTGCAAAAGTGACTTTCAACAAGGCTCAATAAGGAATTTGTAATGCGTATCGAAGAAGACTTGAAGCTCGGTTTCAAGGATGTCCTGTTCCGCCCCAAGCGCTCTACTCTCAAGAGCCGTTCCCAAGTAAGCCTGACCCGTCAGTTCACCTTCAAACACACTCAGACCCAATGGCAAGGCGTACCCGTCATCGCCGCCAACATGGATACCGTCGGCAGCTTCGCCATGGCGCGCACGCTGGCCGGTTTCGAGATGATGACCGCGGTACACAAGCACTACAGCCTTGAGCAGTGGCAAGCTTTCGTCAACGAGACCGACCCGGCGCTGCTGGGCCATGTGATGGTCTCCACCGGCACCTCGGCTGAAGATTTCGCCAAGACCCGCCAGATCCTCGCCATGTCCGAAGCGCTGCGCTTCATCTGTGTCGACGTGGCCAACGGCTACTCCGAACACTTCGTCGAATTCGTGCGCAAAATTCGTGAAGCCTGCCCCAACCACGTCATTCTGGCGGGCAACGTGGTGACAGGCGAGATGGTCGAAGAGCTGATCCTCTCCGGCGCCGACATCGTCAAGGTTGGCATCGGCCCGGGCTCGGTCTGCACCACTCGCGTCAAGACCGGCGTCGGTTATCCGCAGCTCTCCGCCATCATCGAGTGTGCCGATGCGGCCCACGGCCTCGGCGGCCAAATCGTCGGTGACGGCGGCTGCACCTGCCCGGGCGACGTCGCCAAAGCCTTCGGCGGCGGCGCCGACTTCGTGATGCTGGGCGGCATGCTGGCAGCCCACGAAGAGTGCGGTGGCGAGATCGTCGATGTAGACGGCGAACCCTTCATGAAGTTCTACGGCATGAGCTCCTCCAGCGCCATGGACAAGCACGCAGGTGGCGTCGCCGAGTACCGAGCCTCCGAGGGTAAAACCGTGCTGCTGCCCTACCGCGGCCCGGTCGAGAACGCCGTGCGCGACATTCTGGGCGGCGTGCGCTCCACCTGTACCTACGTCGGAGCCAGCCAACTGAAAGAGTTGACCAAGCGCACCACCTTCATCCGGGTTCGCGAGCAAGAGAACAACGTCTACGGCAAGGAGTAACCTGCCGCAGCGACCGTCACGCGCTGACGGTTAGAAGCCAGTCAACCGGTGTGCTACCCTGCGCACCGGTTTTTTTGCATCTGGGATCCCGAGCCATGACCACTCACCTGCCCCCGTTTGACTGGGATATCTTCTGTTGCGTCGTCGATAACTTCGGCGACATCGGTGTCACCTGGCGACTCGCCCGCCAGCTAAAACGGGAGGGGAATATTGCGGCACATGGCGATGAGGTTCAGGTGCGACTCTGGGTGGACGATCTGGCAAGTTTCGCCCGCATCTGCCCCGGGCTCGACCCGGCGCAGGATGGCCAGTGGGTCGAAGGCATCTATATCCAGCACTGGCATGAGACCCTGCCGAGCGACATGGCACCGGCCAAGGTGGTGATCGAGGCCTTTGCCTGCGAGTTGCCCGCCCCCTTCATAGAGCTGATGGCGAGCCAACCCAGCCCCCCATGCTGGATCAATCTGGAGTACCTCTCGGCGGAGAGCTGGGTCGAGGATTGCCACGGCCTCGCCTCGCCCCAGCGGGTTGGCAATAAAAGCCTCAACAAATACTTCTTCTTCCCGGGCTTTACCGCTAAAACCGGCGGCCTTTTGTGCGAACGCGACCTCATCACCGAACGGGAACAGTGGCAGCAAGACGAGGCGGGACTTACCGTCTACTGGGCCACCCTTGGTTTGCCGCCAAAACAAGAGAACGAGCTGCGGGTCAGCCTCTTTACCTACGAGAGCGATGCGCTGAAAAGTCTGGTCGAGAGCTGGTGCCAGAGCGCCACGCCCGTCACCCTGCTGCTGCCGCTGGGGCGCTCTCTCAACGATGTGCTCACCGGTGCCGGTCTGACTGATGCCATCCCTGCAGCCAAAGCGGGGGATCTGCTCCACGCGGGCAACCTCACCATCAAGCTGCTGCCGATGACCGATCAGTCCGGTTACGATCGACTGCTGTGGAGCTGCGATCTCAATCTGGTGCGCGGCGAGGACTCCTTCGTACGGGCCCAGTGGGCGGCTCGTCCTTTCCTCTGGCATATCTACCAACAGGAGGAGGAGGCTCATCTGGTCAAGCTGGAGCAGTTCCTTGACCACTACTTATCCGATCTACCCGCCGAGTGCGGCCAATGGCTGCGCCGGTTCAATCTGGCTCTCAACCGTGGCGAAGATTGCGGCGAACTTTGGGCCCAATGGCCCCGATATAGCGCCATTTGGCAGCAACATGGGCGAAGCTGGTCACAGAAGTTGCTCCGGGATGGGGATCTCGTCACACGGTTGGTGAAATTTTTAGAAAGCCGTATATAATCTGGCAGTTTTTATCCGTCCGTTTCACGAACAGGAATTTTTTACATGAAAACCGCTCAGGAAATCCGCGCTGGTAACGTAGTCATGATCGGCACCGAGCCGATGGTGGTCCAGAAGGCTGAATTCAACAAATCCGGCCGTAACTCCGCCGTGGTCAAAATGAAGCTGAAAGGCCTGCTGAACGGCAGCGCCACCGAGACTGTCTTCAAGGCCGACGACAAGCTGGACGTTGTTCAGCTGGAGCGTAAAGAGTGCACCTACTCCTACTTCTCCGACCCCCTGTATGTCTTTATGGACACCGAGTACAACCAGTACGACGTAGAGAAAGACAACCTGGGTGACGTGCTGAACTACCTGGTAGACGGCATGGAAGATCTGTGTGAAGTGACTTTCTACAACGAGAAAGCCATCTCCGTAGAACTGCCGACCACCATCGTGCGTGAAGTTGAGTACACCGAGCCGGCTGCCCGTGGTGACACCTCCGGTAAAGTGACCAAGCCTGCCCGTCTGAAAGGCACTACCTACGAGCTGGCTGTTGCCGCTTTCGTAGAGATCGGTGACAAGATCGAAATCGATACCCGCACCGGTGAATTCAAGCGTCGCGTCAACTAATTGACCGCTTTGAATTGATTACAAAAAAGCGAGCCAACGGCTCGCTTTTTTATTGCCTCCGAGTTGCCATCACACCGCCCGCCTTCAGAAAATCCCACCGCCGCCGCTAACCCAGATAACCGGGGGAGCACACTATGGCCAGATTATCCTTATCACTGCTGTTATTGACCTTGCTGGCTGGCCATGGGGCAGAGGCGAGCGAGGTTGCGCCTCCCATTGCCGAACCAATGCCCCTCGACCATTGGCAAGCGAGCGACTGGAAAGGGTTGCCCGATACTACCCAAATCGACAAGCAGACGGTGTTGTTCGCCAAACACGACAGTGAAAACTATCTGGGGCTCGCCATTTTACTGCCCGACTGGCAGCGCAGCGGCCAGCTCTGGCAACTGACTCGCGCTCTCGGCCGACTGGGCTTTGATACCCTGCTGCTGCTGCCCTCCCCCCAACAGACCGAACTGGACCCAGCCGCCGAGAAAAAAGCGAAAAACAGCGATACATTTCGCAAACAGTTTGCCGAGCGGATCAGCAAGCTGGCGGATGCCAAGCTGCAGGAGGGGGGCTTCAAGCTGATCCTGGCGCAAGGCACCGGCGCTGCCTGGACCACCAACCTCATCGCCAGCGAACAGTTGCCCGCCCCCGACGCGCTGGTGCTGCTCGATGGTTTCTTCCCCAATCAGCAAAGCAACCAGACCCTGGCCAAACAGGTGGCTCAGGCGGCCATCCCCACACTCGATCTCTATCAGGAGGATGGCGGTCGCTGGCCCCTGCTGGCCGCCGAAGCCCGCAAAAGCGAGAGCCGGCGCAGCAACAAGCTCAACTATCGCCCCTACGCCCTGATGGAGCTGGAGGAGACCTCCACCCGCATTCAGGGCTGGCTCAACCATCTGGGCTGGCTCTAAACCGGCCGCTAGCGTGGCGCAATAAAGCGCGCAAGCTCACATCTGCCGGATAAAGCCCAGCCATGACACAGCGGCAGGCTGGCCCTGACTGCATCCTCTTTGGCATCATGGCCTCTCGAACCTGAACAATGGCAGGAAGACCCATGCAGCAGATTGTGTTTCTCGACAGCGATACCCTGGATGCGGGCATCACCCTGCATCACCCCGACTTCCCCCACCACTGGCAGAGTTATCCCAGCACAGCCCCGGAACAGGTGGTCGAGCGGCTGAAAGATGCCAGCATCGCCATCATCAACAAAGTACGGATCGGCGCCGCCGAACTGGCCCAGCTGCCTGAGCTCAAACTCATTGCCCTGGCCGCAACCGGCAGTGACAACGTGGATCTGGAAGCGTGCCGCGCCGCCAACGTCGGGGTGTGCAATATCCGCAACTACTCGGGCCCCTCGGTGCCGGAGCACGCCATGGCGCTGATGCTGGCCCTGTCGCGCAACCTCTTCTGCTGGCGCCAGTCGCTGCTGGAGGGGCGCTGGCAGCAGAGCGGCCAGTTCTGCTTTTTCGACCACAACATCATGGATCTGCACGGCAAGCAGCTTGGCATCATCGGCAAAGGGACGCTCGGTCAGGCGCTCGGCGAGCGGGCCAAAGGGATGGGGATGACAGTGCGTTACGCCCAGAGCCAGGTCGGCACCAGTCACGATGAGGATCGCCTACCCCTCGACGAGTTGCTGCAAAGCTCGGACGTCATCAGCCTGCACTGCCCGCTCACCCCCTACACCCGCAACCTGATTGGCGAGCGGGAGCTGGATCTGATGAAACCGGGTGCCCTGCTGATCAACGTCGGCCGTGGCGGACTGGTGGATGAGGAGGCGCTGCTGCAAGCGCTGGCCAACGGCCGCCTCGGTGGCGCCGGTTTCGATGTGGCGAGCGTCGAACCCCCGCCCCCCGACCATCCCTTGATGAAGGCGCTGCAATACCCCCACTTCATTCTGACCCCCCATGTGGCCTGGGCCAGCGAGGAGTCGATGCAGCGTCTCGCCGATCAGCTGATCGACAACATCAACGCCTTTGCCGCCGGTCGCCGCCAGCACCGGCTGGTGTGACTGCACGATCGAGTCACCACACAATGCACAACGGGGCCAACAGGCCCCGTTGTGCATCTATCGCACTCACTGCGCGCACATCAATCGTCGTCGTGCCATCTGTGCTTCTTATGCTTTTTGTACTTCTTGTGGTGCTTGTGATGGTGATGATCATCGTCATCATCGTAATAGCGATCCTGGCTCTTGTGGCTATCGCCCGTCTTGGCACCGATGGCCGAACCGCTCGCCCCGCCGACCCCGGCGCCGATCAGCTGCCCGGTATCACCACCGACACTCTTGCCGATGGCGGCACCGCCCAGCGCCCCCACCGCGCCGCCAAGGGCCGCTTCATTCTTGTTGCCCTTGTTGGCCGTCGCAGCCCCACCAGCAGCACCGCCCAACGCAGCCCCCACCAGCGCACCGGTATCGCCACCCAGCTCCTTGCCGATCATGGTGCCCGCCACCCCGCCTGCGCCACCACCCAAAATGGTATTGAGGGTCTCGGAGGCGTGCACGGTCGTGCTGCCAGCCAGCAAGGCGCCCAGCAGTGCCAGTACGCGAAGAGCACGCGAATTCATCTCCATGGGTACTCCTGTCAAACCTGATTAATATTCAGCGGCACTATACAAAGTGCCACGGGGTTCGCCAGCCAGCAGAAATGAGGGATGCGACAGTCAATGGCCGCACGGCCACCGCCCAAAATGGAAGAGTAAAATCAAGTGATTGAATTTAAAGATTAAAATCACCAAAAAGCCAAACGATTACGGCAGAGTGACCCACAATCTGGTTGTCGTGTCCCGGCACAGACCCGCCGCGCTGGGACAAAAGCTGTCAGTCAGCAGCCTCATCCGCCAGATGCCAGCAGTCCCGGCCAGCCTCCTTGCTACGATAAAGGGCCGCATCAGCACGCTCGAAGATGGGGTCGGCGACGGGTGAATGGCAGGCGCCGCCGATACTCAAGGTGACCTGTCCCTTGTGCTCACGCCACTGTTGATGTCGCACCACGTCCAGCAGACAATTGAGCTTCTCCGCCAGCTCATCCTGTGGCTGTTGCAGCAGAGCGGCAAACTCATCGCCACCAATCCGGTAAACTGTGCTCACCCCCAGCACATCAGCAAGACAGTTGGCCACCCGACACAGCACCTGATCGCCGAAGGCATGACCCCGACTGTCATTGAGTCCTTTGAAGTGATCAATATCAAACAGCAGCAGCCAGAAGCGCTCCCCCCTCAGCTCCAGCGCCGTCTTGTGCTGCTCGAAGGCTCGCCGGTTCATGATACCGGTCAGAGGGTCCCGCAACAGCGCATCCTGCCCCTTGAGGAAGCTGGCCCTGACCTGATCGATCTCGTTCAGGCTGCGTCGCACAAACCAGGTATTGGCCTTGGTGATGGGGGGAGAACTCTCCAGATTGCGCACGATACCGGTCAATGACCCCGACACCAGCGCCTGCTCCTGGCGGAAGATCCGCACCAGCAGACTCAGCGTGCAACACCAGATGGCAAACAGGGAGATCAATGGCAAAACCACCATCTGCAGCGCCTCATAGAGGCTGTTGCGAAACAGCACGGGCGGCAGATAGATATTGAGATCCCAGCCAATATCCGCCAGCTCGCGCTTAAGGAAGGTGCCATGACACAACACATCCAGACCGAGCCACTGCTGGCCCTGATGCTGCTCGATAGGGTGATCTGCCAGCAGATCCATATTGCTGCCCACCACCAGCTGGCCGCTGTCGCGCAAGGTAAGATAGAGTGCGGCCTGATTGCCGCCAACCGTCCGCTGCAGCGCCTGCTGCAGCGAGTCGAATGACATGTCGACCATCAGCAGACCCAGCAGTTGCCCCTGATCGTCCCGCACCCGTTTAATCAGGCTGAGTATCAGTTCATTGGTATTGTATTCAGGGTAGGGGCCAAACCAGACGAGCTCGTCGCCCGGCATGGTGGTCACCTGATACCAGGGTCGCAGCGCCGCCTGATAACCGGGGGGCGGTAGCCAGTCCGGGTAGCTGTCGATACGATCCGCGTTCAGGTTGTAAAAGTAGATGTAGTGGTTGCCTGGTTTGATCTTGTGCGCAATGGCCCAGATGGGGGAGTCGGCCAGCCCGCCGCGAGCGATCTTCTCCTTGTCGAGCGAGGCCTCCAGCACCGCCAGTTGCCGCTCATTGACCTTCACCATCTCGTGGATCAGGGACGCTTCAACGGAGGATGCCATGTGGCCGAAGCCGGATACCGTCATGTCGATATCCCTCAGATAGCTGGCAATAGCCATGATGATCGTCACGATCAGGATCATCAAACCAATCAATGCAGAGAGGGGGACCAGCACATAGTAGCGTTTATTGAGATACGAACGGCTCACATCACATCCGAACCAAGAAAACATGAGGGGATTGTGGGAGAGAAAGGAGAGTGAATCATTGATTAATATCACTTTCGCGCCCCTTAAATGACACTTCCAACACTAACAAAACGTCAGGGTTCGCAAACGAATATCAACTGACAGGAAAAACGCTAGTTACCCCGGGTTAACCCCGCTCTGCATCGCGGGTGTTATAGTCTATACCTGATTCGGCAGGCGCTGGACAAACCGTCCATCACCGGCTGCAACGCCAAGCAGAACAAGGAGATGTTATGAGCAGTCCGTTTATCGAACAGATCAAAGCACGTCGTACCATCTATGCCCTGGGCGACCAGGTGTCCCATACGCCGGAGCAGCTGACGACCCTGATCCAGGATGCCATCAGGCACAGCCCCTCCTCCTTCAACTCCCAGAGCTCCCGTGCCGTCATCCTGTTTGGCGCCCAGCACCACAAGCTGTGGGATATCGTCAAAGCCGAGCTGAAAAAGATTGTGCCGCCGGAGGCCTACGCCCAGAGTGAGGCCAAGGTAGATGGCAGCTTCCGCGCAGGCTTCGGTACCGTGCTCTTCTTCGAAGACACCGACGTCATCAAGGATCTGCAGCAAAAATTCGCCCTCTACGCCGACAACTTCCCTATCTGGTCGGAACATGCCACCGGTATCGCCCAGTTTGCGGTCTGGACGACGCTGGCACAGGAGAAAGTCGGCGCCTCCCTGCAGCACTACAACCCGCTGATCGACGAGGCGGTACGCAAGGAGTGGAATCTGCCCGCCAGTTGGCTGCTGCGTGCCCAAATGCCCTTTGGCAGCATCAAGCAACCGGCCGGCGACAAGACCTTTATCGACGACGCTACCCGTTTCCGTGTTTTCAAATAACCGTTGAGATAGCAAACGCCCCCGCATCTCGGGGGCGTTTTTATTGCGGCATGCAGTGTTGATGGCGATGGTTCATACCGCAATCTGCGGTCGTAATACGCTCTATCCACCGCTCAAGTGAGCAGCCTCACCAACAGGGACTCGCCTTCCTCCAACTCCACCTTCACCTCGCGCCAGTCGCGGATCACCGCCACCACAGCCGGATTGAGCGGCGCATCGCCCCCTACCTGCACCACGGTGCAACCTGCACGCAGGGCGCTCTCGATACCGGCCGGGGCATCCTCGAACACCAGACAACGAGCGGGCGACACGCCAAGCCGTTTGGCTCCCAGCAGATAGGGCTCGGGATCGGGCTTGCCATTGATCACAGCTTCGGCCCCCACCAGCAGGTTGGGCAGCGGCAAACAGGCACAACTCAGGCGATGACGAGCAACCCGCTGGCTGGCGGAGGTCACGATGGCCCAATGCTCTGGCGGCAAGCGGCGCAGCAACTCGCCAGCCCCAAAGATGGCGTCGCCACCGGTATGCAGCATCTCCAGCTCGTCGAGCCGCGCCGCCTCCCGCTCGACATCCAGTTGCGGGGCCAGCGCCCGGATCACCTCTCGCGAGCGCATGCCGTGGCACATCGCCAGCACCGGCTCGGGGGCCAGCTGATGATGCTGACACCAGAGCCGCCACACCTTCTCCACATCGCCGGTCGAGCAGACCAGAGTGCCATCCATATCGAGCAGCAGGGCGGATACCGACAGGGTGATCGTGTTCATGCCAGCACTCATACAGGCACCCCGGCCAGCTCGGGCAGAGAGCCAGAGAGTGCATCGGCAAAGGCCTGCTGCTGGGCGGCACGCTCATAACAGGCCAACGCCTGCTCGGCACTGCCAGCCCACACTTGCAAGGGGCCGACCACAAACCCCTGTTGCAACAGGCTGGCGAGCAGCTCCCCCGTCTCCGGGGCCACCAATGGCTGGGCCAGCACCAGCGTGCCCTTGATCAAAAAGAGATAGCGTTGGGTAGACATGATATGGCTCCTTGTTCCGGTTCAGAGGAGGGCGATTCCTCCCTTGCCAAGCCATTAGAACAAGGCGATTAGATAATTTATAATCAATAAGTCGCCACTTTGGATAACCAATTGGAATGAAATTCGACTTGAGGCAACTGCAGGCGTTTGTGACGCTGGCCGACACCGCCAACTACCGGGAAGCGGCCAGCCGCCTCTTTATCACCCAGCCGGCCCTCACCAAGCAGATCCAGGGGCTGGAGCAGACGCTGGGCTGCACCCTGTTCAAACGGGGCCGCCACGGCGCCGAGCTGACGGCGCTCGGCGCCCAGCTGCTCACTCAGGCAAGCGCACTGGTCAAACACGGCAGGGAGTTTGAACGTCACGCGCTGGCGGTGGCGAGTGGCGTGGCCGGTCGGCTCAAGATTGGGTTTGGCCTGTCGAGTTTCGCGCTGGCCCCTGCGCTGGTGGCCCGCTTCAAACAGCAGGTCACGGACGTGATGGTCCATCTGCAGGATATGCCCTCCGCCATCCAGCAGGAGCAGCTGCTCTCCGGCCAGTTACAGCTTGGCTTTATGCGCAGACCTCAGATGCCGCAGTTGCAGGAGCACAGACTGCTGATCGACCGGCTGGTGCTGGCGGTGCCGACACGAATGACCGAACCAGATCCGGCCGCATTCGACGTCCAGCAGGCACTGACCAGTCAACCCCTGTTGCAGATGGTGGGCCACCGCTGCCCCGGGCTCAGCCAGCAGATCGCCGGTTTCCTCGGCGCCAATCGGCTGACCGGCATGGTCCAGGAGGCCGAAGATATCCAGACGCTGGTGGCGTTGGTTGCGGCGGGTATCGGCAACGCCATCCTGCCACGCAGCGTCAGCTTTATCGCAGGGCCCGATGTCACCCTCTATCCTCTCTCTGGTCCCAGCTCCGAGTGGGAGGTCAGCATGGTATGGAATCCGGACTTTGCCGACCCCATCCGGGATCACTTCGTCAGGCAGGTGATCGCCAGCCATCCCCTGCCGGTGTCGGCCACACCCTAGCGCTGAAACCAACGCTTGCTGGTAGCTAACACCGTGACCAGCCAAAAAACAGTGTGCCCCCATCAAGGGGGCGCATGCAGGACAAAAGCGGCAATGCGGCTCAACAGCTGGCACAGTGGCTACGGTTTTTACCCGCCCCCTTGGCGCAATAAAGCGCCGCATCGGCCGCAGCCAGCAACGCCCCTTCTCCCTCCAGCGGTTGCTCTGCCGTGTAGGTGGCAATGCCAATGCTGGCGCTAAGCTGAATATTATTTGCCACCACGATGTCGAGATCGTTGATGGCCTGGCGGATCTCCTCTCCAATCCGCTGGGCCGCATCTCGATCGGTATTGCCGAGGATCAGAGCAAACTCGTCACCACCAAAACGGCAGGGCAGATCCGCCGGACGCTGGCAGAAGGATTGCAGAAGATGGCCCACCAGCTGGAGGGAGCCATCTCCCATCTGATGACCAAGATGGTCATTGCACGCCTTGAAGTTATCCAGATCCAGCATGATGAGGGAGAGCGGGGTATGTTCACGCATGCTGCGCCGCCACTCGTTATGCAAAAAACTGTTGAACAGCCGCCGATTGGCCAGCCCGGTCAAGGGATCATGTTGGGAGAGGCTGGCAACTTCCAGCTCCAGCAGCTTGCGCTCGGTGATATTGATATGGGCGATGGAAAAATACTCGGCATCAAGCCCGGGTACCGGCGCTACTCGCATCATAAACCAGCGCTGGGTGTCGGGGCTGTGGCAGGGGTATTCCAGATAGAACTTCTCCTGCTGATGACGGATAACCCGGAGGATCCCCTCCACGGCAGCCAATCCAGAGGGCTCGGATTCAGCGTCACAAGCCCCCATGTAATTGACCCCAATCCAGTTATATCCCTTGGGCATGCCGTTTTGCTCGGCAAACAGATCCCAGGCGAGATTGGTGTAATGGATCACGCCATCCCGATCTATCACCGATATCTGGTCTTCCAGCGAATCCAGCAGCGCAGCCAGATGATGGGCTCGCTCGGCGAAGTGACTCTGCCGCGTCTGTATATCATCCGCCATGGTGGCCATCCTGTGGCAAAAGTGGCATACCGCCATCTATTAACAATTAAGTCAGCAGATAGAGTAAAGCACCCCGTTCCCACTTAGCCAACTGAGACCAAATTTCACCATCGAACACCATACGGCAAGGTTTCAGGCCAGTTTCCCTGTTCCGGATAACAAGAGCACATCATGAGCATATGTCTCTGATAAGTCACATTTAATGACCGCACCACTGATTTTCGCAGGGGATGCCATCGCCCTCTCCGTCCATTTTGGTGTTCGGACAATGTTGCAAAAACCAGGTTGCCTCCTCGCAGGAGGTCATCTGGGAGCAATGCTGCCGACCATCACACTGGCGAATAAAGGTCGTTGTCTGTGGCGTGCTCACAGTGGTGCTGACCTCCTTCTGATTGAAAGAGGAAACCGGCAATGGCGCCATCGACTCGGCCGAGAAACGGGAATAGATGGAAAAGAGGCCGACGAGCACCAGCAGAGGGATCAATTTGCCACTCCAGCTGCTCTTGCGACGTCGATAGGGGTTACTCCGCTCTCTGGTAGAAGTGAGTCGTGGCGGCTGACTTGCCGCCCGAAACGATGACGCCGCTGATGATGCGGCCGACGGCACGGCATCCGCCAACGTGAGCGGGCGATCGGGGAAAAAGACCTGTAACGCCCTCGGTTTGCCATCCTGGCCACTGCCGATCAGATAGGTGACACGCTCCCCCGGCTCGGGCACCCGGCCATCTGATTGCAGCGCCGTAACATGCACAAACAGCCCTGCACTGCGTGATCCATTGATTGCCTGCTCGGCGCCATTTTGCTCCGGCGTAATAAAGCCAAAGCCGCGCGCCTCGTTCCAGCTCGCGATCCGTCCCTGATAACGCATCTGTCCATCCTTGTTGTTATCCATGTGAGCACTATCTTGCCCGACAATCATGTTGCCCAAAAGCGCTGCGGCCCGACAGGGGGCCGCTGAGTCAATCTCAAAACGGTGATCGAGCGCAGCCTGCGTTAAGGGTCAAGCCAGCCGGGACACCTTGATGATCTCGGCGATGCGACCCAGCATCCGCAGCGAGGTGTGATGCTCGGTGGCATCTGCGGCGGCGCAGGCATCCTCCAGAATGGTGATGGCGTAGTCGCGATCGTGACCATCCCGCGCTGCCGCCTGAATGGCCCAGCTGGTGCTCACCCCGCACAGATAGAGGTGGTCGATGTGATTGGCCCGCAGCGCAGGCTCCAGCGCCGTGCCGTAGAAGGGGCTGACCCTGGGCTTGGCCAGCACCAGATCACCGGGTTGCACATCCAGATCAGGATGAAAGTCGGTGCCTGGGTCGGTAAGCGAGAGCGCACCCTGCTGGTGAGCCCGACCAAACATGGGGGAGCCTTTGGGTTGCAGCTGATAGCCGCCGTCAAAGCCCACCTTGATCAGCACTACCAGCCAACCGTGGGCGCGGGCATGGGCCAGCGCCTGATTGGCATGCGCAATGGCATCCTGCTCCACCACGTGGGCTGCCGAGGCGGCAATGCGCCCGTCGGGATGGGCAATATCGTTGATAAAATCGATCACCAGCAGTGCCTTGTTCATCACCTTTGCTCCTTCGCGCATTCAGCCCGTGCTATCTGGTTTCTACCTGTCAAACCAGCCCCAGTGCATAGCGCAGCGCCATTTCCTTTAAGGGGCCAGCTTTATCCGCCAGATTGAGTGCCAGATTACGGGCCAGCTTGAGGGGGCCAATCTCGTTGCTGAACACCCCGTAGAAGAGATCCATCCCCGACTGCATCAGCAGGTTGTCGGGACGACGGCGCCGCTCGTAACGCTCGGCCAACGCCAGTTGATGCCAGTCGGCGCCAGCTCCTTGCAGCAGATCAGCCCAGCACGCCACATCCTTGAAGCCGAGGTTGACCCCCTGCCCCGCCAGCGGGTTGATGGTGTGGGCAGCATCGCCAAGCAACACCACCCGACCGGCGTGATAGTCGTTAGCGTGGCGGCGCACCAGCGGGAAGCTCCCCTTGCCGGTGACGGTAAATCCGCCAAGCCGGCTTGGGAAGTGGCGACGCACTTCGGCGGCGAGCGCCTCGTTGCTCATGGCAGCCAGCGCGCGGATTCGGGTCGGGCTGTCATACCACACCAGAGAGCCGTGCTGACCGGGCAGCGGCAGGAAGGCGCGCGGGCCACTCGGGGTGAACTGCTGCCAGGTGATATCTTCCTGCGCAAAGTCGGTGTCGATATTGATCAGCATGCAGTGCTGGCGGTACTCGAAGCGCGATACGCCGATACCCGCCAGCTTGCGGGTGTGGGATTCGGCGCCGTCGCAAGCCAGCACCCAGCGGGCCGCCAGCTCGGTGCCGTCGTCCAGAGTCAGCACAGCGTCATCTGCACTCTGGCGCAGGCTGGTCACCGCCGCCGGGGTGTGGGTCTGGATGGTGGGAAAATCCTCCATCCGTTTGAGCAGGGCGAGCTGCACCAGCCGGTTTTCGATGATGTAGCCGAGCTGGGGCAGACCGAGATCGGCGGCATTGAAGCGGGTGGCAAAGCCGTCCAGCTCCCAGGTCTCCAGCCGGCGGTAGGGGCAGAGCCGCATCTGCTGCAGATGGTGCCAGGCACCGGCCTGCTCCAGCAGCGCCACCGAGGCCTGACTGATGGCGGAGACCCGCAGATCCAGCGGCTGCTCCGGCGCGTAATGCTCCGGCAGTTGGGTCTCGATGACCCGCACCGAGAGACCCTGAGCCGCCAGCAGACAGGCAGTGGCGGCGCCCACCATACCGGCGCCGACGATGGCGATATCACACTGTTCCATACATTTATTCCTGAAAGGGTGCGTCCGGCGACAGCGCCCGGACGTGAACCGGATGGCTGCATGATAGCGCAAGGGCGACTGATAAACAGTGAGACAAACGGGGAATTGCTGCGTCAAATCAAGGAGAAAGCTTATTGAGCTTGCTGGCAACAGGTATCGGGTGAGCACCATTGCCAGCTGGATATTAGCTAGGCAGTATCCAGATTGCGGAGTAAAATGCGCGGTCCTTTGACCATGCCGATTTCAAAACAAGTCAAGAGAAGCAATGAGCAAGAAACTTCACATTAAAACTTGGGGTTGCCAGATGAACGAGTATGACTCGTCCAAAATGGCCGACCTGTTGGATGCCAGCAATGGCTACACCCTTACCGAAGAGCCCGAAGAGGCAGATGTCTTGCTGCTGAATACCTGCTCCATCCGCGAAAAGGCGCAGGAGAAGGTGTTCCACCAGCTGGGACGCTGGAAAAAGCTCAAGGCCAACAAGCCTGGTCTGGTGATCGGCGTGGGTGGCTGCGTTGCCTCTCAGGAGGGCGATGCCATCCGCCAGCGCGCTCCCTATGTGGATATCGTGTTCGGCCCGCAGACCCTGCATCGCCTGCCCGCCATGATCAAGGAAGTGCAAGAGGGCCGTGGTGCCCAGGTTGATATCGCCTTCCCCGAGATCGAAAAATTCGACAGTCTGCCCGAACCGCGCGCCGAAGGGGCCACCGCCTTCGTTTCCATCATGGAAGGCTGTTCCAAATACTGCTCCTTCTGCGTGGTGCCCTACACCCGCGGTGAAGAGGTGAGCCGTCCGCTGGACGACGTGCTCTACGAAATCGCCCAGCTCGCCCAGCAGGGCGTGCGCGAAGTGAACCTGCTCGGCCAGAACGTCAACGCCTACCGGGGCTCGACCTTCGACGGTGGCATCTGCACCTTCGCCGAGCTGCTGCGGCTGGTGGCCGCCATCGACGGCATCGATCGCATTCGCTACACCACCAGTCACCCCATCGAGTTCACCGACGACATCATCGAGGTCTACAAGGACACTCCGGAAGTGGTCAGCTTCCTTCACCTGCCGGTGCAGAGCGGCTCCGACCGTATTCTTACCATGATGAAGCGCCCGCACACCGTGCTGGAGTACAAGTCCAAGATCCGTCGCCTGCGCGCCGCCCGTCCCGACATCACCATCAGTTCCGACTTCATCGTTGGCTTCCCGAATGAGACGGACGAAGACTTTGAAGCGACCATGAAGCTGATCGAGGATGTGGGTTTCGATATGAGCTTCAGCTTCATCTATAGCCCACGCCCCGGAACCCCTGCCGCCGACCTGCCCGATGACGTCGACATGGAAGTGAAAAAAGCCCGTCTGAGCCGCCTGCAGCACGTCATCAACAACCAGGCGATGCAGATTGGCCGCGCTATGCTGGGCACTACCCAGCGCATTCTGGTGGAAGGGCCCTCCAAGCTCGACCCGATGCAGTTGTGCGGCCGCACCGAGAACAACCGGGTGGTCAACTTCGAAGGTCCGCACACCCTGATCGGCGGCTTTGCCGACGTGGAGATCACCGAAGTACGTCCCAACTCCCTGCGCGGCAAATTCATCCGCGGCGAGAGCGAGATGAACCTGCGCATCGCCACCGCCCCGAGCGAGATCCTGGCCCGTCGCCCGGACAATGTGCCGGACGAGCTGGGTGTAGCAGCCTTCACTCCCCATTAATTTTCCCTCCCTATCCGCTTGGCGGATGGGGAGCGCCCCGATACGAGGATATTGTGAGCCGACACATCTCGACCCTGAATCTGCATCTGGATCCTGCCGACAACCAGCGCCTTGCCAGTCTCTGCGGCCCCTTCGATGACAACATCAAGCAGCTGGAGCGCCGCCTCGGCGTCGAGATCAGCTACCGTGACAACCACTTCCAGCTGGTGGGCAAACCAGCCCAACTGGATGCCGCTGCCGTTATCCTCAAGCACCTCTATGTGGAAACCCAGCCCCTCAAAGGCGGCAAGGTGACCGACATCACCCCCGACATGGTCCATCTGGCCATTCAGGAGTCTCGGGTGCTGGAACAGGATGAGGAACCGGCGCCGAGCATCCCCTATGGCAAGGAGGTGACGGTCAAGACCAAGCGTGGGCTCATCAAGCCGCGCAGCCCCAACCAGGCCCAGTACATCGCCAATATCGTGCGCCACGACATCTGCTTCGGCATCGGCCCTGCCGGGACCGGCAAGACCTATCTGGCGGTGGCGGCGGCAGTGGATGCACTGGAACGCCAGGAGATCCGTCGCATTCTGCTGACCCGCCCGGCGGTGGAAGCGGGCGAGAAGCTCGGCTTCCTGCCAGGCGATCTCTCCCAGAAGGTGGATCCCTACCTGCGCCCGCTCTACGACGCCCTGTTCGAGATGCTGGGCTTTGAGCGGGTGGAGAAGCTGATGGAGCGCAACATCATCGAAGTGGCGCCACTCGCCTATATGCGCGGAAGAACCCTCAATGACGCCTTTATCATTCTCGATGAGGCCCAGAACACCACTACCGAGCAGATGAAGATGTTCCTGACCCGCATCGGCTTCAACTCCAAGGCGGTGGTCACCGGTGACATCACCCAGGTAGACCTGCCGCGCAATGCCAAATCCGGCCTGCGCCATGCGCTGGAAGTACTGCCAGGGGTCGATGGTCTGTCGTTCAACTTCTTCGAGTCCAAAGACGTGGTACGCCACCCGGTGGTGGCCCGCATCGTGCAAGCTTACGAGGCGTTCGATGCCAAGCAGGCCGCCGAAAAGCTAGCCCCTCACGCCAGCCAAGCAAGCATCAGCAAAGAGAGTGCCCAATGAGCGTCATCCTGGATCTGCAACTGGCCAGTGCCAGCACCGACGGCCTGCCCACCGAAGCCCAGCTGCAGAGCTGGCTCGACGGCACCCTTCTCGGCTTCCAGCAGGAGGCCGAAGTCACGGTGCGCATCGTCGACGAGGCGGAGAGCAACGAGCTCAACCTCACCTATCGCGGCAAGGACAAGCCCACCAACGTGCTCTCCTTCCCGTTCGAAGCCCCACCCGGCCTGGAGCTGCCGCTGCTCGGCGATCTGGTGATCTGCCGCCAAGTGGTGGAACGGGAAGCCATTGAGCAGGGCAAGCCGCTGATGGCCCACTGGGCCCACATGGTTGTGCACGGCAGTCTGCATCTGCTAGGTTATGACCATATCGAGGATGACGAAGCCGAAGAGATGGAAGCGCTCGAGCGCGACATCATGCAGGAGCTGGGTTTCGCCGATCCCTATCTGAACGACGAAGCGTAAACCGCAGGATGGTCATCACCTTGAAACAGCCGATGCCCATCCTCATATAGCCACCACGATTTCAAGTGTGTTTATACGAGTAACCAAGAGAGAAAATGACCGACGATCACCCTAGTACCGGCTCGCCGAAGAAAACCTGGCTCGACAAACTCAGCCAACTCTTCCAGGGCGAGCCAAAAGACCGCAATGATTTGGTAGACGTGATAGCCGATGCCGAAGAGCGCGACCTCATCGATCAGGACACCAAGGACATGATCGAGGGGGTGCTGGAGATCGCCGATCTTCGCGTGCGCGATATCATGATCCCCCGCTCCCAGATGGTGACCATCGAGAAGTCCCAACCGGTGGATGCGATCCTGCCGGTGATCATCGAGTCCGGTCACTCCCGCTTCCCGGTGATCAACGAGGACAAGGATCATGTGGAGGGCATACTGCTCGCCAAGGATCTGCTCCCCTTCGGGTTTGGCGGCCATCACGCCAGCGAGCCGCTGCAGCTCGAGAAAATCTTGCGCCCCACGGTGATCGTGCCGGAAAGTAAACGGGTTGACCGTCTGCTCAAGGAGTTCCGTGAAGAGCGCTACCACATGGCCATTGTGGTCGACGAATTTGGTGGCGTCTCCGGTCTGGTGACCATCGAAGACATATTGGAACTTATCGTTGGCGAGATCGACGACGAGTTTGACGACATCGAGGATGAGCCGGACGAGATCCGCCGCCTCAGCAAGCGGGTCTTCTCCATCAGCGCCCTGACCGAGATCGAGGATTTCAACGACTTCTTCGGCACCAAATTCAGCGATGAAGAGGTAGATACGGTAGGTGGTCTGGTGATGCACGCCTTCAGCCACCTGCCAAAGAAGGGCGAGGAGATCGAGCTGGACGGCTACCTGTTCAAGGTGATGCATGCCGACCGGCGCCGTCTGCAGCAACTGCAGGTGAAGATCCCCGAGCACCACGCGGCGGCGCAATCCGAGCCGCAATAAGCAGATCCGCTCGATGTGTGAAACAACGCCCCGACCTCGGGGCGTTGTGCTCTCTGCCACCGGCATCGAGGCTCGCCGTTGCCCCGCTTACAGGTTAAGATACCGGCCATTCGACCCCAGTTGCACACCAAGACGAGCACCATCGCCCGTGAGATTATCCCCTGTTACTTCCAAAATTCTGTTAAGCCTCAGTGCATTGGCCTCTGGTGCCATCGCCGTGCTGGCCTTCTCCCCCTTCGGCTACTGGCCGCTGGTGATCCCCTCCCTGCTTGGCCTCTACGCCCTGCTGGACAAAGCCACGCCGAAACAGGCTGCCTGGCGCGGTTTTGGCTACGCCATGGGACTCTTTTTGCCGGGGCTATGGTGGATCCATGTCAGCATGACCGAGTTTGGCGGCATCCCGCTGCCGGTCGCCTTTGTGCTGCTGGCCGGGCTCTCCGCCTATCTGGCCCTCTACCCGACGCTCGCCTGCTGGGTCTTTGCCCGCTTCTTTGGCGGCCGTCACTGGAGCCGCTGGCTGCTCGCCTTCCCGGCCTTGTGGTTGGTCGCTGACTGGCTGCGCGGCTGGGTGATGACCGGCTTCCCCTGGCTCTGGTTTGGCTACAGCCAGATCGACGGCCCCCTCAAGGGCTTTGCCCCCATTCTCGGGGTGCAAGGCATCACCCTTGCTCTGCTGTTCTCCGCTTCCGCTATCTGGCTGGTGTGGAAGTCCCGCTCGCCACTGTGGCTGGCGGTGCCCGCCCTGCTGGCTGCCGGCGCTCACGGCCTGATGCAGCTCAACTGGGTAACCCGTGGCGAACCGGTCAAGGTGGCGCTGGTGCAGGGAAATATCGCCCAGTCCCTCAAGTGGGATCCGGAGGCGCTGGCCCCCACGGTGCGCACCTATCAGGACTTGAGCCGCGAGAATCAGGATGCCGACATCATCATCTGGCCGGAGTCGGCGATCCCGGCCATCGAGAAGGCGATGGGCCCCTATCTGGAGAATCTGGACAAGGCGATGAAGGTGAACGATACCGGCCTGCTGGCCGGGATCATTCACTACGACGAGCAGCAACAGCGTTTCTACAATACCGTGCTCGGCATGGGGGTGCAGGATGCGGATGGCAAGGAGTCCTACTTCTACAACCACCCCAACCGCTACAACAAATACCACCTGCTGCCCATCGGCGAGTTCGTGCCGTTTGAAGATCTGTTGCGCCCCATCGCCCCCTTCTTCAACCTGCCGATGTCCTCCTTCAGCCGGGGTGACGAAGTGCAGCCCAACCTGATCGCCAAGGGGCTCAAGTTTGCCGCCGCCATCTGCTACGAGATCATCTTCCCGGAGGAGGTGCGCCGCAACGTCAATGCCGATACCGACTTCCTGCTGACCGTCTCCAACGACGCCTGGTTTGGCACCAGCATAGGCCCCTGGCAGCATATGGAGATCGCCCGGATGCGCGCGCTGGAGCTGGCTCGTCCGCTGCTGCGCGACACCAACACCGGCATCACCATCGTGACCGAGATCGATGGCAGCATCATCGGCCAGATCCCGCAGTTTGAAGCGGGCGTGCTGCGCAGCGAGGTGCGTCCCGCCCACGGCGAGACCCCCTACATGCGCTTTGGCAGCTGGCCCCTCTATGGTCTGACCGTACTGCTGCTGGGTCTGGCGCTGGCGCTGCGCCCCAAGGCTCACCCCTGGGCCCGCGAGCTGTAATGGCCATCCACCATCCCTGATAAACAACGAGGCGCCCGCAGGCGCCTCGTTTTTTTACGACAGCTAATCACGCATCTTTTTGCAGGCAGCAGATCACATAGCCGTAACTGCCCAGATATTGGCGGTGGATGGCCACTTCCCGGCTCAAGTCCTGCCAGGCGGCACTCTCCCCCAGCTCGTCTCGATAGCGCACCAGATTGACCTCGATAGGGTCCAGATAGTTGTTCCAGGCGCTCATCGGCAACGGAGTGTGTGACAGGCAGCGATAGCCTGCCGCTTGTATCGTCTCAAGCAGGCCCGCCAGCGTCTGCATGGCGGGATAATCCTGCTGCCAGAATGCCAACGCCTCCTCGGGCGGGTTATCGGTCAGCCAGACCGCATCACTGAGCACGATGCAAGCCTGCGGGCTCGCGAGCAGCGGACGCCACGCCTTCAGCGCATTAGCAACCCCCATCACGTAAGCGCTCCCCTCTGCCCAGATGAGGTCGGCCGGGGCCAGATCGTCCGGCAGTGCCGCCATGTTGGCGCAGAGGGTGGAGACATGCTCAAAGCCCGCTGCACGGGCGGAGTGCGCCACGGCGGCCAGCGCCTCCTCTTCCAGATCGATGGCCACAATGTCGGCATCGGTCACCTGAGCCAGCGCCATGGTCGAGGCCCCGCGCCCGCAGCCCATGTCAAGGATCCGGCGCGGCCGGATGGGCAAGGCGGCAAACTGCTGCTGGGTGAAGGCGCGATCCCCCGGCCCCCAGTAACTCATGCCATCCAGCAGCTGGATAAAGTCCTTGATGTAACGCTCATGCTCATTCATGTCTTTGCTCAACCATTGCAAGTGGTAGCGATCTTTCTCGCTAAAACCCTGTTTCATCACCCACGCGAAGTAGGCCTCCGGAGCCTCGCGCTGCAGTTGCAGCTGCCAGGCCTTGAATTCCTCACCGGAGCGCGGGCGCAGCCCTGTCAGATCCGCCAACAGATCCCGGGCGCGCTGCATCCGCACCAGCTCCTCATCCAGCTCCCTCACCCGGGCCTGCAATGCCGCTTGATCTATCTCGCCAGCCAGACAGGCGAGGCACTGCTTGAGGCTGAGACCACCTGCCTGCAGGGCCTGCACCATCTGCAGTCGCTGCAGATCCCCCTCGTCATAGTGGCGATAGCCGTTGGCGGCCCGGGTACCGGCAATCACCCCCAGCTTCTCGTAATAGAGCAGGGTGGAGCGGGCGAGGCCGCAGCGGCGGGCCAGTTCGGATATTTTCATGGCAATCACTCACGGTGCGGGCCCTCAGGTGACCCGATAAAGACGAGCTTAAACTGTAAAGCTATAGACAGGTCAACGCCCTTTTCCAGAGATCTGCCAACAAAAACGGCCACCCGAGGGTGGCCGTTGTCAGCGCTATCTGCGACAAAGCAGCGATGCAACCGGCTCAGAGACCGGCAGCCTCCAGATGCTCCACCAGCAGCTGCACGCTGCGGTTGCCGCGCCACTCGTTGACGTCAAGCCGGTAGACAAGCCGCACCCGCTTGACCGAGGCATCGGGCCAGCGCTTGAGATCGACGCCAAAGGCGATGGCATCCACCGCATGACCGGAATCGGTTGTCAGCATCATCTTGAGGTGCTTCTCCCCCACCAGCCGCTGCTGCACCAGCACGAACTCGCCGTCGAACAGCGGCTCGGGGAAGGCCTGACCCCAGGGGCCGGAGGCGCGAATCAGCTCCGCCAGCTCGAGGTTGAGCTCATCCGGCAACAACTCGCCGTCGGTGAGCAGCACTCCGGTCAGCAGCTCGGGTGTCACCAGCTCGCTGATGACCGCCTCAAAGGCGCGGCTGAAGGCCTCGATATTGGCCTTGGGCAGGGTCAGCCCCGCCGCCATGGCGTGGCCGCCAAACTTGCCCATCAGGCCCGGATGGCGGGTATCGAGCAGTTCCAGTGCATCGCGCAGGTGCACGCCGGGGATGGAGCGGCCGGAGCCCTTGAGCTCGGTCTCGCTGCTCTCGGCAAAGGCAATGACCGGGCGGTAGTACTTCTCCTTCACCTTGGAAGCCACCAGCCCCACCACCCCCTGATGCCACTCGTTGCGGTGCAGCACTATGCCCGATGGCACCTCGCCATCGCGAAACCGGATCTGCTCCAGGGTGGCGAGGGCCTCCTGCTGCATCCCCTGCTCGATCTCCTTGCGCTCCTGATTGAGGCTGTCCATCTCGGCCGCAAGCTGGCGCGCCAGATTGAGATCATCGCAGAGCAGACAGGCGACCCCAAGGGACATATCATCGAGGCGCCCAACCGCATTGAGGCGCGGCCCCAGCGCAAAACCGAGGTCGGCGGCGGTGAGGCGGCGACCATCACGACCCGACACATCCACCAGCGCCTGAATGCCGGGGCGACAGCGCCCGGCCCGGATCCGCTGCAAGCCCTGATGGACCAGAATGCGGTTGTTGCCATCGAGCGCCACCACATCTGCGACCGTGCCGAGGGCCACCAGATCGAGGTAATCCGCCACATTGGGGGCGCGCAACCCTTGCCGTTCGTACCAGCCGAGCTGACGCAGATGGGTGTTGAGGGCCGCCATCAGGTAGAAGGCTACCCCCACCCCGGCCAGCGACTTGGAGGGGAAATCGCAACCGAGCTGGTTCGGGTTGACGATGGCATCGGCGTCAGGCAGCTCCTGACCCGGCAAATGGTGATCGGTAACCAGTACCTGCATGCCGGCCGCCTTGGCAGCCGCCACCCCGGCGATGCTGGAGATGCCGTTATCCACCGTGATCAGGAACTCGGCGCCGCGCGCCACCGCCAGCTCGACAATTTCGGGGGTGAGGCCGTAGCCAAACTCAAAGCGGTTGGGCACCAGAAAATCGATGTGGCGACCGCCCATGGCGCGCAGGGCCAGCACACACAGGGCCGAGCTGGTGGCACCATCGCAGTCGAAGTCACCGACAATCAGGATCCGTTTCTGGGCGGTCAGGGCATCCGCCAGCAGCGGCACCGCCTGTTCCATGCCATAGAGGCGCTGGGGCGGCAACAGCTGGCTGGCGCTGCGCTCCAGCAGGGCAGGATCCTCTACGCCACGACTGGCGAAGATTTGGCGAAGCAGGGGATGCAAAGTGGCAGGCAGATGGGAATCATCAACTCGCGGACGACGACGGATTTGCAGAGGCATCAAAATTATCCAGTATCTTGAGCAGCTGTTCGGGGCTCTGATACCCGCGCACCAGATCCCCGTCGGAGGAGACCCAGGCCGGCAGTACCTTGACCCCCAACCATTGGCTCAGGCCAATATTTTGGATAAGGGTCTCACTACATGCCGTTTGAGGCAAATAGGCTTTTAACGGATCATTTTGCAGCAGGGGATCGCTGCACCAGTCGGCGGCCCGTTCGGCGTGATCAATCACCGGATAGAGAGCCACGCTCACCCCGGATGCCTGCAGGTGTTGCAAGGTGCCGGAGAGCTGACGGCGCTTTGCGTCCTGCTCGCCGAGAAACAGCGCAACCCGGTGACGCTCATCCCGGGCCTTGAGCACGATGGGGGCATGAGCCACCTGCGCCAGACCAAGTCGGCGCTGCTCGCGCATACCCGAGATGGTCAGGTTCTTCATGTCGCGAGTCATATCCAGCATGACCCCCTGCACCACATAATCCCCTTTGGCATCGCTGTAGAGCACCCCCTGCGAGGTGCCCAGCATGTACAACCCCGCGATCGGGGTCGGTTCAACCAGATAGACGGGGACCCCCAGCCGGGCCGTGATAGTCTGTTTCAAGGCTTGGGTATCCATCCCCGCTCTGGCAGCAAATGTGCACAAAAGCATCATTCCCAGTAGTAAATACTTCACTTGTTTACTCACGTGGTATGAATGAATCGACCCAGCAAACTACAGCAGCACAGCTCATCATTCAATCAGCTAATTACCAAAAAATTAATATCACTTTGTACCAAAAAAATGGCTCCCCCCGATTGCCAAGGACTCATAACGCCCGCAAGCTAGTCAGGACGACAGGAACAACGCGGCTTAGCCTCTGTTTTTCCTGACAAGAGTTCGCCCTTTGGCAAGGATAATCAACGCACTATCTTGTTTAATTTCGGAGGAAATAATGAGTCTGATTCAAGAGTTCAAAGCCTTTGCCGCACGCGGCAACGTCATCGATATGGCGGTCGGTATCATCATTGGTGCCGCCTTCGGCAAAATTGTCTCCTCTTTTGTCGGTGACGTGATCATGCCGCCCATCGGCCTGATCCTGGGCGGCGTGGACTTCAGCGACCTGGCGGTCACCCTTAAGGCCGCAGAAGGTGCAACACCCGCCGTGGTCATCGCCTATGGCAAGTTCATCCAGACCATCATCGACTTTCTGATAATCTCTTTTGCCATCTTCATGGGACTGAAGGCCATCAACACCCTCAAGAAAAAACAGGAAGAGGAAGCCGCCGCCCCGGCAGGCCCGACCAAGGATCAGGAGCTGCTGACCGAGATCCGTGATCTGCTGAAATCTCAACAGGAGCGTTAAGCCGACTCCCCAGACTGGTGTGTATGTGTGTCACGATGCCCATGGGCTATGGTTAGATGGCGTAAAGTTATATAGGCGTCGTGACTATGCAAACCTCCACTGCTGCAAACTCCAATCACAGCTTTATTCTCCGTTTTCTTTTGCTGCTTGCGCTGCCACTTGTTTTGACCACATTGGGTAGTGCGTACCTTTTTTCTGTTATGCAGAAAAACACCTTGCTAAGCACCGCCAGATTTTTTAACGATAGTACTGCGCAGCAATGGGATAACTCACTCTCTTCGGTTGAGAGGCAAATAAATATCATCATTGCTGACATTACTGAGAATAATGGAGATCTTCCCCCGGAATTAAAACAACGTTATCGCGACATTTGGCAATACCTTCTTTACCCTGATGGCCCAATAAAAACCGTGTACTACATGCTTCAGGATAACAAGCATATCAATTTCTCTCTTCATCCTACCCCGATTGAGTTCAAAGAGTCGGAACGTCCATGGTACCGCAATGCTATCGAGCATCCCGGCATCAATATCTGGAGTTCCCCTTACATTGACGCGATTGAAAAAATGCCGGTCGTCACCCTTTCCCATGCTGTTTTTAATAACCAGGGGGAATTTCTTGGCGTGATTGGCATCGACCTGAACTTGAAAGTATTTTCAGCACGTATAGGGCGGATTCTGGAGAGTAGTAACAATGTTGTATATATGCTCTTTGACCGAGGCAGCAAGATGATTGTGGCTCACAGCGACCCTCAGGAAAACGGCAGTCGACTTGACCAACCATGGATTTCTGAATTGAAAGGCAGGAATGGTACCTTAATGAGTAAAAATGGTGATCTCATTTCATATCACGCCCTTCACAACAACCCATCGTGGCTGGTTATTACTGTATTTCCATTCAAGAGCAATATTTTGATTGGTGAGATACTGCCAACTATATTTATCACTCTGGTATTATCATTATCGATATTCACACTGGTTGCTATTATTTTCAGGCAACGTTTGGAGCATACTATCAGCACATTGGTACAAGTTGTTAGACAATTGCGTATCACCCCTCCAGGGCAACAAATTATTATCCCCAAGCTGGCTGGTATAGAGGAGCTGGAGGATGAAATAGTGATGATTTCAGACAAAATGCAGGCCGAAACAGAAAAATCGCTGCGTGATGCATTAACCGGCTTGTACAACCGCCGTCATTTGGAAGAGGAGCTCGCCACTCTACATAAAGAAAATAGCCAATATATATTGGCGATTATCGACATTGATAACTTCAAAAAAATAAATGATACCTATGGTCATCCCATCGGTGATGCCGTTTTGAAACGCACCGCTCAGCTAGGTAGCCAATTGCTAGAGGAACAGGCAACCCTGTGCCGCTTTGGGGGGGAAGAGCTGGTCGCCATTTTTGAACAGACAGATATTGCCAGTGCACAGCAGTTGATGGAGCAGTGGCGTATCAGCATGGGGCAACAGGATTGGCGTGAAAAGGGCTTAAGCGTCTCCTTTAGCGGTGGCATTGCCGAATCCCTGCATGATGCCCCAGACAGTGTGATGGCCCGCGCCGATGCAGCTCTTTATCAGGCTAAACAAGCGGGCAAAAATCGGCTGCAACGGGCTTAAGCGCGGGGGTGGTGCTCCCCGTGCAGCGCCTTGAGCCGTTCGTTGGCCACATGGGTGTAGATCTGGGTAGTGGAAAGATCCGCATGGCCCAGCAGCATCTGCACCACCCGCAAGTCGGCGCCGTGGTTGAGCAGATGGGTGGCGAAGGCGTGGCGCAAGGTATGGGGGGACAGCTCACCGTTGATCCCGGCCCGCAGGGCATAGAGCTTGATGCGATGCCAGAAGGTCTGGCGGGTCATCATACGGGCCTGCTTGGAGGGAAACACCACATCCGAGCTGGTGCCCCCCAGCAGCAGGGTACGGGCCTCCCGGTAGTAACGCTCCAGCCAGTGCATCGCCTCCTCGCCCATTGGCACCAGCCGCTCCTTGTTGCCCTTGCCCACCACCCGCACCAGCCCCTGACGCAGACTGACATGCTCGGCGGTGAGCCCCACCAGCTCGGAAACCCGCAGCCCGGTGGCGTAGAGCAGCTCCAGCATCGCCTTGTCCCGCAGCTCCAGCGGGTCATCCACCAGCGGCGCACTCAGCAGAGCCTCCACTTCCGCTTCGCTTAAATCTGAGGGTAGTTTTTTCGGCAGCTTGGGCCCCTCCAGCAGCACGGTCGGATCATCGCTGCGCAGCTTCTCACGGTTGAGATACTGATAGAAACGGCGCAGGGCCGACAGAAAACGGGCGGTGCTGCTGGCCGCAAACTGGTGATCGACCCGCCAGGCGAGGTAGTGCTGGATCTCGTCCATCCCCGCCAGCAGCAGCGAGCTCCCCTGCTCGTCGAGCCAGAGGGAGAACTTCTCCAGGTCGCTGCGATAGGAGCTGACTGTGTTGTCAGACAATCCCCGCTCCAGCCAGAGGGCATCGAGAAAGGGTTCAATCAGGGGATGTGGGTCGGGCTTGCTCATGGTGCGCTGCAATCAGGGGATCGATGGCCCATTGTAACGCGCCAACTCCTTGGAAAGACAAGGCACTTTCATTGGAAAGATAAGGCACGTTTGCCACGCCCCTTGCCGGGCGGTGAAGGTCGAATGGCAATCTGCTAGACTGGCGCCCTCCCCTTACGTTACCCATCGTGTTGCCAACATGGCGCAGCCCACACGAGCATGCGAGAACGCGCCAAAAGCAAGCGAGAAAGCGCCAACAGAGAGTAGAGCGATGAAGATTGGTCTGTTTTACGGTTCCACCACCTGCTACACCGAGATGGCTGCCGAGAAGATCCGCGCCCTCATCGGCCCCGAGCTGGTGGATATTTACAATATCAAGGATGTCTCCCTGCGCCGGATGGAGGATTACGAGATCCTGATCCTCGGCATCTCCACTTGGGACTTTGGCGAACTGCAGGAGGACTGGGAGTCCCGCTGGGAAGATATCGCCGATCTCCATCTGGAGGGACGCATCGTGGCCCTGTTTGGCCTCGGCGATCAGCTCGGTTATGGCGAATGGTTCCAGGACGCCCTCGGCATGCTGCACGATCAGCTGGTGCCAAAAGGGGTCAAGCTGGTGGGCTACTGGCCCAACGAAGGGTACGAATTCGATGCCTCCAAGGCACTGATCGACGATGGCCGTCACTTCGTCGGGCTGGCGCTGGACGATGCCAATCAATATGACCAGACCGATCCGCGCATCGAGCAGTGGGTCGAGCAGATCCTGAGCGAAATCCACGCCCTGCTCTGATCTTTCCCACGTTTTGGCAAAACGACCCTGAGCGCCTGGCCCTAGCCGCCGGGCGCAGTTATCGCACCGATTTTCTCAATCGGTATCATCGCATGACGCTATAGCGACTTTTTTGTGCTGGTCTGCAACAATGGACTCGACATCCCATAACAATCAGAGCCGGATGTCGGAAGCAAACGGACAGACCAGAAAAGGATATTCTATGACTCCATTCTCCCTGTTGGCCCCCGCCATCGCCCGTGACGTGCTCGATCACGCGCTGGCGCTGGGTGCCGATTTTGCCGAGCTGTTTGTGGAGCGCAAGCGCCGCAGCCAGCTCAGCCTGCTCTCCAGCCAGATAGAGAACATCAGCGGCGGCCTCGATTTCGGCATCGGCGTGCGCCTCTGTTACGGCCACAAGGTGCTCTACGGCTACACCAATCTGGCCAGCCGCGACGAACTGCTGCGCATCGTCACCCTGCTGGCGGCCAAAGACCGCCGCGACCCCGTGGTGACCGCCACCGCCTTCGATTTCACCCGCCTGAGCGATCGCAACCCGGTGGCCCTGCCCCTGTCGGCAGACAAGCTGCTGGAGCAGAAGATTGCCTATCTGCACGCCATGGATGCGGTAGCCCGCGCCGAGAGCGACAAGGTGAGCCAGTTCTCCGGCAACGTGCTGGGCTGGGAGCAGGAGGTGGAAATCTTCAACAGCGAAGGGCTGCAAGTGGCCGATCGCCGCCACTACAACCGCATCATGGCCCAGACCATCGCCATGGAAGGGAGCGAGCAGAGCGTCGGTTACGAGGCCCCCGGCGCCCTGATGGGCTGGGAGCATGCCGATCGCATCGATCCGCGCGAGCTGGCGCTCACAGCCACCCATCAGGCACTGGTGAAACTGGGCGCGGCACCCTGTCCGAGCGGCACCCTGCCGGTCATCATGGAGAACGGCTTTGGCGGCGTCATCTTCCACGAGGCGTGCGGTCATCTGCTGGAGACCACCTCGGTGGCCAAGAAGGCGTCTGTATTCCACGACAAGATGGGCCAGCTTATCGCCAATCCGGTGGTCAATGCGGTGGATGAAGGCTTGCAGAGCAACGCCTGGGGCTCCATCAACGTCGATGACGAGGGGATGGCGACCCAGCATACCCAGCTCATCAAGGACGGCGTACTGACCGGCTTTCTGGTGGACAGAATGGGCGCCCTCAAGACCGGTTACGCCCGCACCGGCTCCGGGCGGCGCGAATCCTACAAGTACGCCCCCACCTCGCGCATGCGCAACACCTATATCGAACCGGGCAACCACAGCCTCGACGATATGCTGGCCACCGTCGAACATGGCATCTACGCCAAGAAGATGGGGGGCGGCTCGGTACAGCCCGGCACCGGCGAGTTCAACTTCAATGTGCAGGAGGCCTACCTCATCGAGCACGGCAAAATCACCAGACCGCTCAAGTCGGCCACCCTGATCGGCACCGGCCCGCAGGTGCTGAAAGAGATCTCCATGGTGGGCAGCAATCTGGCACTGGCCGCCGGCATGTGCGGCTCTGTCTCAGGCTCGGTCCCCACCTCGGTGGGCCAGCCGGCCCTCAAAGTGGACAACATTCTGGTGGGAGGGAACGCCTGATGAGCCAGCTCGACATGAACCAACTGCTCACCCGCCTGCTGGATAAAGTGGCCGACCTCGGCGCCGAGGCAGACATCATCGCCAATCAGGAGAAGGCCTTCTCCCTCAAGGCAGACAAGGGCGAGCTGGGGGAATACAAGGTCACCAGCAGCCAGCAACTCGGTATTCGCCTGATAAAAGAGGGCCGGGTCGGCATCGCCTACTCGGAATCCCTCGATGAAGCGGCGCTCGATGCCATGCTGCAGGATGCGCTCGATGCCAGCCGCTTTGCCAAGGTGGACCCGGATCAGCGCATCTCGGTGGCCAATAGCCGGATCACCACAGATTGCGCCGAGATCAACCAGCCCGATACCACGCCGGTTGAGGAGAAGATCGCCCTGGCCCTGCGCCTCGAATCAGACATGCTGGCCATGCCCGATGTGAGCGGCGCCCCCTACAACAGCTTCTTCGAAGGGGAGAGCCAGCTCTTGCTCGCCAACAGTCAGGGCACCCTCTGCCAGCACGGCGAGTTCAGCGTCGGCTGCTACACCTCGGCGCTGGTGGAACGGGATGGCCGCCAGTCGATGCACTCGCAGGGGCAGTATGGCCGCCGCTTCGACGAGCTGGACAGTCAGGCCCTGATCGAGCAGATCTACGCCATCGCCGATGGTCTGCTGCCCGGTGAAGCGGTGCCGAGCGGTCACTACAGCGTCATCTTTAGCACCAACTGCTTCGCCAGCCTGTTTGGTTGCTTTCAGGGTGTGCTGTCGGGCAAGTGGGCCCAGCAGGGGATCAACCCCTGGCGCAGCAAGGTCGGCCAGAGCGTAGCGTCACGCTGGCTTACTCTGGAGAGCCGGGTCTATATGCCGGGCGGCATGAACATCAAGGCGTTTGATGGCGAGGGGGCGGCCAGCTCGGATCTGCTGCTGATTGGCGAAGGGGAGCTGAAAACCCTGCTCCACAACAGCGCCACCGCCCGCCACTTTGGCGTCGCCAGCAACGGCTCGGCCGCTCGCGGTGCCCGCAGCGCCCTCGATGTGACCGCTCGCCATCTGGTGTTTGGCGCGGGCCCCCACTGCGAAGCGGAAGTGCAGAGCGGTGACTATCTGGAGCTGGTCAAGCTGGACGGCCTGCATTCCGGTGCCGATGCGGTGAGCGGTGACTTTTCCTTTGGCGCGTCAGGGTTCCTCTGTCGCGATGGAGTTCGCCTGCGGCCGGTGCGCGGCATCACGGTAGCAGGCAACTTCTACCGCCTGCTGGGCGAGCTGGAAGCGGTCGGCGATACCCTGCACCACAACGACGGCAAGGGCTTCTACGCCCCGCAGATCCGTTTTGGCGGCCTCTCCGTTGCGGGCAAGTAAACGCCCCGACGAAACCTGCAAGTAAGAAAAAGGCGCCTGATGGCGCCTTTTTGCTCGTTATCTCGTCCACATTGATGGCATGACTCAGGGCGAGAGCGGCTCGCGATGATACTCGGCGCAGCCGCATTCGGGGCAGGTATCGAGCTGTTGTGGGTGTAGCACTGTATGGCGCCAGCCACACTGGTCGCACACCATAACTCCGAGCCCCACCCAGTCACCCGCTTCGTAAACACCCTTGTGCTCCAACTCGTCGGCCAGCTCGCGCCACTCCACCTGGGCTCGGTCGGTCACATCCGCCAGCCAGGACCAGGCGGTGTCTTTGAGGGCCAGCATAAAGGCAGACTCTTCCACCTGTGCACTATCGTCATGGCGCCCCTCGTCATAGTTGCCCAGATCCCGCTTCACGTACTCGGCAATGAGCGCCAGTTCGTCCTGGGTCAGGTCGCTGGCAGCCTCCAGATAGGCCTGCACCTTGGCAATCATCCGGTTGAGGCGCTCCCCCTGGAACTCTTCAGTCTCTTGCCACTGTTTTTGCAGCTCGGCAATGAAGGCTTCGTACCCTTTTTGACGTTTGTCCATGGCTCTAACTCCTCTACTAAACCCTGATCTGGCCCGGCTTAAGGCCCAAGGGACGCTGGCGGTTGTTGCCGCCGCAGGATATGGGTATTCTATTGCGATTTCCCAGCTGATTTATCTATTCATTTCACAGATCCGGATGTCACCAATGCAAGAGCAATACGTTCCCCAATCAATCGAACCAGCAGTGCAAAAGCACTGGGATGCCAAGAAAACCTTCAAGGCCGTGGAGAAGGTAGACAAAGAGAAGTTCTACTGCCTCTCCATGTTCCCCTATCCGTCTGGTCGACTACACATGGGGCACGTTCGTAACTACACCATAGGTGATGTGATCTCCCGTTATCAACGCCTCAATGGCAAGAACGTGCTGCAACCCATAGGTTGGGATGCATTCGGTCTGCCGGCCGAGAACGCCGCGATCAAAAACAATACCGCGCCGGCGCCCTGGACCTACGAAAACATCGAATACATGAAGAACCAGCTGAAGATGCTGGGTCTGGGTTATGACTGGGATCGTGAAGTCGCCACCTGCAAACCGGATTACTACCGCTGGGAACAGTGGTTCTTCACCAAGCTCTACGAAAAGGGTCTGGTCTACAAGAAGACCTCCTCCGTCAACTGGTGCCCGAACGACATGACAGTGCTGGCCAACGAGCAGGTGGTCGACAACTGCTGCTGGCGCTGTGATACCCCGGTGGAGCAGAAAGAGATCCCCCAGTGGTTCATCAAGATCACCGACTACGCCGAAGAGCTGCTCAGCGACATCGACAATCTGGAAGGCTGGCCGGAGATGGTCAAGACCATGCAGCGCAACTGGATTGGCCGCTCCGAAGGGGTCAACATCAGCTTTGCCATCGAGGGTCAGGCTGAGCAACTGGAGGTCTACACCACCCGTCCGGACACCTTCATGGGCGTCACCTATGTCGGTATCGCTGCCGGCCACCCGCTGGCGCTGCAAGCAGCCCAGAACAACCCTGAGCTGGCCGCCTTCATCGAAGAGTGCAAGAACACCAAGGTAGCCGAAGCTGAACTGGCCACCATGGAAAAGAAAGGCATGGCCACCGGCCTCTACGCCATTCACCCGCTGGATGGCCGCAAGGTACCGGTCTGGGTCGCCAACTTCGTGCTGATGAACTACGGCACCGGCGCCGTGATGGCGGTTCCGGCCCACGACCAGCGTGACTTCGAATTCGCCACCAAATATGGCCTCGACATCAAGGCGGTGATCAAGCCGGTTGATAGCGACGTCAACGTGAGCGACGCCGCTTACACCGAGAAGGGCGTGCTGTTCAACTCCGGCGAGTTTGACGGTCTCGACTTCCAGGGCGCCTTCGATGCCATCGCCAGCAAGCTGGAAGGGCTCGGCAAGGGCAAGCGCACCGTCAACTACCGTCTGCGTGACTGGGGCGTCTCCCGTCAGCGTTACTGGGGTGCCCCCATCCCGATGCTGACCCTGGCTGACGGTACCGTAGTGCCAACGCCGGAAGATCAACTGCCGGTACTGCTGCCGGAAGATGTGGTGATGGATGGTATCCAGAGCCCAATCAAGGCTGACGCCGAGTGGGCCAAGACCACTTACAACGGTCAGGAAGCGTTCCGCGAGACCGATACCTTCGACACCTTTATGGAGTCCTCCTGGTACTACGCCCGCTACTGCTCCCCGGACTACGACAAGGGCATGCTGGATCCGGCGGCTGCCAACCACTGGCTGCCGGTGGATCAGTACATCGGCGGTATCGAGCACGCCTGTATGCACCTGCTCTACGCCCGCTTCTTCCACAAGCTGCTGCGTGACGCGGGTCTGGTCAACAGTGACGAGCCGTTCAAGCGCCTGCTCTGCCAGGGCATGGTGCTGGCCGACGCCTTCTACTACAAAGACGAGAAGGGCGGCAACGTCTGGGTCAGCCCGACCGACGTCAAGGTAGAGCGTGACGAGAAGGGTCGTATCACCAAGGCCATCGACAACGAAGGCCGTGAGGTAATGCACTCCGGCATGACCAAGATGTCCAAGTCCAAGAACAACGGCATCGACCCGCAGCTGATGGTCGAGCGTTACGGCGCCGATACCGTCCGTCTGTTCATGATGTTCGCCTCTCCGGCCGAGATGACCCTGGAGTGGTCCGACTCCGGCGTAGAGGGTGCCCAGCGCTTCCTGCGTCGCCTGTGGCGCGTCACCTTCGAACACGTTTCCGGTGGAGCCGTTGCCGCACTGGATGTAGCTGCTCTCACCAACGAGCAGAAAGCGGTACGCCGTGAACTGCACAAGACCATCGCCAAGGTGAGTGATGACGTGGGTCGCCGTCAGACCTTCAACACCGCCATCGCCGCCATCATGGAGCTGATGAACAATCTCTCCAAGCTGGGCAACGACGAGCAGGACCGCGCCCTGATGCAGGAAGCGCTGGAAGCTGTGGTAGTCATGCTCTACCCCATCACTCCGCACATCGGCTTCGAGCTGTGGAAGATGCTGGGCAAGGGCGACGACATCGATCACGCAGCCTGGCCGGTGGCCGATGAAGCGGCCATGGTCGAGACCGAGAAGCTGGTGGTGGTGCAGATCAACGGCAAGATGCGCGGCAAACTGACCGTACCGGCCGAGATCAGCCAGGCTGACGTCGAGAAGCTGGCGATGGCCGATGCCTCCGTGCAGAAGTTCACCGACGGGCTGACCGTGCGCAAGGTGATCTATGTACCTGGCAAGCTGCTCAATATTGTCGCTAACTGATCGGTTGCCAACTGATGTCATACCATTTGGCGACCTTGGCTGACTGTGTGGCCACTCATGGGTAACGACGTACCGGCCCATGACAGCTCAACATTGTCGCTAACTAATTGGCTGCCAACTGATCATTGCCAATCTGTGACAGCAAACGGATGATAACGGCGGGCCCTGCGCCCGCCGCTTTCCCTTAATGCAAAGAGGATTTTCTATGGGCACCATCTTCACCCGCTGGATGGCCATCGTGCTGGCAGGTCTGCTGCTGCAAGGCTGCGGCTTTCACATGCGCGGCAACGGCATTCCGAGCGAGCTGATGACCATGAAGGTCGTGGGCGACAACAAGAGCGACTTCTACCGGATGGTTACCACCCGTCTGAAGGCCTCTGGCGTGACCCTGGCCGACAAGGAGGGCATTCCGGTGCTCACTCTGGGCGGCGTAGGCAGCACCAGTCAGGTCGCCTCGGTCAACGCGCTGGGGACGGACACCGAATATGTGCTGGGCTTTGGTACCCAGTTCACCATCTCGGTACCGGGCAAGCCAACTCAGGTCTTCCCCATCAACTTCAACCGCAGCTTCCTCAACAAGCCGGATGCCGCGCTCGCCTCCTCCCGTGAGCAGGAGCAGCTCAACCGCGAAATGCAGGAGCAGGCGGCCAATCAGGTGATCCGGCAGTTGAGTCAGGTCAGCTTCTGATGCGGATCTACCCGGAGCAATTTGGTGACCACCTCAAAGCAGGGCTTCGGCCCTGCTATCTCGTTTTTGGCGACGAGCCCCTGTTGCGACTGGAGGCCATCGATGCCATCCGTCAGGTCGCCCGCAAGCAGGGTTTCGATGAGCGCCACACCTTCGTGGTGGAACAGGGGCTGGACTGGAATCAGGTCTACGATGCCTGTCAGGCCATGAGCCTCTTCTCCGCCCGCCAGATCATCGAGCTGGAGCTGCCCGCCAAGGTGGACAAGGATCTCGCTGCCCGCATCAGCGAAATTGGCAAGCAGCTTCATCCCGACCTGCTGCTGGTGCTGAGTGGCGGTCGCCTCAACCAGACCCAGATGAAGGCAGCCTGGTTCGACAAGCTCTACCAAATTGGCACCTATGTGCCGGTCAACCATCCGGAGCCCAAGTTTTTCCCGCGCTGGATGAGCGCCCGTTTTGCGCGTTTCGGCCTCAAGGCGCTGCCGGATGCCATCAACTTCATGTGCCACTCCTACGAGGGCAACCTGCTGGCCGCCAGTCAGGAGATCGAGAAGCTGACCCTGCTCTCGCCGTCCCAGCCCATCAGCGTCACCTATCTGCAAGAGACCATTATCCGCCACGCCCACTTCACCCCGTTCCAGCTGGTCGATACCCTGCTGGAGGGCAAGGTGAACCGGGCCCAGCGCATTCTGGCCGCCCTGCGGGCCGAAGGCACCGAGCCGGGGATGCTGGCCTGGACCCTCTGCCGCGAGCTGGAGCAGCTGACCGAGCTGTCGCTGGCGATGCGCAACGGCCAGCCGCTGGGGGAGCACTTCAGCCGCCTGCGCATCTGGCAGAGCCGCCAGCAGCTCATTCAGCAAGCACTGACCCGACTGCCGTTTGCCAAGTTGCAGCAACTGTGGCAACTGATGGCCCAGCTGGACGATGCCCAGCGCCGCTTCGATACCGAACAGGCCTGGCTGATGCTGCAGACCATTGCCCTCGGCTTTCGTGATGGCACCCCGCTGCCGCTGGTGATGGAGAGCAGCCCGTGCTGAAGGCGCCTGTCGGTTTGCTTGGCGGCACCTTCGACCCCATCCATATCGGTCATCTGCGCCCGGCCATCGAGGCGCGCGATGCCCTCGGGCTGGCCGAAATGCGGCTGATCCCGAACCATATCCCGCCCCACCGTGCCAATCCGTTCTGCTCCAGCGAACAGCGCCTCGCCATGGTCAAGCTGGCGGCGGCGGAGAACCACCACTTTGTGGTGGATGAGCGGGAGCTGAAGCGGGATAAACCCTCTTACACCATCGATACCCTGATCGAGCTGCGTCATGAACTGCCCGATACGCCGCTCTGTTTTCTGATGGGGATGGATTCCCTGCTGAGCCTGCCAAGCTGGCACCGCTGGCAGGAGCTGCTCGACCATGCCCATCTGGTGGTGAGCGTGCGGCCGGGCTGGCAACCGGATTATCCAGCCGAGGTGGCGCAGTTGCTGGCGCGCCATCACACCACAGATGCCAACGCGCTGCATCAGCGTCTGGCCGGTCATATCTGGCTGGCGGACAACCAGCCCATCGAACTGTCAGCCACCCGACTGCGAGCCTTGCTGGATGAGGGGCAAGACACCCGCTACCTCTTGCCCGAGTCGGTTGCGCACTATATTGATCAACAGGGGCTCTACCGCGCCAACCGCCGCTAGCCCCTGTCGTAATCCCGCCCCACCCGATGGGAAACGGGAGTGACCATGATATAATCCGCCGCCCTGACGCAAACGCTGCGCGCCGGAATACAGGAGAGACTCATTGCAAGGCCAAGAATTGCATGCCTTTATCATCGACAAGATCGATGACATGAAAGGCCGCGACATTATCACCCTCGATGTACGCGGCAAATCCAGCATTACTGACACCATGATCATCTGTTCCGGCAACTCAAGTCGTCACGTCAGCGCCATTGCCCACCATCTGGCCAGCGAGGCCCGCCACGCGGGTCTGGATCTGCTGAGCGTGGAAGGGCAACTGAGCGGTGAATGGGTGCTGGTAGATATGGGCTCGGTGATCGTGCATGTGATGCAGGATGAACACCGTGACTTCTACCAACTGGAAAAGCTGTGGAGCGGTGCCGCTCAAATGAATACGCAATAAGAGCACAAGTGTAACGACCATGAAGATCCAGTTGATTGCGGTGGGCACCAAGATGCCCGCCTGGGTAGAGCATGGCTTCGAAGAGTATCGTCGCCGCTTCCCCAAAGACATGCCGTTTGAACTCGTCGAGATCGGCGCAGGCAAACGGGGTAAAAATGCCGACATTCCCCGCATCCTGCAGAAGGAAGGGGAAGCCATGCTGGCGGCTGCGGGGCGTTCGCGCATCGTCACCCTCGACATTCCGGGCAAGCCCTGGACCACGGAGCAGCTGGCTACCCAGCTGGAGGCGTGGAAACTCGATGGCCGCGATGTAGCCCTGCTGGTAGGCGGGCCGGAAGGCTTGTCCCCCGAGTGCAAGGCTGCCGCCGAACAGAGCTGGTCACTTTCACCGCTCACCCTGCCCCATCCGCTGGTGCGGGTGCTGGTGGCCGAGAGCCTCTATCGGGCCTGGAGCATCACCACCAATCATCCGTATCATAGAGAGTGAGCCATGCGTCTCTGGAGTCTCACCTCTCATATTCACCCCTATCACAGAGAGTGAACAATGCAGTTCCTGCTCTTATTGCCCCCAAGGGTCTTGAGGTAAAGGCATGCTGAAGCAACGCATCGAAATGCGCGATCACAGTGCCGAGGGCAATCTGTTCTTCCGGCGCACCCTGGTAGCCTACATCGGCATCGTCGTGCTGATGCTGGTGCTGCTGGGCAATCTCTATTATCTGCAGGTCGAGTCCTACGACACCTACCAGACTCGCTCCAACTCCAACCGCATCCGCGTGGTGCCAGTGGCGCCGCCACGGGGCCTCATCTATGACACCAACGGTGTGCTGTTGGCAGAAAATCGCCCAGTCTACAGTCTGGAAATTGTGCCGGAAGAGACCAAGGATCTCGAAAAAACCGCCGACCAGCTGATCACCCTGCTGGGTCTGCCGGAAGGCACCAAGGAGAAGTTCCTCGCGGAAGTGAAGCGCCAGCGCCGCTTCAAGCCGGTCCCCCTCTACGAGAAGCTGACCGAATATCAGGTGGCCCTCTTCTCGGTCAATCAGCATAACTACCCGGGCGCCAGCATCGAGGCCTACCTCAAGCGCTACTACCCGTTCGGTGACACCCTCACCCATGCTTTGGGCTATGTGGCCAAGATCAACACCCGTGACGTAGAGCGCCTCGAGAAGGAAGAAAAACTCGCCAACTACGCGGCCACCAAGGATATCGGCAAGCAGGGGGTGGAGAAGTATTACGAGGATGAGCTGCACGGTGTGGCGGGCTATCAGGAGGTCGAGGTGAACAACCGCGGCCGGATTGTCCGTACCCTCAAGTTCCAGCCGCCTATTCCCGGCAAGGATATCTACCTCAATATCGACGTCCGGATGCAGCTCAAGGCCCAGCAACTGCTGGCCGGCCAGCGCGGCGCCATCGTGATGATGGACCCGAGAACCGGCGCCATCATCGCCATGGAGTCGAGCCCGAGCTATGACCCCAACCTGTTCGTGACCGGCATCTCCAGCGCCAACTACTCGGCGCTGCTCAACGATCCGGCGCGGCCGCTGGTGAACCGCACCACTCAGGGCATCTATGCCCCCGCCTCCACCGTCAAACCCATGATGTCGGTAATGGGGCTCAACGAGGGGGCCATTACCCCGGGCTACCGCTATTTCGGCGGCCCGAGCTTCTCTATTCCCGGTACCACCAAGAAGTTTCGCGACTGGCGCCGCTGGGGACACGGCTGGCTCGATGTCTATCGCGCCATCGAGGTCTCGGCAGATACCTATTTCTACGATCTCGCCTATCGGGTCGGCATCGACAAGATCCACAGCTACATGACCAAGTTCGGCTTCGGTCAGTACAGTGGCGTCGACCTCTATGAAGAGACCAAGGGAGTCATGCCATCCCGTGACTGGAAAATGGCCCGCTGGCGTCAGCCCTGGTATCAGGGGGACACCATCTCCATCGGTATCGGTCAGGGTTACTGGAGCGCCACGCCAATCCAGCTGGCCAAGGCGATCAGCATCCTGACCCAGAATGGCCACGATGTGACCCCGCACCTGCTCAAGAGCACCGCCTCCCAAGCGGGAGTGGTCGATGCTCCGATCAACCCGAACATGGCGCTCAAAACCAAGAGCGACAGCTACTGGCAGGTGGCGCGGGAGGGGATGTGGCGAGTGATCAACGGCCACGAAGGTACCGGCCGTCGCGCTTTTGCCAACACCCCCTATGTGGCGGCAGGCAAGTCCGGCACCGCCCAGGTGGTCAACATGAAAGAGAATCAGGTCTACAACGCCAAAACCATGAAAGTGGAGCATCGCGACAATGCCCTGTTTGTCGCCTTTGCCCCCTATGAAACACCCAAGGCAGTCGTGGCGCTGGTGCTGGAGAACGCCGGTGGTGGCAGTACCAATGCGGCCCCCGTTGCTCGCCAGATGCTGGATGCCTATCTGCTGCCCCCTGATCCGCAACTGCCACCGGCACCGGAAAAGCCGTCCCAACCGAGTGAGGTCGCTCCCAATGAGTAATTCTGCCCGCCAGCAGAGCATCTGGTACAAGCTGCATATCGACTTGCCCCTGCTGCTCGGTCTGCTGGCCGTGATGACCCTCTCCATGGTGGTGCTCTACTCCGCCTCCGGTCAGGATATGGACTCCATCGTGCGCCAGCTGGTGCGCGGCGGTCTCGCCTTTGCCCTGATGATCGGCCTGGCCCAGCTGCCCCCCTCCCTCTACGCCCGCTGGTCGGTGCCGCTGTTCGCCGTGGTGGTGCTGATGCTGATTGCGGTGGACGTGTTCGGCCACATCGGCAAGGGGGCCCAGCGCTGGCTCGATCTGGGCTTTATGAAGTTCCAGCCCTCCGAGGTGATGAAGCTCTCCATGCCGATCATGGTGGCCGCCTGGCTCAGTCGCCACTCGCTGCCACCCAAGTTCAGCCATGTGGTGATCGCCCTCATCATGGTGCTGCTGCCCACCCTGCTGATCGCCGCCCAGCCTGACCTTGGCACCTCCATTCTGGTGGCCGCCTCCGGCTTCTTCGTCATCTTCCTGGCGGGGCTCAGCTGGTGGCTGATCGGCTTGGCGGTCCTGCTGATGCTGGCCTTTATGCCGGTGCTCTGGTTCTTCCTGATGCACGACTACCAGCGCCAGCGGGTGCTGATGCTGCTCGACCCGGAGAAAGACCCGCTCGGCCGCGGCTATCACATCATCCAGTCCAAGATTGCCATCGGCTCCGGCGGCGTCTTTGGCAAGGGGTGGCTGCAAGGGACCCAGTCCCAGCTGGAGTTCCTGCCCGAGCGCCATACTGACTTCATCTTCGCGGTATTCAGCGAGGAGTTCGGTCTGGTAGGGGTTGCCCTGCTGCTGGTGCTCTACCTCTACGTCATCAGCCGCTGCCTGTTTATCTCGATGCAGGCCCAGAACAGCTTCGAGCGACTGCTGGGTGGCGCCATCACCCTCACCTTCTTCGTCTATGTGTTCGTCAACATGGGCATGGTGAGCGGCATCTTGCCGGTGGTGGGGGTACCCCTGCCGCTGGTGAGCTATGGCGGCACCTCCATGGTGACCCTGATGGCCGGATTCGGTATCCTGATGTCCATCCAGACTCATAGAAGACTGCTCGCCTGATGAGACGGGTTGGATTGCTGCTCTCGCTCGCCACCACGATGGCGACCGCCGCCGTGGCGCCGGATCGGTTGGCCCTGCTCGCCGACCAGCAGCAGGTGCCGCTGGCGGAGCTGCAGGCTGCCGTCGCCCGCGCTCAGTTACGGCAGGAGGTGCTCGACACCATCAGCAAGCCGTGGGAGGCCAAACCCTGGCATCGCTACCGGCCGCTGTTCGTTACCCCGGAGCGCATCCGTGACGGCCAGCAGTTCTGGCAACAACATGCCGAGACGCTGGCCCGCGCGGAGCAGACCTATCGGGTGCCCGCCTCGCTCATCGTGGCCATCATAGGGGTCGAGACCTTCTATGGCCGCCAGATGGGCCGTCATCCGGTGCTCGATAGCCTCTACACCCTGGGGTTTCACTACCCCGAGCGGGCCGACTTCTTTGCCAAGGAGTTTGCCCAGCTGGTGGTGCTGGCCAAAGAGGAAGGGTGGCAACTCGATACCCTCAAGGGCTCCTATGCCGGCGCCATGGGGATGGGGCAGTTCATGCCCTCCAGCTATCGCCACTACGCCGTCGACTTTGACGGGGATGGCAAGCGGGATCTGTTTGCCAACCCGGTCGATGCCATCGGCAGCGTGGCCAACTATTTTGCCAGCCACCAGTGGTGCTGGGGCGAATCCGTGGTGGAACCGGCCCAGATCGGGTTGATGGCAGTTGAACCTCTACTCAGGCCTGAGCCCGAGTTAACACAACAGTGGTCAGAACTGGCGGCGGCAGGGATTGAGCTCGCCACGCCGCTGGCCCCACAGACGCCGGTCAAGTTGCTGGCGTTTGCCCAAGCCGATGGACCGGAATACTGGGTCGCACGGCATAACTTTTATGTGATCACCCGTTACAATCGCAGCCCACTCTATGCGATGGCGGTGTATCAACTTAGCCAAGCCATTCAGGAAGCGTATGCATCTTCGTCACAAACTCCTCCCGCTCAGCCTGAGCTTGTTGCTGGCCGCCTGTAGCAGCCAGCCGGAACAGAGCGCCCCCGTCGAGCCGCAAGCACCGGTCAGCAAGCCACCCGTTATCGAGATCCCGCAAGCCACCGGCGCCATTCCGCGCCCCGAGCCCCTGAGTGCCAGCGGCAACCGGGACTACTGGATTGGCAAGCAGAAGCACGAGGTGTGGCGCGACATCAAACACTACAGCGAAGAGGGCACCGCCAGCTGGTTGTCGCCGGATCTGGACGGCCAGAAGACCGCCAACGGCGATGTTCTGGACAGCAAGCTGTTCAGTGCCGCCCACCGCAACCTACCCATCCCGAGCTATGTGAGGGTCACCAATCTGGACAACGGGCTGGAGACCATTGTGCGAGTCAACGATCGCGGCCCGTTCAACAGCCCGCGCCTGATCGACCTCTCCTACGCAGCGGCCAAGCAACTGGAGATGATCGATAGCGGTGAGGCCCGAGTACGGCTGGAGCTGATCAGCGACACTCCGGATCAGATGGTGATCATGGAGCCGATGAAGCCCATCGAAATGACTCCGACCACTCCGGCTGCGGCCTCCAACACGCTGTCGCAAGATGGCTTCCTGGGTGAACCAACCGCACTGGCGATGGCCACTCCCGCCGCCGATCCGGCTCCCGTCAAGGCACCCGCCGCCAAGCCCGCCAAAGCGGCACCTGTCAAGCCTGCACCAGCCAAGGCTGCAGCGCCCGCCAGCAATGGGGATGGCAAGATGATCCAGGTACTGGCCAGCGGCTCCCGGGATCGGGCCGAGGCGATGGGCAAGGTGATGACCCAGCGTTACGGCGTGCCCTACCGGATCGATGCTCATGGCGCCATTTTCCGGGTGCTGATTGGCCCGGTCGCCGCCGACCAGCAGGCAAGTGTGCTGGAAAAAGTACGTCAGGGCGGGCTGGAACAGGCCTTTATCGTGCCCTGATCGCCCCCTTTTGCTGCGGATGTGACTAACCGCTTACTCACTGTCATCACGTCGTTTTATGGCGTGATGACAGGGAGTGATGGATAAAAAACCAGTTCTGATCGCCATCTCGGGCTATAACCTGCGGGCGCATCTGGTATAGTTAGGCCCGCATTTTATCCCCATCTGGCTCGCAGGAATTTCAAGATGTCCAAATTTGCCCGTTCAGTTCTTCTGGCCTCACTGATCAGCGTAACCGCCCAGGCCAATACGCCGGTGCCGACACCGACCCCGAATGCCATGCCCATGGTGGTTCCCGCCGCGCCGGAGATCTCCGCCAAGGCCCATATTCTGATCGACTACTACTCAGGTCAGGTGCTGGCCGAGCAGAACGCCGAAGAGCGTCTGCCGCCTGCCAGTCTGACCAAGATGATGACCTCCTACATCATCGGCCAGGAGCTGCTGAAGGGGAACATCAAGCGCACCGACATGGTGACCATCAGCCAGAACGCCTGGTCCAAGAACTACTCCGACTCCTCCAAGATGTTTATCGAGGTGGGCAAGCAGGTCTCTGTCGATGATCTCAACAAGGGCATCATCATCCAGTCCGGCAACGACGCCTGCGTCGCCATGGCCGAATTCCTGGCGGGCAGCACCGACTCCTTCGCCAGCCTGATGAACAGCTGGGCCGCCAAGCTCGGCATGAACGACAGCCACTTCATGAACCCGCACGGTCTGGATGCGGAAGGTCACTACAGTACCGCTCACGACATGGCCCGTCTGGGTCAGGCGCTGATCCGCGACCTGCCGGAGGAGTACAAGATCTACTCCCAGAAATCCTTCGTGTTCAACGGCATCACCCAACACAACCGCAACCGCCTGCTGTGGGATCAATCCCTGCAGGTGGATGGCATCAAGACCGGCCACGTCAGTCAGGTCGGCTATAACCTGGTCTCCTCTGCCACCAACAACGAAGGCATGCGCCTGATCGCCGTGGTACTGGGCGCCAGCAGCGAAGCCTCCCGCGCCGCCGAGAGCAAAAAACTGCTCACCTACGGCTTCCGCTTCTTCCAGAGCCTGACCCCGTACAAAGCAGGCACCGAGCTGGTCACCCAGAAGATCTGGATGGGCGACAAACCGGAAGTGAAACTGGGCGTCGACAAAGATGTCTCCGTGCTGGTCACCCGCGGTCAGGGTAACAACCTGAAGGCTGATTTCCAGCTCGACAGCGAACTGAAAGCGCCGCTGGCCAAGGGTCAGCGCGTCGGTACCGTGTTCCTGAAGCAGGGCGACAAAGAGATCAAGCAGGTGCCGCTGGTTGCCCTGGAAGAGGTGCAGGAAGGTGGCTTGATGAGCCGTCTGTGGGACTACCTGATACTGCTGGTCACCAGCTGGTTCAAGTAATCCAACGCACAATCCTCACCAAACAGCGGCGCCAACAGGCGCCGCTGCTGTCTGTGACCGGCAAAGGCAGTGAATAACCCTGTAAACTGCAGGTTCCGCCTTACCCTGATTTGTGGTAAAAAGCAGCACTTCCATCCTTGTCTGACCGATCCTGGCCTTGATCCCGGTCCGGGCAGCGCCCATATAGTTATGAGCCGTGCCCATATAGACTTGAAATGGCGGCCTCCACGGGCCATCGGCCACTAGCCATCCAAGATGAAGTCATCCCGGTGATGACGCAAAAGGTGAGTAAATGAATACCAAGTTTGATGAACTGCTGGAGTTTCCCTGCAAATTCCCGTTCAAGGTACTCGGCGTTGCCGACCCGGCACTGCCGGAAATGGTGGTTGAAGTGCTGCAGCAGCACGCCCCCGGCACCTACAGCCCGACCGTCCAGCCCAGCTCCAAGGGCAATTACCACTCGGTTCGCGTGACCGTGACTGCCCAGAGCAAAGAGCACATCGAAGCGATGTACCACGCCCTTGGCAAGATCGAGCTGGTGAAATACGTACTGTAATTTCTCTCTCGCCCCGTTCTGCGGGGCGACTGTTTTTGGCCGCAGCACGCCGCGAGGACGCCATGTCATCCCAGATCCCCGCCCAGTCCAGCCTGATTGTCAGGCAGCTGGGTCGCCGCCCCTACCAGCCGGTATGGGACGCCATGAAAGCCTTCACCGACAACCGCACCAGCGACACCCCGGACGAGTTCTGGGTGGTCGAGCACGATCCCGTCTACACCCAGGGTCAGGCCGGCAAGGCCGAACACCTGCTCAATCCGGGCAATATCCCGGTGGTGCAGAGCGATCGCGGCGGTCAGGTGACCTATCACGGCCCGGGCCAGCTGGTGCTCTACGTACTGGTGGATGTCCGCCGCTGCAAATTCTCGGTTCGCGAGCTGGTGACCGCGCTGGAGACAGCCATCATCAACACCCTCGCCAAAAGCGATATCCAGGCCTATGCCAAGGCCGATGCCCCCGGGGTTTATGTGAAAAATGACCTTGGCATGGAGGCAAAACTGGCCTCGCTCGGTCTGCGCATCCGCAAGGGGTGCTCGTTCCACGGGCTGGCCCTCAACATCAACATGGACATGACCCCCTTCCTGCACATCAATCCGTGCGGCTATGCGGGCATGGCCATGACCCAGACCAGCGCTCTGGGCGGCCCGCAAAGCGTGGCCGAGGCGCAATCCATTCTGGTGGCCGAGCTGGCCCACCTGATTGGCTACCAAACAATAACAAACACCGAGAGTGAATCATGAGCAAACCCGTTCGTATGGAGCCGGGCGTCAAGCTGCGCGATGGCGACAAGATGGCCCTGATCCCGGTGAAATTCATGCCGGATCCCAACGAAGAACTCCTTCGCAAGCCGGACTGGATGCGGATCAAGCTGCCCCCCTCCAGCCAGAAGATCGAACACATCAAGAGCACCTTGCGCAAGAACAAGCTGCACTCGGTGTGTGAAGAGGCCTCCTGCCCCAACCTGGCGGAGTGCTTCAACCACGGCACCGCCACCTTCATGATCATGGGCGCCATCTGCACTCGTCGCTGCCCCTTCTGCGACGTGGCCCACGGCCGCCCGCTGGCGCTCGATCCGGAAGAGCCGAAGAAGCTGGCGCTGACCATCAAGGAGATGAACCTCAAGTATGTGGTGATCACCTCGGTGGACCGCGACGATCTGCGCGACGGCGGTGCCCAGCACTTCGCCGACTGCATCCGCGAGATCCGCGAGCACAGCCCGCAGACCCGCATCGAGATCCTGACCCCGGACTTCCGTGGCCGGATGGAGCAGGCACTGGAGGTGTTCCGCGAAACGCCGCCGGACGTCTTCAACCACAACCTGGAAACTGCGCCGCGCATGTATCGCGTCGCTCGCCCGGGTGCCGACTACAAGTGGTCGCTGGAGCTGCTGCGCCGCATCAAGGAGATGCACCCCCATGTACCGACCAAGTCCGGTCTGATGATGGGCCTTGGCGAGACCAACGAAGAGATCGTCGAGGTGCTCAAGGATCTACGCGCTCACGGCGTCAACATGCTGACCCTGGGTCAGTATTTGCAGCCAAGCCGCCACCACCTGCCGGTCAAGCGCTACGTGCCGCCAGCAGAGTTTGACGAGCTGAAAGATGTCGCCATGGAGCTGGGCTTTACCCACGCCGCCTGCGGTCCTTTCGTGCGCTCCTCCTATCACGCGGATCTGCAAGCCAAGGGCGAAGAGGTCAAGTAACCTCGCACGATAGAGCGGCCAGTAACCGCCACCCTCGCAATGAAAAAGAGCGCCTATTGGCGCTCTTTCTGTTGGTGTCACTGACCGTTGCAGCTTGATCTACTCATCAGCCGTGGTCGAAGACCCCCTGCTGATGCCAGCGTTGCAACTGGGTCAGCACCCGGGTCTCTCGCGCCGTCCACTGGGGACAGGGCCCCGCCAGCTGGGTCTTGTTGGTCTGCAGCGCTTCGTCGAGGGCAAACCAGCCGGGCACGAAGCCAAGGCGGATCTCGTAGGGCTGTGGCTGTGGCTCCACCAGTTGATCACCAATCCGGCACAAGTAGTAGAGCGAGCGGATGCAGTAGGCATCGAACCCCGGCTCGCGGGCGGCGCGGTATTCCCGGGTCTCGCCAAGCAGGGTCCCTACTTCCAGCAACTCGGCACCGCACTCCTCCTTCAGCTCGCGGGCCAGCGCCACATGGTGGTTTTCCCCCGCTTCAACGCCGCCGCCAGGAAACATCAGATCACCGTTAACCCGGGAGTGAACCAGCAGCAACTCGTCGCCATGGAGTACTACGGCACGCACCGTGAGGCGCTCCAGGGTGCGGCCATCGGTACGTACCTCGCCATGAATGAAAGAGAGATCGAACGGATTGGGCCAGCAGCTGGCCGGGGAGAGCATCGTCATCACTGCCTCAGGGCCGGTAGTTGCCATGCTTGAGCTGCTCGACAATTTCGGCCGCCCGCACATCGTAGCCATCCTGCTCTGTCTTGCTCAGGGTGTGGTAGATGCCAAAACGCTTGGCTGAGACCTCGGGGCTATCCTGAAACGACTCGCTCACCTTGCCCCACAGATAGGCCAGCCCGTACTGTTTCTGGCCCATATAGAGGGTGCTGAGGGAGGTGAATATGCGGCTGTTCACCTTATCCCCCTCCTGATAGAGGGAGAGCCCGTGCTGCAGGGTGGCAATGGCCTTTTCGGGGTCGCTCTTGGCGTAGATACCGCCGAGCGCCAGTTGCAGCTCGGGTTCATCCAGCGCCTTGGTGCCTTCCAGCGCCATAAACTGCTGACGAGCCAGCTCGTTGGTGTTGTTGGTCCAGTGCCAGAGCAGCAGGTAGGGATCTTGTGAATTGCGGGTCGCCGCATCGAGCTGGGCCAACTGATCCCCGGCCGCCAGCATGCCCTCGACCCGTGGACTCTTCTGCTCGCGGGCATTCTTGTATTCAATGCTGGTGGAGCGCTCGGCACATTTGAGATAGCGCTCAAGGTTGCGCATCAGCTCGTACTTGCGCCGATCCGTCCCCTCCTCCTTGAGATAGAAGCGACTGCGGATCACATCGGTACGCTCGTAGCGACACCAGCCATCGTCCACCAGATCCTGGCAGAGCTCGGGATGATTGCCACAGATGTTGTGGATCCGGTCGTCATTGCAGCCAGCCACGGCAAGGCCGACTGAAAGCATGATTAAGGTCTGTCGCAGGGGGAAATTGGCCATGGTTCACATCTTGTTGGTAACGCGGGTTGGTAACAACTGGCGCCTTTACGGGCCACCTCCGGCTAGCAAACCGGTTACATATCCATTACAATGCGCGCGCCATATAAGGCCGCGATTGCAGAATAATATAACGAAATATACACCCCTACACTGATCTGCATTCGACGAATTTTCTATTTACACCAACAACGTGAAATAAAGGATCTGGTCAATGACCCACGAGCACTACTTGCAAGCGTGGCAGGAGAGCCAGGAGCTCGCCGAAGCCATGCAGCCCTTGATTGGTCGCCTCTACCGACAACAAGGGGTCGAGATCACCCTCTACGGCCGCCCGCTGCAAAACGCCTCCACCATCGATATCCTCAAGGCCCACCGGGTCGTCCGCCGCCACCAGGGCGCGCCCCTCCCCATCCAGCAAAGCTTCCCCCTGCTTCAGGCCATCGTTGCCCTCAAACCCACCGCCGCCGAGGTTGACCTTGGCAAGCTGGCGGTTGGTTACTGGCAGGATCATCAGGATGAGGCGGGGATCGAGGACTATCTGCAAGCGCGACTGGCACCGGCCCTTGGCCGCAGCCAGATGCCGCAGCCGACCGACGTGGTGCTCTACGGCTTTGGCCGTATCGGTCGCCTGCTGGCCCGCCTGCTGATCGAGCGTACCGGCGCCGCCAATCCGCTGCGCCTGCGCGCCATCGTGGTACGCGGTGGTCGCGACGGAGATCTGGAGAAACGTGCCAGCCTGCTGCGCCGCGACTCGGTGCATGGCCCCTTCAACGGCTCCATCGAGGTGGATGTGGAACGCAGCGCCATCATCGCCAACGGCACCTTCATTCAGGTGATCTACGCCAATAGCCCGGCCGACATCGACTACACAGCCTACGGCATTCACGATGCGCTGATCGTCGACAACACCGGCGTCTGGCGTGACGAGGCAGGCCTCTCCGAGCACTTGAAAGCGCGCGGTGCCGGCAAGGTGTTGCTGACTGCCCCCGGCAAAGGGGAGATGAAGAACGTGGTGTTCGGGGTCAACCATGAGGTGATAGGCCCGGATGACAGGATCATCTCCGCCGCATCCTGTACCACCAACGCCATCACCCCGGTGCTCAAGGTGATGCAGGAGCGGTTCGGCATCCGCCACGGCCACGTGGAGACGGTCCACTCCTACACCAACGATCAGAACCTCATCGACAACTACCACAAAGGCGAGCGCCGCGGTCGCAGCGCGGCCCTCAATATGGTGATGACCAGCACCGGCGCCGCCAAGGCGGTGGCCAAGGCGCTGCCGGAACTAAAGGGCAAGCTGACCGGCAACGCCATCCGGGTACCGACCCCCAACGTGTCGCTGGCGATTATCAATCTGTCGCTGGAGCAGGCCACCGATCGGGAGAGCCTCAACGCCTATCTGCAGCAGATGGCGCTAAGCTCGGCCCTCCATCGCCAGATCGACTTCAGCGCCAGTACCGAGCTGGTCTCCTCCGACATGGTAGGTTCCCGTTATGCGGGCATCGTCGACTCCCAGGCGACCATCGCCGAGGGGGATCACTGCGTGCTCTACGTATGGTATGACAACGAGTTCGGGTACAGTTGTCAGGTAGTGAGGGTGATGGAGCAGATGGCTGGCGTAGTCCGCCAGGATCTGCCGGCATAGACTGATAGGGTCTACCTGCATGGCCCATCAGATCCCGCTGTTTATGGCTCAATAGTTCAAGGAGAAGGCCGGATGTCGTTTCAACAGGGTGAGTTTTTACAAGCTATCAGGCAGATGCCACAAGAGGTGTACGAGCGGCTCAAGACCGCAGTCGAGCTGGGCAAGTGGCCCGATGGCAAGCCCCTCACCGACGAGCAGAAGGCCACCTCCCTGCAAGCCGTGATGGCCTGGCAGGCGATGCACATCGACAATCCCGAGCACATGAACATAGGTCGTGACGGCGAGATCGTGATGAAGAGCAAGAGCGAGCTCAAGCGTCAGTATCGCGACGAGGAAGAGATAGTGCGGGTCGACCTTAAACATTGAACCTGACTCGGCAGGCCGCTCGCGGCGGCCACAGCAAAGAGGGGAGCCATTATGGCTCCCCTCTTTTTTCCTATCGATGCCGGGCGACTCATCCCCCTCATCCCCAACCCTTCTCCCGCTAGGGGGAGAAGGGAGCAGGCTCGCACCTGCGAACAGTGAACGGGCCACCTGCCAACGCTCTTCATGGCAAGCCTCGTGGCCAACAGCACCTCGCTCTATCCCCTCTCCCGCCGGGAGAGGGTTAGGGTGAGGGCCGCATCGCTTAGGGAGTCAGCTCCCCGCGCAGGGACTGCTGCATCAACTCGCGAATGCGGTGGGAGGGCAAGTCCTGACTCAGCAGGAAGTGCAGCTTGGTGAGTGCTGCCTCGGCAGTCATGTCAAAGCCCGAGATCACCCCGGCCCGCGACAGGGCGTTGCCGGTAGCATAGCCCCCCATATTGACCTTGCCGTGCAGGCACTGGCTCAGGTTGACGATGATGACGCCACGGGCCGATGCCTCGGAGAGCAGCGCCAGCATGGCCGGGTTTTGCGGCGCATTGCCCACCCCGAACGACAGCAGGATCAGCGCCTTCACCGGCTGTTGCAGGATGTTGGCGATCACCTCGCTGGAGATCCCCGGATAGAGGGTCACCACGCCGATCGGCTGGGGGGTGATGTCGTGCAGCACCAGCGGCCGCTCGGACGGCACGCCCAACTCGCCCGCCTCCAGCGAGATGGCGATCCCGGCATTGAGCAGCGGCGGATAGTTGGGCGAATCGAAGGCGTGGAAGCCGTCGGCGTGCACCTTCTTGCTGCGGTTGCCGCGATAGAGCTGGTTGTTGAAGAACAGCGTCACCTCGTGGATCGGGTAGTTAGCCGCAATATAGAGGGCGTTGAGCAGGTTCTGCTGACCGTCGGAGCGCAACTCGGCCAATGGGATCTGGGAGCCGGTGATGATGACCGGCTTGTGCAGATCTTCCAGCATGAAGGAGAGCGCCGAGGCGGTGAACGACATGGTGTCGGTGCCATGCAGGATCACGAAACCATCGTACTTGTCGTAGTTGTCGCGAATATCCTCGGCAATGCGCTGCCAGTCCGCCGGGGTCATGTCGGAGGAGTCGATGAGAGGGGCATATTCGTGGATATGGTAATCCGGCATCTCGGGGCGGTGGAACTCGGGCATCCGCGCCAGACAGTCTTCCATAAAGCCCGCCATCGGCACGTAGCCGTGATCGGAACGCTGCATCCCTATGGTGCCGCCTGTGTAGGCAATGTAGATAGACTTCTTCACACCCTCTCCTCTTGATGAAGTGAACACCGCCAAAACATGAACCATGTCGGGGTGAACCACAATGTCAACGCCCGCCAGCGCCTCTGCGTGCAGCGGAAACCGGCGAATTATAGAGACTGGCGCCCCAAATGACAGCCGTTCCATGCACCCTTTTCGGCTTTTCTGCCCTCTACCTACATAGTGTTAAATGTCACAATAAACCACTAAAACGAGCATTAATACGACAAAGATGGAATTAAACGATGCTTTTTGCTACAATCTGCCGGATTTTACTAAAATCTCATCTGGATGCCTGAGCATTTCAGGCCCGCACAAGCCCCATCTTTCCTGGGGCGGGGAGATGTTTCCCCTTCTTTGCTGGCACATAAGCCACACTGTTTTCATCCCGGCTGAATCTGTAAGTCTTTTGCTATGAAAGACACAGCCAATCAACATGGGAGTACTGAATGTTACAACTTGATTCCTACGCAACGCTGGTCGCTGCCACTCTGGTATTGCTGCTTGGCCGGGTGTTGGTTACCCGAGTCGGGCTGCTGCGTACCTTCAACATCCCCAAACCGGTAGCCGGCGGCCTGGTGGTCGCGCTGGTACTGCTGCTGCTGCGCTCCACCCTGCAGATGGAGCTGCAATTTGATACCAGTCTGCAAACCCCGCTGATGTTGGCCTTCTTCGCCTCCATCGGTCTCTCCGCCGATCTCGCCAGCCTGAAACGCGGCGGCAAGGCGGTGGTTACCTTCCTGATGGTGGTCACCGGCCTGCTGCTGGTGCAAAACAGTCTGGGTGTCGGTCTGGCGACCCTGCTCGGTCTGGATCCCCACATGGGGCTGCTGGCCGGCTCCATCACACTCTCCGGCGGCCACGGCACCGGTGCGGCCTGGAGCGCTACCTTCTCCGAGAAGTACGGCGTGCAATCCGCCGCTGAGCTCGCCATCGCCTGTGCCACCTTCGGTCTGGTGCTGGGCGGCCTGATCGGCGGCCCGGTGGCTCGCTATCTGGTGAAGAAAGTGCAGGTCCCCGGTGAGGAGCACAATCAGGATGAGGCCCCACAGGGCTTCGAAATGCCCGACATGGAGCGCCCCCTCACCACTTTCAGCGTCATCGAGACGCTGGCACTGATCGCCATCAGCCTCAAGGGCGGCGAGCTGCTCTCCGCCTCGCTCAAAGGGGGCGCCTTCGAGCTGCCGATCTTCGTCTGCGTGCTGTTTGTCGGCGTGTTGCTGCGCAACGTCCTGACCCTGCTGAACTGGCATGAAGTGAGCGATCGCGAGGTCTCCCTGCTGGGCAACGTCAGCCTGTCGCTGTTCCTCGCCATGGCACTGATGAGCCTGAAACTGTGGGATCTGGCCAGCCTGGCGCTGCCCATCTTCATCCTACTGGCCGCCCAGACAGTGGCGATGGCGCTCTACGCCATCTTCGTCACCTTCCGGGTGATGGGCAAAAATTACGATGCGGCCGTGCTGGCGGCAGGTCACTGTGGCTTTGGCCTCGGGGCCACCCCAACCGCGATTGCCAACATGCAGGCCATCACCCAGCGCTTCGGTCCCTCGCACCTGGCGTTTCTGGTGGTGCCCATGGTGGGCGCCTTCTTTATCGACATCATCAACGCCATGGTGATCAAGCTGTTTATGGCTATGCCATTCCTGTAATTCCCTTTCCGTCAGACGTATATGATCAGAGCCCACCTTTCGGTGGGCTCTTTGTTTGTTCTCTACTCGCCAGCTGACGCAGGCAGAGCCGGGGCTCGTATCCGCCACCTGGGTGACCCGCAAGCAACCCGGAACCCCCACATCCCGCACTCCCCCGAACAACAAAAAGCCCCGCACTCGACAGAGTGCGGGGCTTGTTTATCTCAGCCGGAACAGGCCGTGAGTTGCACCTTACAGGATAAAGGTCGACACCTGCTGATTCAGGTCAGCAGCACGCCCTTTAAGGCTGTGGGCCTGATCCAGATCGCGCATGGCAGATGCGGTGATCTCGTCACTCACATCCTTGATGGCGGTGGTGTTCTGGGTGATCTCGCCGGTCACCTGGGTCTGCTCCTCGGCGGCAGTGGCGATCTGACCCGCCATGTCGGAGATGAGGGAGATGGCGCTGGTGATCTCTTCCAGCGCGCGCACCGCCTGATCGGCATCCTGCACGCTGTTGTCCGCCAGCCCCTGACTGGTCTGCATCAGGCTCACCGCGCGGGCAGTGGTCTGTTGCAGTGTCTCGATGGTGGACTGGATCTGCTGGGTGGAGTCCTGGGTACGGCGCGACAGCACCCGCACCTCGTCAGCGACCACCGCAAAACCACGACCCTGCTCACCGGCGCGAGCCGCTTCAATGGCCGCGTTCAGTGCCAGCAGGTTGGTCTGCTCGGCAATCCCCTGAATGGTGGAGAGGATGCTGGTGATCGCCTGCGCGTGGCGGCTCAGCTCCCCGATCACCTCGGTCGCCTGCCCCACCTCTTCGGCCAGACCATTGATGGACTGGCGGGTCTTGTTGACCAGCATCTTGCCCTGCTCACTGCTCTGGGCAGATTGCTGGGCAGCGGCGGCGGTGTTCTCGGCGTTGCCGGCGATCTCCATGGTGGCGCTCGCCATCTCGGTGACCGCCGTGGCGACCATGGTCACCTCCTGCTGCTGACGCTGCAACTCGTCCACCGCGGCCTGGTTGGTCACCAGACTGCGCTCGGCATCGGCGTTCAACTCGTTGGCCAGCTGACGGATATTGCCGATCAGCTGATGCTGGCTGCCGACGAAACGGTTGAAGCTGTTGGCCAGTTGGCCCACTTCGTCGTTGGCGTCGATCTTGATACGCTGGGTCAGATCACCGTTACCATCGGCAATGCGGGCCAACGCCTGGGAGACCTTGGTGAGCGGGCCAAGCAGCATGCTGACCAGCCAGGAGATAGCTAGGATGCTACCCACCAGCACCAGTAGCGCCATCCCCAGCTGGGTCATCAGCAGGGAGGAGAGCGGCGCTTCCAGCGCGGCCTTGTCCAGCACCAGCACCAGTTCCCAATCCGTGTCGGGGATATCAGCCGCCCACAGCAGCTTGTCACGACCTTCGTTGTCAAAATATGCAGGCACCAGATCCTTGCTCGACTTGCTCTGCTCGATCAGCGCATTGGTCAGATCGTTGTCGATCTCGCTGGCCGGTTTCATCGCCTTGGCAGCATCCTTGTAGGCGATGATGGTGCCATCCTTGTGCATCATGATGGCGAAACCGTCGGCAGGCAGCTGCATCTTGGTCACGTCTTCCACTAGCGAGGCGATGGAGAGGTCACCACCGACGACCCCGCCAGAAACCGGCTGGGCCAGGGTCACCACCATGATGTTGTAAGCCACATCGAGATAGGGTTTGGTGACAATCAGGCCACCTTTGCTCATCGCCTCCTGATACCAGCCACGGGAGCGCGGGTCGTAGCCATCGCGGTTGATGGAGGGATCGGAGTCATTCATCTTGCCACTGCTCTCACCGAAATAGGTGAGCTGGAAACGGCCGGAAACTTGTGCCTGTTGCAAGGCATTGAGGGGCTCGGCACCGGCCTTGTTGCCGAGCGCCTGGATCACGTCGCGACGGGCTGCGAGCCAGTCGCTGACACGCTCGGCCTGCTGGGTACCCAGCCGTTGCAACTGCTCCTGGCTGCCTTGCAGCAACAGGGACTTCTGGCTGCTATAGCTCTGCCAGGAGAGCAACAAAATCACCAACGAAAGGGCGATCACCACTGACAACAGTATCTTCTGCTTGAGTGACAGGTTTTTCATCATGTGTTCTTCTTATTGAGGTGAGGAGCGGGTTTTTCCCTAAATTGCACAACACTACACGTAGTCATTAGCGACCCGAATGGCCAAAACTGAACCTGAAAATGGGTCGGCGGGCGATATTTTCTACCGAGGTGGAGAAAAGTGCACCAGAAATTGACGGCATGAGCCGCACAAGCCAAGGCAACCCTGTTTATTCCTTCCACAATTGGCTAGAATATCCCGTTTTTAAATCACATCGACCCTGAGAGTTTTCACGATGTTCGAAGTTAATCCCGTATTAAATAAACTTAAGGAGCTGTCTGAGCGGACCGAGCTTCTTAGGGGGTACCTTTGACTATGACGCCAAGAAAGAGCGTCTAGAAGAGGTCAACGCCGAGCTGGAACAGCCGGACGTATGGAATGAACCCGAGCGCGCACAGGCGCTGGGCAAAGAGCGCGTCGCGCTGGAAAACGTGGTCGGCACCATCGACACCCTGACCCAGGGCGTGGATGACGTCGAGATGCTGGTGAGCCTGGCCGTCGAAGGGGAAGACGAAGAGACCTTCAACGAAGCCATCGCCGAATCCGAACAGCTGGAAGCCAAGCTGGTGGATCTCGAGTTCCGCCGCATGTTCTCCGGTCAGCACGACGGCTCCGACTGCTATATCGATATTCAATCCGGCTCCGGTGGTACCGAAGCACAGGATTGGGCCAACATGGTACTGCGCATGTACCTGCGCTGGGGCGATGCCCACGGCTACAAGCCCGAGCTGATTGAATGCTCCGAAGGCGACGTGGCTGGTATCAAATCCGCCACCATCAAGTTCACCGGCGAATATGCGTTCGGCTGGCTGCGTACCGAAACCGGCGTACACCGTCTGGTTCGCAAGTCTCCGTTCGATTCCGGTGGCCGCCGTCACACCTCCTTCTGTTCTGTGTTCGTCTACCCCGAGATCGACGACGATATCGATATCGAGATCAACCCGGCGGATCTGCGGATCGACGTCTACCGTGCCTCCGGTGCCGGTGGTCAGCACGTTAACCGAACCGAATCCGCGGTGCGTATTACCCACGTTCCGACCGGTGTCGTGGTACAGTGCCAGAACGACCGTTCCCAGCACAAAAACAAAGACCAGTGTATGAAGCAGCTGAAAGCCAAGCTCTACGAGCTGGAAATTCAGAAGCAGAACGCTGAGAAACAAGCCCTGGAAGAGACCAAGTCTGATATCGGTTGGGGCAGCCAGATCCGTTCCTATGTGCTGGATGACTCCCGTATCAAGGATCTGCGCACCGGCGTCGAAACCCGTAATACCCAATCGGTGCTCGACGGTGACTTGGACAAGTTTATCGAAGCCAGCCTGAAATCAGGTCTGTAAACAAGCAGGAATCACCATGTCTGAACAAACCATCACTCCGGAAGTCGACCAAACTCTCGAACTCAACAACGAGATGACCGAGCGTCGTTCCAAGCTGGCCGCCCTGCGCGCCCAGGGTAATCCTTTCCCCAACGACTTCCGTCGCGACAGCCTCTCTGGCGATCTGCACGCAGAGTTCGACGACAAAAGCGCCGAGGAGCTGACGAGCCTGGGTAAACGGGTGAAGATTGCCGGTCGCATCATGACCCGCCGGATCATGGGCAAGGCTTCTTTCGCCACCCTGCAGGACATGGCCGGCAAGATCCAGGTCTACGTCACCCGTGACGACCTGCCGGAAGGTTTCTACAACGAGCAGTTCAAGAAGTGGGATCTGGGCGACATCGTGGGTGTCGAAGGTACCCTGTTCAAGACCCAGACCGGTGAGCTCTCCGTTCACGTTTCCGATATCCGCCTGCTGACCAAGGCACTGCGTCCGCTGCCCGAGAAGCACAAAGGCCTGACCGACCAGGAAGCTCGCTGCCGCCAGCGCTACCTGGATCTGATCGCCAACGAAGAGTCCCGCAAGACCTTCATGATCCGCACCCAGGTGGTTGCCGGTATCCGCAAGTTCTTCAACGAAAAGCGCTTCATGGAAGTGGAAACCCCGATGATGCAAGTCATTCCGGGTGGTGCCTCCGCACGTCCGTTCGTCACTCACCACAATGCGCTGGACATCGACATGTACCTGCGTATCGCTCCGGAGCTCTATCTGAAGCGTCTGGTGGTTGGTGGTTTCGAGCGTGTCTACGAGATCAACCGCAACTTCCGTAACGAAGGTATCTCGGTTCGTCACAACCCCGAGTTCACCATGATCGAGTTCTACATGGCCTACGCCGACTACATCGATCTGATGGACCTGACCGAAGAGCTGCTGCGCACCCTGGCGCAGGACATTCTGGGCGACACCAAGATCCGTTACGCCAAAGAGGGCGAAGAGGGCCTGACCATCGATTTCGGTCAGCCGTTCCAGCGCCTCACCATGGTCGAGTCCATCCTGAAGTTCAACCCGGATGTAACTCTGGACGATCTGGCTACCCTCGAGAGCGCCAAGGCCGTTGCCAAGCGTCTGCACATCGAGCTGATGAAGGGCTGGGAGCTGGGCCACGTGATCACCGCGATCTTCGAAGAGACCGTGGAGCACATGCTGCTGCAACCGACCTTTATCACCGAGTACCCGGCTGCCGTTTCTCCGCTGGCCCGCCGCAACGACGTGAACCCGGACGTAACCGACCGCTTCGAATTCTTCATCGGTGGCCGCGAGCTGGCCAACGGCTTCTCCGAGCTTAACGATGCAGAAGACCAGGCCAAGCGCTTCCAGGATCAGGTTGATCAGAAAGAAGCTGGCGACGACGAAGCCATGTTCTACGACGCAGACTTCGTCACCGCACTGGAACACGGCCTGCCGCCGACTGCCGGTCAGGGTATCGGTATCGACCGTCTGGTAATGCTGTTCACCAACAGCCACACCATCCGTGACGTTATTCTGTTCCCTGCCCTGCGTCCGCAGAAGTAAGGCCCACAGAAGCCAGCTAAATCCCTTGGGTCAATCCCGAGCGTGATAGCCCATAAAAACGCCCCGCGACTGCGGGGCGTTTTTATTGGCATGTGTCACGTAACGTGTTATTTGGCGAGGGGCAGCAACCACTCCCCCTGCCACAGGGTCAACCCCTGACCCGCCATCAATACTCGCTCACCCCGCAGCTCCAGCCTGAGCTCACCCCCTCTGGATGAAACCTGACGGGCCCGCAACTGCTGCCTGCCGAGCCGTTCAGCCCAGAAGGGCATGAGAGCACTGTGGTTGGAGCCGGTGACCGGATCCTCATCCACGCCAACCCAAGGGGCGAAATAGCGGGAGACGAAATCATCATCTGCCCGGCTCGACGGAGCAGTGACTATCAGCCCCCGTCCCGGCAGGGCGCGCAGGGCATGGAAATCAGGCGAAATAGCGCAGATCTCCTCTTCACTTGCCAGCTCCAGCAAGAACTTGGCCCCGACCGCCAAGGTCTGTCGTGGCTGGCAACCAAGCGCGGCAGCATAGGCGGGATCCAGCGTCAGTGGCGTCAACGCGATACGCGGAAAATCGAGCCAAATCCACTCCCCTTCGCGCCGGGCCAGCAGCTCACCACTACGGGTCTCGAAGCGGATAGTCTCGTGTGCAGCTACCGCTCCTGTCTGCCACAACACATGAGCAGCCGCCAAGGTGCCATGACCGCAGAGATCAACCTCGACTTTCGGCGTGAACCAGCGTAACTGGTAATGGGCCCTGCCAAGTTGTACCAGAAAGGCTGTCTCGGAGAGGTTGAACTCGGCCGCCATCGCCAGCTGGCTGGCATCCGGCAGGGCGGGTCCCAATACAACCACTGCGGGGTTGCCACCAAGGGGCTGCCGACTGAACGCATTGACATGAAACAATCTGATATTGGACATGGCACTTCCTGTGTTATCAAGTGGCTCTCATTTAACGCCCTTTATACCACGCCCCTCTTTTGCTGCGGGAACAGGCGTACCTCTGTCCCTTTAATGCATTAATAGAATAAAGAAGACATTTTTATTCTTTGTTGTTATCCAACACGCCCTTTAATCTGGCCAAAAATCAGACCATGGAAGACGCGTGTGATGCAATTGAAGGATTCCCCATTCAACCTCTCCCCCCTCTCTGACGAGCAGCAACGTCAGTTGGGTCAGGTACTCTCGACCCTCAATACCCAGCAACTGGCCTGGGTGAGCGGATATCTCTACGGCCTCTCCCAGACCGGTCAGCAGAGCGTTGCAACCAGCGCCGCCGTGGCTGCACCCAGCGGCAGCCTGACCATTCTCTACGGCTCCCAGACCGGCAACGCCAAAGGTGTCGCCACTGCCATCAAGGCGCAGGCCGAGGCACGTGGCCTCCCCGTCACCCTTGCGTCGATGGCCGACTACAAACCCAAGCAGCTCAAGAAAGAGAGCCATCTGCTGGTGGTAGTGAGCACTTACGGGGAGGGTGAACCGCCGGAGAGCGCCGTCGATCTGTTCGAGCAGCTTAAAAAAGGCAAGATTGGCAAGCTGGACGGCCTCAGGTTCGCGGTGCTGGGGCTGGGTGACAGCTCCTACGAATTTTTCTGCCAGACCGGCAAAGATTTTGACAACTTCCTCGCCAGCGCAGGGGCCGAGCGGGTTTATGAGCTCGCCAGCCTCGATGTGGATTATCAGGATGCCGCCAAGGCGTGGGGCGAACAGGCGCTCAATGCCATCACCGCGACCCTCTCTACCGGAGCGGCCAGCAGCAGCGTAGCCAGCGCGGTGCAGCAGGCGGTTGGCCACAGCCAGTACAGCAAGGAGAACCCCTTCCCTGCCCGCCTGTCGGTCAATCAGAAGATCACTGGCCGGGATTCCACCAAGGATATCCGCCATATCGAGATCAATCTGGCCGACTCCGGCCTCACCTATCAACCGGGTGATGCCCTCGGCGTCTGGTTCGACAACGATGCAGAACTGGTTAATGAAGTGCTGGCCCTGACCGGCCTCTCCGGCGATGGAGCCACAGCCCACGGCAGCTTGCACACCGCACTGACCAGTCACTTCGAACTGACCCGGCTGCACGGCGGCTTTATCACAGGGCTCGCTGACATATCGGAGAACGCAGCGCTCAAAGATCTGGCTGGCGACAAGGCCCAGATCAATGCACTGGTCGCCTCCGCTCAGGTGGTGGATGTGCTGAAACGCTTCCCGACCGCCCTCACGACCGAGCAGCTGGTCAGCCTGCTGCGCCCCCTCACCCCGCGCCTCTACTCCATCGCCTCCGCCCAGAGCGAAGTGGAAGAGGAGGTGCACCTGACCGTCGGCGTGGTGCGCTACCCGCAGGAAGATGGCACTGTGCGCTCTGGCGCCGCCTCCTCCTATCTGGCGGATCGGCTGATTGAGGATGGCGAAGTACGGGTATTCGTCGAACACAACGACAACTTCCGCCTGCCGCAAAACCCCGACACCCCCGTCATCATGGTGGGCCCGGGCACCGGCATCGCCCCGTTCCGCGCCTTTATGCAGGAACGGGAAGCCCAGGGAGCCGAGGGCAAGAACTGGCTCTTCTTCGGCAACCCCCACTTTACCCAGGATTTCCTCTATCAGGTGGAGTGGCAGCGTTATGTGAAATCGGGGCTGCTGTCGAAGATCTCGCTAGCCTTCAGCCGGGATCAGGCCAACAAGATTTATGTGCAGGACCGTCTGCGTGAAGCGGGCCAGGTGCTCTACCAGTGGCTGGAAGCAGGCGCTCACTTCTATGTGTGTGGTGACGCCAACAAGATGGCCAAGGATGTGCAGGAGGCCCTGCTGGAAGTGATTGCCGAACACGGCCACAAGAGCCGCGAGGAAGCAGAAGAGTATTTGAGCGAATTGCGTCGTGCCAAACGTTATCAAAGGGATGTCTATTGATGAGCAAACAACCTCTTTCTCACCCAAAAGCGGGACCGGTCGAAGGGCCGCTGGCCGACAACGAGCGCCTCAAGCGCGAGAGCAACTTCCTGCGCGGCACCATAGAGCAAGATCTGCAGGACCCGCTCACCGGCGGCTTCAACGGCGACAACTTCCAGCTGATCCGCTTTCACGGCATGTACCAGCAAGATGACAGAGACATTCGCCCCGAGCGTGCCGCCCAGAAGCTGGAGCCGCTGCACAACGTCATGCTGCGTGCCCGTCTGCCGGGTGGGATCATCACCCCGGCCCAGTGGCAGATCATCGACAAGTTCGCCGAAGAGCACAGCCTCTACGGCAGCATCCGCCTTACCACCCGACAGACCTTCCAGTTCCACGGGGTATTGAAGCGCGACATCAAGCTGATGCACCAGACCCTCAACAGCACCGGCATCGATTCCATCGCCACCGCCGGCGATGTGAACCGCAACGTGCTCTGCACCAGCAACCCGGTGGAGTCCGAGCTGCATCAGGAGGCCTACGAGTGGGCCAAGAAGATATCCGAACACCTGCTACCCAAGACCCGCGCCTACGTGGAGATCTGGCTCGATGGCGAGAAGCTGGGAGAAGATGAGGAACCGATCCTGGGTTCCAACTATCTGCCGCGCAAATTCAAGACCACAGTGGTGATCCCGCCCCACAACGACGTGGATATCCACGCCAACGATCTCAACTTCGTGGCGATTGCCGAGCACGGCAAGCTGGTCGGCTTCAACGTGCTGGTGGGCGGGGGTCTGGCCATGACCCACGGCGACACCAGCACCTACCCGCGCAAGGCGAGCGACTTTGGCTTTATTCCGCTCTCCCACGTACTGGAGGTGGCGGCTGCCGTGGTCAGCACCCAGCGCGACTGGGGTAACCGGGTCAACCGCAAGAACGCCAAGACCAAGTACACCCTTGAACGTGTTGGCGTCGAGGCGTTCAAAGCCGAGGTGGAGAGCCGCGCCGGCATCCAGTTCGGACCGGTGCGCCCCTATGAGTTCACCAGCCGTGGCGATCGCTTCGGTTGGGTCGAGGGGATCGACGGCAAGCACCACCTCACCCTGTTTATCGAGAATGGCCGCCTGCTGGACTTCCCGGGCAAGCCGCTCAAGACCGGTATGCTGGAGATCGCCAAGGTGCATCAGGGGGATTTTCGCCTGACCGCCAACCAGAACCTGATCATCGCTGGGGTACCTGCCAGCGAGAAGGCTCGCATCGAAGGGCTTGCACGCCAATACGGCCTGCTGGATGACGGCGTGAGCGAGCAGCGCAAGCAGTCCATGGCTTGTGTGGCACTGCCTACCTGCCCGCTGGCAATGGCCGAGGCGGAGCGCATGCTGCCAGCGTTTGTCACCGACATCGAAGGCTTACTGGCCAAGCACGGCCTGGCCGATGACGCCATCATCTTCCGGGTCACCGGCTGCCCCAACGGCTGCGGCCGCGCCATGCTGGCGGAAGTGGGTCTGGTGGGCAAGGCGCCCGGCCGCTACAACCTCCATCTGGGGGGCAACCTGGAAGGCACCCGCATTCCGCGCCTCTATCAGGAGAACATCACCGAGCCGCAGATCCTGGCCGAACTGGACGCGTTGATCGGCCGCTGGGCCACCGAGCGAAATCAGGGTGAGTGCTTCGGCGACTTCGTGATCCGGGTTGGGGTAATTGCCCCCGTTATCGATTCTGCGAGGGACTTCTATGCCGCTTAATCTGCCGCTTAATGTCACTGAAGATGGCCGCCTTGACCTGCAGGCACTGCTGGCCCTCGGCCGTGAGGAGCAGACCGAGGCGCTGGCGCCCCTCAACCGGGAGCTGGATACCATGAGTGCCCCCGAGCGGGTGCGCTGGGCCTTGGCAAATCTGCCGGGGGAGCATGTGACCTCATCCAGCTTCGGCATTCAGGCGGCGCTGATGCTCCATCTGGTAAGCCGCGAGCGGGCCGACGTGCCCGTGGTGCTGACCGATACCGGTTATCTGTTCCCGGAGACCTACCGCTTTATCGACGAGCTAACCGAGCGCCTCGCGCTCAACCTGAAGATCTATCGGGCCGAGCTCAGCCCTGCCTGGCAGGAGGCTCGCTTCGGTCTCTTGTGGGAGCAGGGGGTGGAGGGGATCACCCGCTACAACCAGCTCAACAAGGTGGAGCCGATGGACCGCGCCCTGCGTGAGCTGGGGGCCCAGACCTGGTTCTCCGGCCTGCGCCGGGAGCAGTCCGGCAGCCGTGGCAAGCTGCCGGTGCTGGGCATCCAGCGCGGCCGTTTCAAGTTCCTGCCGGTGATCGACTGGAGCAACAAGGATGTCTTCTACTACTTCAAGGAGTTCGACCTCCCCTACCACCCGCTGTGGGAGCAGGGTTATCTCTCGGTGGGCGATGTCCACACCACCGCCAAGTGGGAGCCGGGCATGAGCGAGGAGCAGACCCGCTTCTTCGGCCTCAAGCGCGAGTGCGGTTTGCACGAGGAAAATGGCGAGAACGACGGCTCAGGCATCTAATCCCGTCTTGAAAACCCAACAGAACAACAAGGGCATCTGAAGATGCCCTTGTTGTTATTTGCAAATTAGCATTCGCCCGTCAGCGTCGCTGCCAGGTCTCGAAGCTATAGGGATGCGGGTTCTTCTCATCGGCAGGGTGGCTCTCGCAATCAACGCGTTGCCACTGACCATCATCAAAAGCGGGGAAACGGGTATCCCCCTCCACCGCCAGATCGATGCGGGTCAGGTAGAGACAATCCGCGCTCGGCAACATCTCGGCATAGAGATGACCGCCACCGATCACCATCAACTCCTCCACCGAGCTACCTGCCAAAAGAGCCAGCGCCGCCTCGACGGAGCCCACCACCTCAATGCCCTCGGCCTGATAGTCGGGATTGCGGCTGATCACCAGATTGCGCCGTCCGGGCAGCGGTCGACCGATGGATTCGAAGGTCTTGCGCCCCATCAATACCGGTTTACCGAGGGTGACACGCTTGAAGTGAGCCAGATCGGCAGGCAGATGCCAGGGCATCTGGTTGTCCTTGCCGATCACCCTGTCGTGGGCCATGGCGGCAATCATGGAAATCTTCATGGGGCCTCTCACCGTCTGTCAGATTATGGGGCGGTTACGGTACACGACCAGAGAGGGGATCGCCAAACCGAAACTGAGGGCACCGACGATAAAGAGCGCCTTGAGGCCGTTCTCCACCGCACTCTGGATCAACTCCATGGTCACGCCATTGATGTTGAGCTCTACCACCGCAATCATGGTCTTGAAGGCATAACTGCCCGGGATCATCGGAATGATGGAGGCAACGCTGAACACCGGACGCGGTGCCAGCAGACGGCGCGACCAGTAGACGCAGACAAAGCCGACCGTGGTCGCCGCCGCCAGCGTCGCCCACTCGATAGGCATGCCATAGTGGATCAGCAAGGTACGCAGGCTGTGGGCCAGCGCGCCGCCCATGGCGCAATACTTCAGCATCCGTGGTGGCACATTGAACAGCATGGCAAACCCCACCGCTGGGATGGAGGACCAGAAGGCATCCTTGGCCAGTAGCCAGAGCAAATCCATCATACTTTCCACCCCCAGATCCCGGTGACCGACATGGCCAAAATGATACCTATGGCGGCGCTGATGGTCAGCAGGGTCGCAGTCCCCCAGCGGGCCAGCCCCATGTTGAAGTAGCCCTTCACCATATCGGAGACCGCATTGATCAGCGGAAAGCCCGGCACCAGCAGCAGCACGCTGGCCGCCATGGCGAGATAGGGCTGGTCACCCCAGTTGAAGAAGGTGGCGCTGGAGGAGAGCAGGGTGGCAATAAAGCCGGTGGCGGCAAAATTGATGAGCGGGCTGTGGTGATGGCGAGCCATCAGCTGGCGCACCCGCATCGCCACGGCAGATGAGAAGCAGGTCACCAGGAAGATGGGCCAGTCACCGCCAAACAGCAGGCTAAAGGCACCACAGGAGAGCCCCACCATGGGGACCACCAGCCAGGGGTGATAGTGAAAGGGGACGATGGCCTCGAGCCGCTGGCGCACTTCACGGGCACCGATCAGCTCTTTCTCCGCCATGATGCAGATCCGCTGGATCTCGCACACCACCTGCATGTTGATGCCATGTTCACGCACCCGCCGGGTAGTGGTAACACAGCCCCCCTGATAGAGGCTGGTGAGCACGATGGCACTGGAAGAGATGGCCATCTCGACACTCTCCAGCCCCAGCGCCATCCCCAGCCGCACCGTGGTCTGCTCGATGATCCGGCTCTCCGCCCCGAACTGGGCCAACATCTGACCCACCTTGACGATAATGCGGGTGATCTCTGTCTGTTGCTCCCGCGACAACACCCGTCTTGGTGTGATACTTCTCATAATCCCTTCGAGTCGTAGCAATAAAAATTTCGGCCATATTAGCCTAACTTTTACTGTTATTCATCCACCCCTATCACAACCTGACTAATTAGTTATTACAAGAAGGAGAAAAGAAATTACATCACAAAAACATTACGACTAACATTAAAAACCATAACAATCAGGTCGCCAGCAATTCCCTTTATTATGGCCTCACCGATTTGGCTGAAATATCATTCAAGGGGGTTATTGCAGATTATTTACGACGTCGATAGTCCGTCAGATGGATTATTTTACCACTGCCATCGCTTTCAGGCGGAGGGTCCCCCTCTTCTCTGAACTGGCTCATTTCGCTGCGCATCAAATAAAAAGATTCCCGCATCATGTTGGTAATCCGGATACAGCTATCAAGATTGTTTTTCGCCAGCCGGCGCTGACCATCAATCTTGAACTGCAACCCGCGCAGACGGCGCTGCTGATCGAGGCTCGCTCGGGCCATCAGCTGGTCGATCTGCTGCTCCAGAATCGCATCCAGCCGGGAAGGCTCACTCGCAGCCAACTCCTTCAGGGTGTCAAAATCAGGCAACTCCATATGCCCTCCTTGGCGACTATTGCTGGCAACACACTGCGGTACCACACCATCACGTCCCAGCCATATAAATCTGTATATACGACGCGGCTAAAAAGGGTTCAATCCATCCACTGGCGACTAAACCGGACAATGGTCACTACGAGGGTGTCTATCTATTTTAATTGTGTTTGGAAACAAGCGATTGTTTTTAATTCATGCGAGATAAAACACTTATACATTTTAGGTTGTGATTTTCTGTTTTTTATTGCAAATAAAAATCCGGGTGGCCTTATTTTGCTTCATTCGACACTTTATTCTTCCCTCACCGACCCGCGTCATCTCCTGACGGTTTAACATATCTCACTGATTATGTTATTTTAATTGCCACTTTTATCGGACATTCAAGAGCAGACCATGAGCAAGGCAAAAATCGGTATCGTCACCGTCAGCGATCGCGCCAGCGCGGGCATCTATGAAGACCTCTCCGGCAAGGCCATCATCGACACCCTGAACGCCTATCTGACCTCGGAGTGGGAACCTGTCTATCAGGTGATCCCCGATGAGCAGGAGCAGATTGAAGCGACCCTGATCCGGCTGGCGGATGAGGAGCAGTGTTGCCTCATCGTCACCACAGGCGGCACCGGCCCGGCCAAGCGGGATGTCACGCCGGAAGCGACCGAAGCGGTATGTGATCGCATGATGCCGGGCTTTGGCGAGCTGATGCGGGCCGAATCCCTCAAGTTTGTGCCGACCGCCATTCTGTCGCGCCAGACAGCCGGACTGCGCGACGACACCCTGATCGTCAATCTGCCGGGCAAGCCCAAATCAATCCGCGAATGTCTGGATGCCGTCTTCCCCGCCATCCCCTACTGTATCGATTTGATGGAAGGGCCGTATCTCGAGTGCGATGAAACTGTCATCAAGCCGTTTCGGCCGAAAAAATAGCAAAGCCGACCATAAAAAATAATGGCGAGCCACGGCTCGCCATTATTTTTAGCTCATCTGTTCGTGCAGACAAAATGCATCGATTATTTACGGCCGAATACTTTTACGCCCGCTTTGCTGCGCTCTGAATTACCGTACACTTCGATCTTTTTCACACAACGACGCGAACCCAGTGATTTCCACTCGGTCTCTTTATCACTGCTCATCTCCCGATCGAAGCGAATGGTTTTGGTACGATCACCACCATAGGTCACCACCACCCGATCCAGGGTCAAATCACGTTCCGCCTTCACCTTGATATATTTGGTCTGACGGCAAATCACCAAAGGAATTGTCGCACCATGATCACCGGCCCCCAGCAAAATAGTCCGCCCCAGCGTGAACTGATCATCGCCAGCATGGCTGGCTGACGCCACCACCAGCAAGACACCACCCAGCAAGCTGCGTGCAGAAAAACGGGAATTCCAGATAGACATCAAGGACATAACACCTCCAATAAAAAATGGAGTGTGATGATAAGGGTTAAACCATAACGGAAGCTGTATCACAGCTGAATTTGCTGCGAATGTGCGGGGATCAACAGAGAAAACAGCGCGACTTTTCGGCAAAAAGAGAAGAGCCGCAGATAGCGGCCCTTGCGGCAAGAGAGCGCTTAGCGTTCCATGATTTGGGTCACGTCATCTTTCTTGATCATCACCTCACGCCCTTCATGATCGTAATAGCGATACATGCCGGTACTCTCATCCAGCTTGGGTTTGCTCTCTGTGGTGATCATCTTGCCATCCTTGGTGCTCATGATGTATTGGGAGCTGCATGCCACCAGCCCCAGGGCGCACACCAGGATCATCATCAGTTTTTTCATAGGCGCACTCTTCTCCTTTCACCCTCACCACGAGGGTTTCATATCCAGCCTACTCCAATCCGGCAGGCAGTCGGAAACTTGCACAATAAAGTGAGATCACCATCATAAATCAGTTACTTGCGACCACCCGGTTTGCCACTGCTACCGGTACCGGAACCACAGCCAAGTGCCAGCCGATCTGCCGCGGATCTGGCCTGCACCAGACCATAGCCATAGCTGTTGTCCCGTCCGACAGCCCCCAAATCCTGGGCGCTGCTGCGCAAGGTCTGGCGCAGTTGATCATTGCTGCACTCCAGCCGCTGTGACCAGGCCAGGGTGGCGACCCCGACCACATGAGGGGTCGCCATCGAGGTACCGCTGTAGTTGGCATACCCACTCGGCACGGTCGACAGCACAGCAACACCGGGGGCCGACAGCTCCACCTGATCGTTGCGTTGGGAGAAGTAAGCCAGCTGTTTGTTGCTATCGATAGCCGCCACGCTCATCACACTGCTGTAGGAGGCGGGATAGGACTTGCTAGTGTTGCCCGCATTGCCCGCCGCCGCCACACTCAATACGTTCTGGCTGTAAGCCTCATTGAACGCTCGCTCTTCTGTCTTGCTGGGCACACTGCCTCCCAGGCTCATATTGATGACCATGCGAGTGAAACCGCGGTTGATCATCCCCTGCTTGCAGGCATTGAGTGCCCCCACCAGGTTGGATGTATAGGCCCAGCCGTTGGCACCAAATACCTTGATGATATGCAGCGGGACGCTCTGATTCGGCAAGACACCGACCACACCGGTGTCGTTCCCCCCCACGGCGGCGATGGTGCCTGCCACATGGGTTCCGTGACCGTTTTCGTCACTGCTCCAGCTACCGGTACCAGCATCATCACTGCCCTGCACCTGAGTACCATGGGGCAGATCCGGGTGATTGCCGCTGTAGCCAGAATCAATGATGCACACCAGAACCTCTCCGGCCGCACCATCGCTCAGTTGTGGCGCCTGTACCATGGGAATGCCATAAGGCAGGGTCTCGGCGCTGGCATAACGTTTGGCATCCGGCTCGACCCAGAGCACGTTGGGATTGCGCGCCAGTGCTGTCGCTGCAGCGGCTGGTAACCAGAGTGCCAGCGCATGCTGTTCGGGCAGTTGCAACGCCAGTTCGCCACCCATCCCCTTGCTCTGGGCCAGCACAGCTGCCTCAGCACCCGGTTTCAGCTGAACCAGATAGCGAGCCCGTTCGACAGCCATCGCCCCCTGTGCAAGTACGCCTGCCACCAGCAGGCCAGTCCATATCCGTCTCATCAGTCACTCCTTCCATCGACCTGATAGCCACCAGCAAAGTGTAGTACCCCATTGGCGCAGGCCCGAGCGGATACAAAAAGGCCGGACATCTCTGTCCGGCCTCTTCTTTCCAGCGCAAGATCACAATCATGACTTGGCGGGCTGACGCTCACCGGTCACGGTCGGGTTCTTGGGATCTGAACTCCACTCGTACCAACCGCCGTCGTAGACGCTGATCTGTTTCCAGTCCATCAGCCAGGCGTAGAAGAAAGCCTCGGAGGCGCGCCAGCCGGTACCGCAGTAGAACGCCGCCTGCTGAGTTGGCTCGATATTCCACTGGTCCCACATGGCGAGGAGCTCGCGGGCTGGCTTCATGGTGCCGTCCGGGTTGTGGAAGTCGCTCATGCTGTTGGCATCGACGCCACCATGACCCCACTTGGCCCCCGGGATATCGCCCTTCGGCTTGATGTAGCTGTAACCTGAGGTGTTGCCGACAAACTCGTCCCAGGTACGCACGCTGACCAGGGCGCTATCGGGCTGCTTGAGCAGCTCTTTCGCCTGACTTAGCGTGGTGTAGTACTCGGGGTGAGCGGGAATGGCCACGCCAAACTCCTTCACCGGCTCATATTTGTTGGGCAGACCGGTTTCGGTGCGCAGATGCTGGATAAACCAGGCATCCAGACCACCATCCAGGAGGCGTACATCTTCCACCCCCGCATACATCATCAGGTGCGCAGCACGGGCGGCCGCCATGGTGTTTCGACCATAGAGGATGACGGTGGTGTCGTGACGGATGCCGTTATCCAGCAGCAGCTTCTTGAGCGCTTCGTCAGAGACCTTGTTCCACAGCGGCTCCTCTTCGAGGCTGTTGGTATCGATATAACCGGCCCCCGGGATGTGGCTGATGAGGTAGGCCTTGGGTGAACCCCAATCCACTTCAAACAGCTTCCAGTCACCCTTGGGCGCCGCGGCAACCGGCTTGCCCTCTTGCAGATCCGCCAACCAGCGCGGATAGACCAGCTGCTGCCAGCGTGCCAGCGACTCGCGCGGTGCGGCTTGCCACCCTTGCAGCTCGAACAGCTGCTTGATCCCCTGCTTGCGCAGCAGACGGGCCACCTCAGCCACTTCGCGGGACGCGCCGTAGAGGGCAACCGGACGATCGGCCTTCAGCCCCTTGATCTCGAGCGCCTTTGGCCACTCTTCATCGCTGTATTTCCACTCGGCTGAGAGGTTCTCGGCGCCCGCTACATGACCGCCCTGCTTCTCCCCTTCCATCGGCCACCCCTGATAGAAGTAGCTGGCGCGGGTATCCAGGATGACAGCCTGTTTGGCCTTGGCATCGGCCAGCGAGAGCGGTGGCAACTCCCCTGCCACGGCGGGCAGGGCACACCAGAGCAGTAAGGTCGCCAGCGCGGCCTGCAGGAAGCGAAGATGTCGTTTCATGGTGATTTCTCGATTCATAGTGAACAAGGTTAAAAAATGGAGCGACCCAGCCGCTCGGCCAGCAGCTCCAGCGCCGCCGTGCCCGCCAGCGAGTTGCCGGCTTTGTTGAGCTCGGGCGACCAGACACAGACGCAGAGCTCACCCGGGATCAGGGCGATGATACCGCCGCCGACACCCGATTTGCCCGGCATGCCGACACGATAGGCAAAATCGCCCGCCTCATCATAGAGGCCGCAGGTGGCGAGCAGGGCGTTGACCTGTTTGGTGGTGCGGGCGGGCAGCAGCGGCACGCTCTCGCCCAGTGGCACACCACGGTTGGCCAGATAGATGAATGCCCGCGCCAGATCGACGCAGCTCATGCGAATGGCACAGGCATTGAAGTAGCTTTGCAGCACCTTGTCCACTTCGTTTTCGAAGTTGCCATAGGCCTTCATCAGATAGGCGATGGCGGCGTTGCGGGCAGAGTGCTGATATTCGGAGCGGGCGACCACTTGATCCGCCATGATAGCCGGATTGCCGGAAAGACGGCGCACCAGCTCGAGGGTACGCTGACGGGGCGCAGTGAGGCGGGTCTCCAGCAGATCGCTCACCACCAGCGCCCCGGCATTGATAAAGGGGTTGCGGGGGATCCCCTGCTCGAACTCGAGCTGAACCAGCGAGTTGAAGGGCTGGCCGGAGGGCTCCTTGCCAACCCGGGCCCAGATCTCCTCCTCCTGATAGAGAGTGAGTGCCAGGGTCAGGCTAAGGGCCTTGGAGATACTCTGGATGGAGAAGGGTTCAAAAGCGTCACCGGCGGTGAACAGCTCCCCCTCGACGGTACAGACTGCAATACCCAGCCGATCGGCAGGCACCTGAGCCAGTGCCGGAATGTAGTCGGCCACCTTGCCTTGTCCCAGCAACGGGCGCACCTCTTCAAGGATGCTGGCCAGTAATTCGGATGACAACACCATAAGCAATAAGCGATTCCATGACTAAAACAGCGGTGGAGATCCCATCCCCACTGACAAAAATCCCGCCAGCGGCGGGATTTTTCAGTTACCCACAACAAGGCGCCAGATGCGGCAGCCTTGTATCAGGCCGGTTCACCGTACCAGAGGTCGAACAGCTCGGTAACGACCACGGCTTCCATCCCCTTGCCTTCCAGCCAGGATTTGACGGCAGCGCGGTCTTCTTCGGTACACTTGCCCAGTTGCTGGGTGCAGATCATCCCTTCCCAGGCCAGGTGACCGGAGCCGGCAAAAGCCAGTTTGCGGGGTTCAACAACCTCATCGATCATCGCATCGACTACCGCATCGATGGTCTCTTCGGCAGTGCCGACCGGGAAGTTGAAACTGATGTCGAAACCCATTTCCTGGAATTCATCGACGCGCAGTTTCTTGCGCAGGCGGCGGCTACGATTGGCCATGATAGCTCCTCAAGTTAGTTGATACGCTAGGTGTGTTGACGTGCCAGCTTAGCTGATACGCTTGAAAATCAGATCCCAAACCCCGTGGCCGAGACGGTGGCCACGTTGTTCAAATTTGGTCAGCGGACGCCAGTCCGGACGAGGCACCCAGTTGCCGGTGGCAGAGGTGTTCTCGTAACCCTCGGCGGCGCTCATCACTTCCAGCATATGCTCGGCATAGTTTTCCCAGTCGGTCGCCATGTGGAACACGCCACCGATGGCCAGCTTCTGGCGAATATCCTGAGCAAATGCAGGCTGTACGATGCGTCGCTTGTGGTGACGGCTCTTGTGCCAGGGATCCGGGAAGAAGAGCTGCAGGCAGGAGAGTGAACCGTTCGGGATCATGTGCTCCAGCACTTCCACCGCATCGTGGCAGATCACCTTCAGATTGGTGACCCCCGCTTCCTGAGCGGTGCCCAGACAGGCGCCCACGCCCGGGGAGTGCACTTCGATGCCGATGAAGTTCTTCTCGGGGGCATTCTTGGCCATCTCAACCAGAGAGGCGCCCATGCCAAAACCGATCTCCAGCACCACAGGTGCCTCGCGGCCAAACAGTGCGACCAGATCGAGCTGCTTTGGCTCGAAATCGATGCCCATGACCGGCCAGAGCTCTTCCAGGGCCTTCTCCTGCCCTTTGGTCAGGCGGCCTTCGCGACGGACAAAGCTGCGGATCTTGCGCATGAACTTGCCGTCTTCGTTAAATACATCTTGGGTCACAGGCATAATGGTCTCGTTATTTCATCAATCCGGGTAATACATCTTGTGTTCGATCCCGAGCGGGACCGCTCGCGGTTCGTCATTTCATCGACCCGCGAAAACAGGGGAGCGAATTATCCCAAGATAGGCCCAAGGCGCAAGTGTTTCGCGCAACAAATATTCCGGCCATCCACTTCCCTGCACCCTCACTGGCATCACCATACCGACTAACCGTCCAATATAATCCGCAGTAGAGTCGTTCCAGCCCTTTTTTGGCGATTTTTGTGACAATCATTGCCTCATTTCTGAAATCTGATACAAACGGATAACCTGGCGGTCGAATGGAGCGACCGCCCACATGCCGAGAGAATTGTCTATGCAGCCGTTTTTTGCCCAGCGCTTCGAGAAGGTTGAACCTTCATTTATCCGTGAAATCCTCAAAGTTGCCGCCAATCCGGAGATCATCTCCTTCGCCGGTGGCCTGCCCAATCCCCACCTGTTTCCGGTCAAGGCGATCGATCAGGCCTGTCAGGATGTACTGCGCGAACAGGGGGCTGCCGCCCTGCAATATGCGGCGACCGAGGGCTTCGCCCCGCTGCGCCAGTATATTGCCGACCGCTATCTGGCCCGCCACGGCATGCAGATCAATCCGGACAACATCCTCATCACCAGCGGCTCCCAGCAGGCGCTGGATCTGCTGGGCAAGGTGCTGATCGACGAGGGTCAGGATCTCATCATCGAAGAGCCGGGTTACCTTGGCGCCATTCAGGCTTTTTCTGTCTACCAGCCCACCTTCAAGCCGATCACCCTGGAAGAAGAGGGACTGGACCTGGCAGCGCTGGATGCGCTGCTGGCAAGCGGCTCCAATGCCAAGCTGCTCTACGGCGTGCCCAACTTCCAGAACCCGAGCGGTGTCTCCTACAGCCGCTCCAACCGCGAGGCACTGGCCGAGCGGCTGGTTCGCCACGAGCTGTTGATGGTGGAAGATGATCCCTACGGCGAGCTGCGCTTCGAAGGGGAGCATCTCCCCCCGATTGCCAAGCTGGCGCCAAACAATACCGTGCTGCTCGGCTCGTTTTCCAAAACCGTGGTGCCCGCCTTCCGTCTGGGCTGGATGGTGATGCCGGAGTGGCTGCGCAAGAAGGTGACCATCGCCAAGCAGGCGACCGATCTGCACAGCAACGCCTTCAGCCAGCAGGTGCTGCACCGCTTCCTGACCGACAACTCCCTCGACGCTCACCTGGAGAAGATCAAGGAGGTCTATGGCCGCCAGCGCGCTGCCATGGAGGCCGCTTTGGCCCGTCACTGCCCGCCCGGCGTCAGCTACACCAGACCGGAAGGGGGCATGTTCCTCTGGCTGACTCTGCCAGCCCACATCAGTGCCATGGCGCTGTTTGACGAGGCGATCAAGGAGAAGGTGGCCTTCGTACCCGGCGCCCCCTTCTACGTGCGCCCCGAGATCAAGAACACCCTGCGCCTGAGCTTCTCCTGCGTCGATGAAGCGACCATCGAGGAGGGGGTCAAACGCTTGGCCCGCGCCCTCCAGCGCATGCTCTGAACGCCCAAGCCAAACGGTATCAACAAAAAACCAGCGAGTGATCGCTGGTTTTTTATGCTCCCCATTCAACCGTTCAGCCAAACAGGGTCTTGCAAAACTGCTTCATCGGGATGGGGCGGCTGTAACGATACCCTTGCAGATAGTCAACGTGGCGCGCCCGCAGGTAGTCCGCCTGCGACTGCTTCTCGACCCCCTCCGCGATCAGGATCAATTCAAGTCGCTTCGCCAGATCAATCACGTTTTCAACGATATGACTGGAGAGTGCATCCGTGCCGATCATCTCCACAAAGCTCCGATCAATCTTGAGTGCATCGACCTGAAACTGTTGCAGATAGGTGAGACTGGAGTGACCGGTGCCAAAGTCATCGATAGAGATCAACACGCCCAGCTTGCGCAATTCGGCAAACATCTGAGCGGTTGTCTCATCGGCCACCAGCAACTCCCGCTCGGTCAGCTCCAGCCCCAAATCAACGGGATTGTCCTTAAACGCGTCGAGAAACGCCTTGCAGTCAGTCAACAGGTCGAGATCTTGAAAGTGTTTGGCGCTGATATTGAAGCAAAAATGGAATTTGGCCGGCAACTTGCGGGCATAAGGGGAGAAGTGGTCGCGCACCTGCGCCATCAACAGGCTGGTCATGGGCACGATCAACCCGCTATCTTCCGCCAGCGGAATAAAGCGATCCGGCGAGATCATCCCCTGCTTGGGATGCTGCCAGCGCATCAGCACCTCACAGCCACGCCACTGCTCGTCATCGCCGGAGACCACCGGCTGCAGATAGGGGATAAACTCCTCCTCGATCAACGCCCGCTTGAGCTCTTCCGCTGGTGAGCTGCTACGCCCCATCAGCCTGAAGGTGCCGAATCCAATCAGCAGCGCCAGCAACGGAGAGAGGAACAAGGTATATCTGGAGTATCGCCATGCGTGGCTCCAGTAGTCATGCACCGTGACCCGGGTGACGACCTGATAGGGGAAATCGGCCGAAGCGAGGGCAATATAACCCTCTTCTGTCGGAGAGGGCGCCGCCCCGACCTGACCTGAGCCAAACAGTGCCCTCTGCCCCACCACCAGAGCCATCGGGGAGTTCTTGCTGGAGATCTCCAGGGTATTGCGCAGGTAGTAGCCATCTACACCGATCAGCACACTCCCCTTGTCCGTTTCATGACGCAGCACGATCAAGGGGCGATCCGGTGTGACCTCATTGCCTGGCAGCAGTTGCAACCTGCCATCCACATAGCGGTCGGGATTGAAGAGGCCATCGTAGTCACCATAGAGCGAGGTGCAATAGATGTGGCTGCCTACAGCCAGATTGGCGGAACGGACATAAGGCACCGTGGCCACCTGTTCGCGCAGCAGTTGTGCCGCCTCCTTGCACGAGTGACCCAGCATCCCCTTCACATTGATGGCCGCCTGCTGGGCATGGCCGATGGAGCGCTCAAACATCACACGGGCATGCTGCAACCGTGAATCGGCATCACGCTCTGTCTCCGTCACCGTCTGCCAGATAACGGCAACAACCCCCAGCAGCAGGATCCCGCCCCCCATCAGCAGCGCCAACAAAATCCTCGAGTAAAGCTGGCGAAGTTTCAAACGACGAAATGGCATGGCGGCCTCTTTGATGCTCGGATAATGGGTGACAGCCTCGGTGGACAGGCGAAAAGGGTCGCCATAATAGCGATTGTTCAACAAATGTCCACCCAACAAAAATCAATCAATTCAAACTATTGTTCAACAATATGTCGTAAGAAGAGGATAGAGTTAACAAACGTCAAACAGAAAACTCCCGAAGCACGTCTCACTTGTTGAAGGGAAGCCACACCATTAAAGTTGAGCAAACGGCAGCAGGAGCATGCAGCGATGAAGATTCTTATTACCGGAGGGACCGGCTTTATCGGCCGCAAGCTGGTTGCCCATCTCAAGGTCAATCACGAGGTCGTGGTATTGAGCAGGCAGGGGAGCCGCGCTTACTCCCTGCTCGGCCACGATATCAAGGTATTGGATAACCTCGATCGGCTCGATGACCTCAATGACGTGGATGCAGTGATCAATCTGGCCGGTGAACCTATCGCCGCCGGACGCTGGAGCGAGTCGCGCAAACAGCTGCTCTGCGATAGCCGCTGGCTACTGACCGAGCAGCTGGTGGATCTCATCAAGCTATCCAGCACGCCGCCCAAGGTGCTGATCAACGCCTCCGCCATCGGCTGGTATGGCAGACAGGGCACCGAAACCCTCGATGAGCAGTGCCGCTCTCCCAACGACGAGTTTACCCACCAGCTCTGCCAACAGTGGGAGACCCTGGCGCAGGAGGCCCAGAGCCGCCAAACCCGGGTCTGTATCGTGCGGATCGGGCTGGTGCTTGGCATGGATGGGGGCGCCCTGCCCAAAATGCTCCCTCCCTACCGACTCGGACTCGGCGGCCCCATGGGATCAGGCAGCCAGATGATGAGCTGGATCCATGTGCAGGATCTGGTGCGTGCCATGCTATTCTTGCTGGAGCACGAGGAGTGCAGCGGCATCTTCAACGGAACCGCCCCTCATCCGGTCAGTAACCGGGAGTTCAGCCAGACTCTGTCCGCGACCCTGCACCGCCCACACCTCTTCTTCGTCCCTGCGCCGCTGTTGCAACTGGTGATGGGGGAGGCGGCAGATCTGCTGCTGACCGGACAAAAGGTGATACCAACAAGGCTGCAACAGGCCGGTTTTCACTTCAGCTATCCCGAGCTGCCGAGTGCCCTCACCAATCTGCTGCGCGAGCCCCGCTAGCTCACACCCGCTCGCGGCGTCCGCTCGTCAGCACCTCGCATAACAAGAAGCCCGGCCAATGGCCGGGCTGCTTGTTTATTGTGGCTGCGCTATTGCACCTTGTGTGCATCGGCTCGCGCTGTCGGGATTACAACAGTCCCTGACCCAGACCCCGCAGCCGATCGCTCAGGGTGCCAGCCAGCAGCTGGCGCTGCATCCCCTGCCCCGCCAGCGTCACCAGCAGCGCCCCCAACGTTGGCAGGCCAAGCCAGATGGCCCAGTGGAACTGCCACTGCCCCTCGAACCACCACCACTGCAGGCCAAAGGAGCAGAGCTCCACCACCATGGCGGCGCAGAGCCCCGCCAGCGCACCACTGGCCACCAGCTCCCAACGCAGCATCTTTTTCAGCAGTTCGCTGCTGGCACCCAGGGTGCGCATAAGCAGCAGTTCTCGCCGACGCTGGGCCATGCTGGCCTGGGTCTGGGTCAGCAGCACCAGCAGTGCGGCCACTGTCACCAGCCCCAGCATCAGCGCCAGCGCCCGGCTCACCTGCTCCGATACCTGAGTAAGCCGCGCAATCAGGTCATCCACATCGATAAGGCTCACCGTGGGGTGGCGGCGGATCAACTCCACCTCGGCAGAGCGCCCCGCCTCGGGCAATCGATAACTACCAAGCCAGGTACGGGAGAAGGATGCCAGCAGATCCTCGGAGAAGATCATGTAGAAGTTGGGACGCATATTGTCCCACTTGATGCTGCGCAAACTGGTGACCCTGGCGCCAAAGCTGCGCCCCTCGATGGTAAAGGCGAGCATGTCCCCCAGCTTGATATCGAGCCGCTTGGCCAGCTCACTATCCACCGACACCTCGCCGGGTCCGGCAAGCCATTTCCCGGCCACCAGCTTGTTGTCGATTGGCAGGGTTGTTGTGGTAGTGAAGTTGAGCTCCCGATCGACCCCCTCGCGGCCACTGCTGGCCCCCTCGCCCACCACCTCACCGGCGATATGGGTCAGCCTGCCGCGCACCATGGGGTAGAAGTCGGAAGTGTTGGCCCCGGCCGCCGCCAGTTCGCTCAGGATCCCCTCCCGCTCGTTCTCGGCCACATTGACCAGAAAACGGTTGGGCGCATCAACCGGGAGACGGGCTGAAAACTCATCCAGCAGATCGACCCGGGCCGCCCAGAGCAAGCCAAACAGCATCAGCGCCAGCGCAAAACCCGCCAGCTGAAATAGGCCGCTGCTGCGCTCGCGCGACAGGTGGGCCAGCGCCAGCCGCAAGGCATGAGGCCCGCTCACTTTCGTCCCCAGCCGCAACATCAGGGCTGCCAGCAGGGCCAACAGCCCCATCAGCAAACCCATGCCCCCCACCAGCCCCAGCGCCAGCCGCACATCGGCGGTAAAGCCCCAGACCAGCGCAAACAGCCCGAACAGGCCGACCGGCAGGGCCAGCCAGGGGGGAATACCCGCCTCCAGCTCCCGGCGCAATACCCGCAGCGGCGGCACTTTCAGCAGCCGCAAGAAGGGCACAAAAGCGAGCAGCAGGGTGATAAAGAGCGCCACCGCCACCCCCAGCGCAAAGGGGCGCCAGGAGGGGGGCGGCAGATCCGGCGGCAGCAGGTCCCCCAGCAGCTGCAAGGTGATCCACTGCATGACGGTGCCCGCTACCAGACCCAGCAGCGCACCGATCAGCGTCAACGACAGCAGCAGGGTTCCCATCAGTTGCCAGAGCGAGCGACGGGATGCCCCCAGGGTCTTGAGCAGCGCCACCATATTGGTCTGGCGCTCGGCAAAGTGGCGCACCGCGATGCCCATCGCCAACGCCCCCAGCAACACCCCGCTTAGCGAGGCAAGCCGGAAGAAACGCTCGGCATTGGCCAGCGAGCGGCCCACTTGGGATTCGCTGTCATCCGGTTTGATCCACTTCTGTCCGGCCTGCAATTGCGGCAACAACCATTGCTCGTAACGGGCCAGCGACTCTCGCGGCCCCTTGAACAGATAGCGCCACTGCTGGCGGCTGCCGGGGAGCAGGGCGCCGGTCGCCTCGATATCGGCACTGTGGATCAGCGCACGCGGCGCCAGCAGGAAGGGGCTGAAGCCCTGATCCGGCTCCTCGCCAAGCAGTCCTGCCACCTTGAGCACCGTATTGCCCACCTCCAGCTCATCCCCCGTTTTAGCCTTAAGCAGCTGCATCACCCGGGCGGAGAGCCAGATCTCGCCGGGAGCCGGGGCGCGGGCAGGTTCCAGAGTGAGCTTGCCGTAGAAAGGGAAACCGTCGGGCACCGCCCGAATGGAGGCAAGCTGCAACGCATCACCGTGAAACAGCATGCTGTTGAAGCTGACGGTGGTCTGCACCGCCAAGCCATCCTGTTTCGCTCGGGCCAGCCAGCCATCCGGCAGCGCAGCGGCAGTGCGCAACACCCGATCCGCTCCGATAAAGTCGCGGCCCGACGCCTTGAGTCCGGCATCGAGCCGATCCGCTACCAGCGCCACACTCAAGACGCACGCCACGCTAAGCGCTAGCGCCAGCACAAACCAGCGCAGTTCACCGCTGAAACCTTCCCGGCGAAGCAGTCGCCATCCCAATCGCCACTGCATCATCCCTTGCATCTCCCACCTGACCCGCAGCTCACCCCGTTACACCACATCATGGGGCACCTCGCGCTCCAGCCGACCCGCCGTCATGACCACTTGCCGCTGGCAGCGTTCGGCCAGCTGATGGTCATGGGTTACCACCACCAGCGTGGTGCCGTGCTTGCGATTGAGTTCAAACAGCAGCTCGATCACCTTCTCGCCGGTCTTGCTGTCGAGGTTGCCGGTCGGCTCGTCTGCCAGCAGCAGGCTGGGACGGGTCATAAAGGCGCGAGCAATGGCCACCCGCTGCTGCTCACCGCCGGAAAGCCGTGGCGGCAGATGGTGCAACCGCTCGCCAAGCCCGACCGCCGCCAGCAGTTCACGCGCTCTTGGCTCGCAATCCCGCTCGCCGCGCAACTCGGCGGGCAGCATCACATTCTCCAGCGCCGTCATGGTCGGGAGCAACAGGAACGACTGGAACACAAAGCCGATCTGCTCGGCGCGCAATCGGGCTCGCCCCTCCTCATCCAGCTCGCCAAGGGATTTGCCGAGGATCTCGATATCCCCCTGACTCGGCAGATCGAGCCCGGCCAGCAGCCCCAGCAAGGTGGACTTGCCGGAGCCGGAGGCACCGACCAGCGCCACCGTCTCGCCGCTATTGACTTGCAGATCGATCCCTTCAAGGATGGTGAGGCTTTCCTGGCCGAGGCGAACCGATTTGCCGAGGCCCTTGACGACAATAATGGGGGTTGAACTCATGCTCTGTATCCTTTGTTCCAATCCCTTGATGACAATCCATAGCGGGAGTTGAATTGATGGTGCGTATTCTGTTTGTCTTGTTCGTTGGCCTCGGCAGCCTGCTCTCGTCGGCTCAGGCCCAAACCCTGCTGGTGCTGGGAGACAGCCTGAGCGCTGGCTATCAGATGCAGGTTGAGCAGAGCTGGCCCGCCCTGCTCAACCAGAAATGGCAGGAAGAGGGGGGCAAACACACTCTGCTCAATGCCAGCATCAGCGGTGAAACGACCCAGGGGGCGCTGGCCCGTCTGCCCGCTCTGCTGAAGGAGCACAAGCCGGACTGGCTGCTGATCGAACTGGGGGGCAACGATGGCCTGCGCGGCTTCGCACCGACCATTACCCGCCAGAATCTGGCCAGCATGATCGCGCTCGCCAAGGAGCAGCAGACCCGTGTGGTGTTGACCCAAATCCAGCTGCCCCGCAACTACGGTGCCCGCTATCTGCGCCAGTTCGAACAGATCTTTCCCGAGTTGGCCCAGGCTAACGATCTGCCGCTGCTCCCCTTCTTTATGGATGATATTGCGCTGCGCCCTGAACTTATGATGAACGATGGTATTCATCCCACCCCGGCGGCCCAGCCACAAATCCGCGATAAAGTCGCCCGCTTTATGGAGCCGCTGCTCAGCCAATAAGCCCGCCGTCTATCACCAATATCCCATAACAAAATATCCCGCCAAAATCGGATGTTTTGAATGGTCGACGATCTCTGCGTGGCACCTTGATTCAACCAATCCATCGCCAATACCCAATAACAACACATCCCGCCGAAGCGGGATGTGTTGTTATTGATTTAGCATAACCTGCAGGCAACTTCTCAGCTTTCCAGCACCTGACGCAGCCGCTCCTGGGCCACCCCCACCAGCAAGTCGGGCTGGAATTTGGAGATAAAGCGGTCGCACCCCACCTTCTTGACCATGGCTTCGTTGAAGTTGCCGCTCAGGGAGGTGTTGAGGGTGATAAAGAGATCGGACATACGCGGATCGCTGCGCACCTCGTGGGTCAGGCGGTAGCCGTCCATCTCCGGCATTTCGGCATCGGTGATCATCAGCAGGATCTCGTCGGTCACCTTCTTGCCAGCATCGCACCACCCCTTGAGCAGGGTCAGCGCCTGCAGACCATCCTGACACTCGATCACCTCAAGCCCAAGCTGGCCCAGGGTCTCGCGCACCAGATTGCGGGCGGTGCTGGAGTCATCGACGATCAGCACTTTGCGTCCATGCATCTCGGGCAGGATCTCCCGGTCCAGCACCTCCTCGGAGATGCGGATGTCATAGGTGATGATCTCCGCCAATACCTTCTCCACGTCGATGATCTCGACGATCTGCTCCACTCCATCTTCGGGAATGCGGGTGATGGCAGTGAGGTAGTTGGCGCGCCCGGCGGAGCGCGGCGGCGGCAGTATATCCTTCCAGGTCATGTTGACGATGTTGGCCACCTGCCCTACCAGAAAGCCCTGAATGGTACGGTTGTACTCGGTGATGATGAGGTTGGATTCACTGTCGATGGGCATGGGACGCATGCCGATGGCGCTGCGCAGGTTGATCACCGGGATCGAGGTACCACGGATATTGGCCACCCCACTGATATTGTGATGGGAGCCCGGCATCTTGCTCAGATGGGGCAACTTGACCACTTCCCGTACCTTGAAGACGTTGATGGCGAACATCTGACGGGTGCCGAGACGAAACATCAACAACTCGAGTCGGTTTTCACCCACCAGTTGAGTTCGTTGATCAACGGAATCCAATATACTCGCCATACGCTGATATCCATCTGATTATTAATCGACTCTATTATAGAGGCTGCCCGCCAGGAAAGGCAGGCGCATTTTCAACCAGAGCGACCAACCAGACAAAAAAAGTGAGGCCGAAGCCTCACTTATCTCATTGATTTTAAAATCAATAGCTACAGACAGACTTCCAGCTGCCATCGGTTGCCTTGGGCTCGCTGCTGGTCCACCAGTTCGCCTGCCACACTACCTTGTTATGGGTGATGCGATCGCCGCCATTGGCATGATCCCCCTGTGGCCAGCTCGGATAGGCCTTGTAGGCCGCCGGATTGACGTTCTGGCTGCTGCAGCTGGTACCCGGATTCTCGCCGCCACCCGAGCCCAGCACGGCCTCCGGCAGGGTCGGGAACTCGGCCTTGAGACCAATGGTCTGGCTGCCGCTGATGATGCGCATACCGCTCGGCACGCCAGCGGCGGGCAGGTAGTAGGTCATGGCGACTTCAATCTCGGCCCCCGGCGCCAGAGTCTGCCAGCCCGGCAGGTTCATGGCGACCTTGTGGAAGTCCTTCTCGTTGGCAATGCCTTCCGAGTTGTCGTTGCCACCGCTCTCCACCACTTTCAGGCCCATGCCACTCTGATCCGTGATGGTGTCAGAGGTAGAGGTGGGCACCAGAAACTCGATGCGCGCGCCGCCCGGAATGGTCTGGGTCGACTTGTTGACCAGCTTGAGTTTCGGGTTGATCGGATAGTTGGAGTCCCCTTCCTTGAAGCCGGAGAGGCTGACCTGGATGTCGAGCTGGGCGCTCGGCGCGGCCAGATCGTTTTGCTTGGTGTTGTACGGAGTTGCCTTGGCAAACTTCTCATAAGCCAGGGTGGTCAGGGTACTACCCATGCCGTACTCGTTCTTGGCCGGATCGAAGGCGTAATCACCCGCCATTTCCCAGAACATCACGCCACCCAGACCGCGCTTGATGATGTAGTCGAGCTTGTGGCCCATTGACTCTTCATCTTCGGTTGAGAGGAACACCTTCTTCTCTTCGTTCCACAGCCAGGGCGCGTGGGCCTTCTCATCGTAGTAACGCACATACTTGCCCTGCATCACGTGAGCCGGATTGTTGGGATCCAGACCCCAGGCCGTGCCGTAGCTGGGCAGCGTGGTGATGCCGAGGCTGGCTGCATGCTCCAGGTTCTTGGCATGCCACATGGGCACGGCGCCACCGCCGATCTCTTTGCCGTTCTTGTCGAGATCATGCCAGATGTTGTCGATGCCGACCGCCCCGTTGCCGCACGGAATGGTGCTGCCACCTGTGCCCGGCTGGCACTCGTTCTGGCTCGGCAGGGCTGCCTTGCCACCCAACCCATGACTGCCACCGCTCACCCCCTGCCAACCGCGGGTGTAATAGGGCACACCGACGTTGATCTTGCCAGCCGCCAGCGCACCGCGGAAGTAGTGGGCAGACCAGGCGGCGTTGAGGTAACCGATACCGCCAAACTGGGTCTGGGTATAGACGCCCCAATGGGAGAGCTCGGGGTCGGCATTGTTGTCGAACAGGGCCGCGTTGTGACCGACAAAGTGGTTCCAGGCACCGTGGAAGTCATAGGTCATCAGGTTGACGTAATCGAGGTACTGGGTGACCTGGAAGTTCTCCATCCCACGCAGCAGATAGGCAGAAGCCGGTGAGGCGATGGTCAGCATATACTTGCGGCCATCTTCGTTACCTGCGTTGTCGAGCCGCGCCCGCAAAGTCTTCATCAGCACCTCGTAATTGGCAAACAGCTTGGCCCGGCACTGGTTGGAGAGCGGGAAATCGTTGGGGTTGCCCGCATCCTTCATCGAGGTGGGGTATTCGTAGTCGATATCGACCCCGTCAAAACCGTACTGGCGGATAAAATTCACCGCCGAGTCAGCCAGGGTGTTGATACCGGCAGTATTGACCGAGCAATCGCCCTTGGTGGTGGCGGTGTAGAAGCCGCGCGTATCGGCCCAGCCGCCGACCGAGATGAGGGTCTTCACGTCCGGATACTGCTTCTTGTACTTCGACAGCAGGTTGAAGTGGCCCTTGTAGGCAAATTCAGGATCCATCTCGGCACCCGGCACACCATCCCAGGTCATCTTGGTGGCAGCGTCGTCCACCTTGACCTGATGGCTCTGCTCATCCACCGCCGCGAAGGCGTAGTTGATGTGGGTGATCTTGTTCCACGGAATATCGCTCACCAGATAGGCGGGCAGGCCATTCTTGCCGGTGCGCCAGGAGGTGAAGTAGCCGATGACCCGGCGGGCATGGTCATCCCCCATGCACTCGTAACCATCCGGGCGATAGATCTGGCGAATGTCACAAGAGAGGTTGCCACCGGTGGGCGGCAGCGCGGCCTCCTCGACATTGACGGTCACCGCCGCCGACTCGCCGCTCAGATTGCTCTTGTCAGTGGCCACCAGCTTGAGGGCGGCACTCCCTTTGGCATCCGGCGTCCAGTTCACCTGCCAGGGGGCAGTGGTATCTTCGCCCACCTTCTTGCCATCGACATAGAGCTCGACTTTGGCCACATCGTTGTTGGCATCGGTGACGTTACCGCTCACCGCCACGCTGCGACCCAGCGTCACCTTGGCGCCGCTGGCCGGGCTGCTAATGCTCACCTTGGGCGCCTCTGGCGCCACCACGGCGGCGACGTTGAAGCTCGAATCAGCCTCGCTCAGCACCTTGCCATCTTTATCCAGCGCGCGAGCCTTGAGGGTATGGCCTCCCACTCCGGCAGCGCTCCAGCTGGCACTCCAGGGCGAGGCGCTGGCCGTGGCGACCAGCTTGCCGTCGACAAGGTATTCCACTTTAACCAGCGCCGTCACCGGGCCGCTCAGGGTCACTGCCAGCGCCACGCTGGCTCCTTCATTAAAACTGGAACCGGCAGCCGGTGAGCTGACGGCTACACCGAGTGCAGGAGGGGGCACCTCGCCCCCATAGGGCTTCCAGGCATCTGCCCAGACCACCCCGACACCCGGCTCATAGTGATAGGGGGATGCCCCGCACCAGCCTGAATAGGGAAATTCTTTGCATTCATAGAGGGCACCGACGTTGCTGACGATATCGCCAGCCTTGTAGGCAGTACCGGATTTATAGGCGGGATAAGCGGCCTGGGCCCAGGCGGGCGCAGCCGCAAGGGCGACCAGCATGGCAAGCCTGCTGGGTCTGAAGAGCTGTTGCATATTGTTATCTTCCTTGTTTTGTCTTGGCATTGGTCACCAAGGCAAAGAACAATCGCAACCTGCATGATGGGCGCAGACAACTGGCAATGGACCTGCCACAAAAACCACCCCTCACCCAGGGAAACCCCGCTATCTGGATCCGCGATCGAGACCGGAAGCATTGCGCCCCGACATCACTGCCGGTTTGCCCTTTACCTGGGTTCCGTGAGGAACGAACCCAGTATAGGAAGGCGACAAGATCCCCTCAATCTTTATTCTCAAAGAGAATTATCCCCTGCCACGAAAGCGTCATGATCACAGGGTTAAAATTGATTGAATTATCAAAAAAATCATACTGTTACTGGGATCATAAAAACGCTTTTCCTCGTCTTCCCAGATTCGTTTAATGTGCGTTGGCTCACTGGTATGACATGCCAGAAATGTGACAATGCGCGCCCTTGGTCAACGAGCCAAGGCTATGGAATCACTGGCAAAAATAAAAAAGGAACTCCTATGAAAGGTACTCGTACCCTGCTGTCGCTGGCCGTGGGGCTGGCACTTGCATCCTCAGGCGCCCATGCGGCATTTGTCTGCCCGTCCGATCCGGCTCAACTCACCCCCATCCCGACCATTCAGGGTACAGGCTCCGCCAGCGCGCTGGCCACCCAGACCGTGACCGACAAGAACGGCAATGTGACCGGCAAAATCAGCACGGGCACCTTCAACGTTCGCGGTATCGTGACGACGCTGGGCCAAAGCCTGACCAAGGGTTTCTATCTGACTGACCCGGTGGGCGATGGCAACCCAGCCACCTCTGATGGCATCTTTGTCTATCTGAACGACAAGGACTTCGCGACCAAATATAAAGACATCAAACCGGGGGCTGAACTCTGCCTCGAAGCCAAGGTCGAGGAGTATTACGGCGGCACCCAGCTCAAACCCACCTTCGAATCCAGCAAAGCCCGCCTGCAAGTCACCGCACAAGGGCTGAATGTGCCGACCAGCGTACTGCAGGTCAATGAAGGGGAGACGCTGGCGCAAGCCCTCAATCGTCACGAAGGGATGCGGGTACGGCTCGACAGCAGCAGTGACCTGCACCTGACCCGCAACTACGGCTTCGACTACAAGGTCTATCGCAACAACGTAGAGTTGGCCCACAAAACCCCGCTGATCAAACCGACCCAACTTCATGTTGCCAACAGTGCGGACGCTGTCGCACTGGCCACCAAAAATGGCAGTAACCGTCTGGTGGTCGAGTCTGATTACAAAGCACCGGATGGCCTACTGCCCTGGTTCCCGAGCTGGGATGCCGATCAGGGATATCTGCGCATCGGTGATCAACTGACCGGGCTGGAGGGGGTCATCGTATACAACAAGGATGCGTTCCGTCTGGTGGTACCGAGCGATGTCACCCTGACTGCCGGCGCCCTGCTGCGCAGCCCTGAAGAGGATCGTCAAGACGCACCGGCTCGCCTCGCTGGCAGCGATCTGCGGATCGGCAGCTTCAACGTGCTCAACTACTTCACCAGCCACTCCAGCATCGGCGGCGCACTCAATATCCTGTGCAAGGATCAGGCGGATGCCGACAACGCCAAAGGTTGCAACCGGGGTGCCAAGAGCCAGCCCGAGTTCGAGAAGCAGCGCACCAAGATCGTCAATGCCATCACCGCAATGGATGCCGATCTGCTCGGCCTGATGGAGATGGAGAACAACGGCTTCGAGGATAACTCGGCCCTCCACAATCTGGTGACCCGCCTCAACGAACAGCAGAAGGATGCGAGCAAACACTACGCCTATGTGCGTCTGCCGGTCACTGCCCTTACCGATGGCAAGTTCTTCGGCGGTGACGCCATCATGGTGGCGATGATCTACCGCCCTGCCCTGCTCACCACCAGCGGAGATGCCAGCGTCATCAAGCTGCCGGAGCAGCGCTACACCACTGGTGGTGTAGCCAAGACAGCCGGTCAGCGCGATTCTCTGGTTCAGACCTTCACCCTCGCCAAGAGCAAGGAGCCGCTGACACTGGTGGTCAACCACCTCAAATCCAAGGGGTCAGGCTGCTACGAAAATGGTGATGGCAAGACAGAACCGGCCGACCTGCAAGGCAAGTGCACCGAGTTCCGGGTCTCTGCCGCCAAGGTGCTGGGTGAGGCGGTCAGCAAACTGCCGGGCCAGGTGCTGCTGGTGGGCGACTTCAACTCCTACGCCAAGGAAGATCCGATCCGGGTGCTGACCGACTACAACCCGGCCACCAGCGAGCGGAAGATCGTATCGGCCTCCCACACCTTTATCGGTGAGCAGTCCTATGAACAGCTCGGTCGCGAAGTGACTCGCAGCTACGGCCTGATCGATCTCAACGTCAAATTCAACAAGGAGAAAGCCATCTCCTACAGCTACGACGGGGAGCTGGGCACCCTGGACTATGCCCTCGCCAACCCGGCGCTGGCCAGCAAGGTGGCTGGTGTCGCCGACTGGCACATCAACTCCTTCGAGAGCTCCCTGTTCGAATACGGCAGCCAGTACACCGGCTCCCTGCCCAAGTCTGACAACCCCTTCAGTGCCTCCGACCATGATCCCATCATCGTCGACCTGAGACTGGAGAGCGATGCCACCAAACCGGACACCTCCTCAGGCGGTGGTGCACTGGGACTCGGCCTGCTGGCCCTGTTGCCACTGGCCTGGCGACGTCGCCATTAATCACAAGCGCATCTGAATAGTGCAAGCAAAGCCCGCGAGTCTCGCGGGCTTTTTCATTCAGGTCATTGGATTTACAAATGAAAGGCGCGGACGTATGGAGAAAATAAATGATGGAGAAAACAAAAAGGCCACCGCGATGCGGTGGCCTTTTGCTTCTTGTAACAAGAATTTGGTGGAGCTACGCGGGATCGAACCGCGGACCTCTTGCATGCCATGCAAGCGCTCTCCCAGCTGAGCTATAACCCCAAATTCGGTACTGAATGAATGGTTCTGGCGGCCATTCATCCTAAATAATGGTGGAGCTACGCGGGATCGAACCGCGGACCTCTTGCATGCCATGCAAGCGCTCTCCCAGCTGAGCTATAACCCCAAATTCGGTACTGAATAAATGGTTCTGGCGGCCATTCATCCTAAATAGTGGTGGAGCTACGCGGGATCGAACCGCGGACCTCTTGCATGCCATGCAAGCGCTCTCCCAGCTGAGCTATAACCCCACAAAGGTCGGCTTGGGTGATACACACCACACTGCCCTGGGTATTCAATCACAATCAAGAATCTGGTGGAGCTACGCGGGATCGAACCGCGGACCTCTTGCATGCCATGCAAGCGCTCTCCCAGCTGAGCTATAACCCCTTTGATTCCAGATTGTTCGAGGAGAATTTGGTGGAGCTACGCGGGATCGAACCGCGGACCTCTTGCATGCCATGCAAGCGCTCTCCCAGCTGAGCTATAACCCCAACTCACCTCGGCGCCACCGAAGTTATCTCCGGCAACGGAGGCGCATGATAGGCATCACCCGCTTTGCTGTCAACCCTAAAATAACCACGACTGATTCGTTTAGTCAAAATTGCAGCAGTTCGCTGTTTTTACCAGCAAGACGCGTGCTATCTCTCTGTTTTATGTCATAAATCGGCTCAAGCACCTATAAAGGAGAGGCCGTGCAGCAAGCCTCTTTCCCCGTGCAACGCCCCCGCTCTCAAGCATCTTTTGCAGGCTGATCGTCAGCTTCTCCCCCGTCACCTCGGGAAAGCCTTTCCATAAAGGGCATTGCATTTGAAAACCCTTTCCATGATTTTTGTAAATTTACAACACAGAAAGTTGATCTGGCTCACAAATGACCATAGGATCAAACCGTGACCCAGGTCACACACCATAACCATAAATGACAGAGCGATGAGGTAAACCATGTTTGAGAATCTGGCAGTCCTGTTCCACCTGCGCGGTGCAACCACCAAGAACGGCGTTGTAGAGAAAGATGCCTATGCCCCCTCCACCCGTGAATACTACTTCCGCTACGGCAAGTAATTGCTGAAAGCCTTTCACGGAAAACGTAATAAAACTACAACACACATCATCACACAGCCCTTTCGAGGCGCTGTCCTGTCCGGGCCAGATGTTCCACGGCCAAACCTGAACTCCACCAAACAAGAATGGGGCCCGCAGGCCCCATCTTTTATTGCTCCAGACTGTGATTACACCAGATAGTGCGCTGGCTAATCGGTAAGCGTTGTAACCCTGAAACGGCTCAGAGCTTGATCCAGGCATCGGCCCAAGCCGTGCCCTTGCCCGGCTCATAAGCCCAGGCGGCACCGGCACACCAGCCGGTGTAGGGGTGCGGTTTGCACTCGTAGCTGGCACCGCCGTTGCTGACCCGCTCGCCCGCCTTGTAGGGAGTCCCCTCTTTATAGGCCGGATAGTCAGGCGGCGTTACACCCCCCTCCTCCCCTTTCACCAGCAGGCTATGGGTAGTGCTGCGGCTCAGATTACCTTCATCAGTGACCGTCAGTTTGATATCCAGTTTGGTATCGCTGGCCGGCTTGGGCAGGGTCAACTCCAGTGTTACCTGATCCAGTGCCGGGGCAGAGGCTCCAGCCGGGATAGTCCAGGCATAAGTCAGCGGCTTGCCTTCCGGATCGCTGGAGTGCTGGCCGGAAAGGGTCACCTTGCTGCCACCTTCGGCCTGCGCCGGGCCGGTGATATTGGCCACCGGTGGCAGGTTGGTGCCACCGCCGTTATCCTCGATCACCACCTCCGGATAGAAGTGCTGAACGCAGCGGCTGTAATCCCCTGCCTTGAAGGCGCTGAAACGGGTCTGGTAGCCCACCAGCTTGCAAGCGTAACTCTTGCCGCCGTTGGGGTTCTCTGCCACATAGCTCCAGTCCTGCTCCCAATAGATGGGCAAGGCACCGGCGCCATTGTCATCAAACACCTTCATATTCTTGCAACCCAGCACCTCGTCGGATGGCACCGCCACCCCGAGGTAGTTGGCAAACTCGCGGTAGTAGTTGATGCGGTTCTGGGACTGGGCATGCTCAACCGGACCGCCGCACTCCACCCCGCCGTTGATGATCTGGGTGGTGACCCCGAAGCCCGGCACCAGACCGTTCTGCTTGTCATGGTCATTCGGCTGCCAGGTACCATCGATGACATGGAGCATGGAGGGCTTGGGCGGCTGCGGATAGGTATAGAAGAACACCGCGCTGGCGAGGTTCAGCCAAGTGTCGGCCACCAGATCGGGGCGGTCGAGCAGGGTGCGCACCGTACCGAACATCGCCTCGGAGAAGGGGCCGTAGTTGTAGTTGTAGGAGAGCTGCTTGGCGCCGCGGCCAAAGTAGCTCTTGAACTCGCCATTGTCGAACGTACCGCACGGCCACTGCTGACCCTGCCACACATCGGGACGGCACTCGGCGTTGTAACCGCCGCGCATGGTCTCATTCCATCCCATCTCGCGCACGTAGACCAGCGCCTGACGCCACTCGGCTTCCGGGCGCCAGTTTTCATGGCCGCCAGTCTCTTGGGCGAAGTGGGCGAACATGGTCGCCAGGGTCTTGCGGCAGATGGCATCGGCATCGCGGCCATCGCTATAGTCGCTGCACAGGGCCGGGAACTTGGCCGCCGCCTGCAACAGGCCGCGATAGGTGTACTCGGGGGCGCGCAGCGGGAACAGGTAGTTGAACTGGCTCTCGCTCAGCAGGGTTTCGACCCGCTTGACGTTGCCCGGGTTGTCGGCACGGCCCGGCTGCACCGCCTCGACCACCAGATTGTCCCGGGTAGCGATGGAAGCCTTGACCGCTTCCATCGCCGGGAAGTCGGTCAGCGCCTTCTCTTTGGCATCCAGCTCGGCCTGACTCATATAGACGGGGGTAGTGCTGCCATCCGGCGGAGTTGGCGTCGGCGGATTGGGCTTGTCATCGCCACCGGTATCCGGCGGGGTCACTTCCCCTTCGCCGACAAGCTTCCACGGGGTATCCCACTCATTGGCGGCCGCCATGCCGGGAGTCTGACCCGGGTTGACCCACCACTTGGCCTCGAAAACCTGGCCGTTGTAATTGACCTGGCTGCCGCCCGGATAGGATTTGTTGATGTCATATGCCTCGGCCGCCCACAGGTGGCCGCTCAGCATCATGCTGGCAAGCAGAAGGGTGATGCGGTTTTTTTTCATTATTGTTGCTCTCTATGGTTTTGTGGCAAAAGGCGGAGCCCGCCTGAACAGACTCCGCCATCTTCATCATGGACTCAACCTAGGGGCAGCTTGCCGCCCCGACATCCAGCCAGACATCGTGCTTGCCCGGCTCATTGCCTTGAGTCCACCACTTGGCCTTCCACTGACGGCCGTTGTGGTTGGTCAGCTCACCGCCGTTGTAGGCAACGGTCGCGCTCCAGCCCAGCTCAACCTGACTCGCCAGCGCCCACTGATCGGCGGCGCGGCCCGGTTCATTGCCCTGAGTCCAGTACTTGGCACGCCATACCAGCTGGTTGTGGCTCACCTTGTCGCCGCCGTTATAGACCTTGCTGGCCTGCCATGCGGGAACATTCGCCGCTTCCGGATCTGTGGTGTTGCAAGAGCCGTCGACCACGGGCGCCAGCGTCAGCACGACGCGCCCTTCGCTTTGATGTACCCCGTCCGAGACGCTCACACTCAGCTCATGCTGCTCACTAGTGGTAACAGCCGGCGGTAGCAGACGCAGGCTGGCACTGGTCTCGCCTTCTACCTGCCAGCCCGTCGGGAAGTGCCAGCGGTAGCTCAGCGCATCCCCCTCGGGATCCCTCGCCTCGGCGGTGATGGTCAGCCACTCACCGCCGATGCCGCCAAGCTGCGCCGGTACGGTCACCACCGGAGGCCGGTTCTCCACCACGCCCTGATCCAGCGGCCGCCCGTTGACGGTAAAGGAGAGGATCTGCTGCGGTGGCAACAAGCTCTGCTGTACCAGTGTCTGGCCACGGCACTGGATAGTGGCGCGACCGGGCTCGCTGGCGGTGGGCAGGTTGATGTGGAACTTGTTCATGACGCTGCTGGCCGCTCTGTGATTGGCCAGCCTGAAGCGCTGCAGACCATCGCGGGTCTCCACCTGCAACTGGCAGTCATTGCCGGACAGGGTGTTGCTGTCATCCGGATAGGTGAAGCCGTAAGCGCCGTGCAGAGCCGGATAGATGTAGCTGCGCAGGGCTCCTTGCGGATCGTAATAGCCCACCAGGGTGGTCACCGGCACGCCGAACTGCTCGGGCTTGCGCGCAACCTTGGTATCGATGGGGGAGACCTCCACCCAGCTCTGGCCATCCGAGGTGAAGCTCTTCTTGAAGCCCCGGTTCACCACAATTTCCTTGCCGTTAATAAAGAGGCGACTGTTGTAACCGGCCCCGTGATCGATGGTCAGACTGCGCCCACGGTTGTCCGCAGAGGCAACCGGCACCCGGATATCACGAGTCCAGCGACCATCCCACATGGCGACCCTGACCAAGCCGTAATCCGCCAGCAGGGCACTCAGTCCAGCCTCGCTCAGGGCATCCATGGGGGCATCGACCTTCTCGATCCCCTCGATTGTGTGCTGATAGGGCTCCATCCTGGCCGTCGCACTGTTCCACTTGCTAAAGCCGGTGGCCGAGTTGGCATCGAACACCGCCTTGCTCTCCAGAAAACGCTGGATAATGGCGGCCGAATTGGGGGTATAGAGGGTGAAACGGTTGGCGCCGGAGAGAGGGCGGCCGCCTGCCATCGCATCGTGGCCAAACTTGCGGCCATCGAACGGTGGCTGGCACTGGCCATCCAGACAGGCATCCTCATTAGTGCGGGTCGGTGAGAAGTTGGGGATGAAACGGTGTTTGTCACTGTCCCAGCCCCAGCTGGAGTTGAGCTGATCGGCACTGCGATGAACCGAGCCGCGGAAACCATCCACATAGTGGCCAAGGCCGAAGTTGTGGCCCACCTCGTGGCTGAACTCGTTGCCCAGCGAATCATCCAGCGTGACGATGCCACCGCCGCCGGAGCCACCGTGCACCTGAACCCCATTGGCATATTTGCCGCGGCTGTTGTGCGCCGTCAGCTGGGCCACCACAAAGGGATGGCTCCCCTCCCCTTCACCGGCACTGCTGTTGATGCCGTAGTTGGCATTGTCGATGCCGTGGGAGATAAGCTCCTTGCCGATGCGCTGGCGCATGGTGCCGCCATGCCAACCCCCCTCGCTCGGGTCAAAATCGGTCAGCAGGGTGCCATTGGGCAGCATCACCTCAGGCAGGGAGAGCGGTGCATACTGACTGACGATCAACCGGCTGGCCGGGATGGTCTGGAAGTATTCGCGATGTGCCTCCTTGTCATTGGCAAAGGCAAAGCGATCCCGTGGCGGGGTGAGCATGCCGATGTCGATGGTGTGCAGCAGCAGCTCGCCGGGGGCGCCGACCTTGATGTCACGCAGTTCACCACTGAGATTGCCCTGACGAACGGAGAGGTTCAGTCCGGGCTGGATCCACTCGGCAGGCAGCTCGCCGCTCCAGGTATTCGCTGCATAGGTGATGCGGTTGTTCTCCAGCTCCCCCTCGCGGAACCACTGCCCATTGGCAAACTTGAACTGCAGGGTCTGGCCACGGGAGACGGTCACCTGCCGCTCGCCATAGAAAATTGTCGAGTTGTAGCCTGCGCTGGAACGCAAGCGCACCATCTTACCCTCCAGCTCCGGGCTCACGGGCAGGTAGATATCCCGAACCCAACGGCCGTCGGCGGTCTGGATCTCCACCAGCGCGCGACCAGTCAGCCGATCCTTGAGGAAGGTGCCGCTCTTGTCGCTCAGTTTGGCCAAATCAGCACTGCTGCTGATGACGGCAGTGGTCCCGCTCTCCGGGACGAAGCTCACTCCGCCTTCGGGAACCCCCGCGAGGTGATAGACAGTCTCGGGCAGCGCCGATGGCGGTGACAAGGTCAGGGAGCCCAGCAGCGTGCCGCTGCCGTCACGGGCCTCCACTGTCATCGGGGTCACCCCGTCGGCCTGGAGCGGTTGCACCAGCAGCAGACTCTTGCGCAGGCTGGTCAGGATGGGTTGGCGATCCCCCTCTTTGGGATGGGACGGCAGGATCTGGCTCTGGGCAAACTGCACTCTGGCAGCCAGGCTGCCCGCAAGATCGCTTTGCGGTGTCGTGTCATTGAATATCAGGGGCGAGGTGGTGGCAGACAAGGGGCCAGCCGCCAGGGTTGCCATGATGAGGGCAGCGATTCGGGTCACATTTGTGGTCATTGTCGGATTCTCGTTCATATTGCTACCGGGAATGAGGGGCATGTCGCCATGCCCCGTCATCGGTGAGGAGGCCTCAGTTACAGCTTGCTGCCCCGATATCCAGCCAGACATCGTGCTTGCCCGGCTCGTTGCCTTGAGTCCACCACTTGGCCTTCCACTGACGGCCGTTGTGGTTGGTGAGATCCCCGCCGTTGTAGGCAACGGCAGCGTTCCAACCCAGATCAACCTGACTCACCAGCGCCCACTGATCGGCGGCGCGGCTCGGCTCATTACCCTGAGTCCAGTACTTGGCACGCCATACCAGCTGGTTATGGCTCACCTTGTCACCGCCGTTATAGACCTTGCTGGCCTGCCATGCGGGAACGTTGGCTGCTTCCGGATCTGTGGTGTTGCAAGAGCCACCCTCACCGCCTTCGTTGATCGGGGTAACGGTGAGGCGGGTTGCCGCGTTGGCGTCGAGCGCACCGTCAGAGACTGTCACTGAGAGGTCATAACCTGTTTCGACATCCACCGCCGGGCCGGTGACCACCAGGGTGGCGCTGCTCTGGCCGGTCGCCGTGATACCGGCAGGCACTTGCCATTGATAGATCAGCTCGTCGTCGTTGGGGTCGGATGCCTTGGCGGTGATGCTCACCTGCTTGCCCTCTTCCACCTTGACGCTGGCGGGCAGAGTGACCACTGGTGGTAGGTTGGGCTGCGGCGCCTTGTTGGTCACCACCACCTGATCCCTGGCGGTCAGTTGATGGTCATCGGTCACCGTCAGCTCGAATACCAGGGCGGTATCGGCACTGACGGCATTCACATCGACCCGCACCTTGGCCTGCGTGGTATCACCCAGCACGGCTTGCGGACCGGAAACCTGCTTCCAGCTGTAGGTAAGGGAGCCTTTTTCCGGATCGTGGGAGGCTGAGCCATCCAGCAGCAGGGTAGCCGGGCCGGTCACCGCCACATCGCTGCCCGCATTAGCAACCGGCGGCTTGTTGGCGGGCGGAGTGACCCCTTCGCCGTGACCGAGACCTTCATGCATGGCGTTAAGGATGTCGCCGTTGTCGGCATCGATCTCCCAGGAGAAGAGCCCGCCCAGCTTGTTGGCCAGCACGTATTGGCCTTTCGCCTTGACCGAGCGCTCGTCGTCATAGGTGATCAGCTCGCCGGTGGAGGGCTTGAACAGGGTGGCCGCTTCGGCAGTCTCGTCGTAGTTGTACTCCCAGCCTGCGCCCATATGGCTGTTGACGATGTGGCGATAATCCAGCACGCCATCTTCCCAGGTGCCCTTGATCTTGCCGGTGGCAGTGCCGGTGAAGGGATCGTTGCCCTGATATCCGCTCACCCCTTTCCAGCCGCGACCGTAGGCGGCGGCACCGATCACCAGCTTCCCGGAGTCGACCCCCTGCGCCAGCAGTTGCTGTACCGCTGCATCAGTGTTGTAGCGCTTGTTGGCCGAGCCGTTGGTGGCCTGATAGAGGTTGGCCTGATGACCCAGGGAGGTATTGCTCCAGGCACCGTTGTAGTCGTAACTCATCACGAAGAGGTGGTCCATGTACTGCTGGGCAGCCTTGTAATCCACATCCTCAATTTTGTCGTAACCGGCCCCGATGGCGGAGGTGAGCTGATAGGTGCGACCGGTCTCGGCCTCCAGCTCGTCGAGCATGGCGCGCAGATCCTTCATGATCAGCACATAGGTTTCCCCATCTTTGGTCTTGTCCCCCAGATTGGGGTTGGCACCGTCGCCGCCCGGGAACTCATAGTCGATATCGACACCGTCGAAGAACTTCCAGGTCTGCAGGAACTCCTTGACCGAGGCGACGAACACGTCACGCTTGGCCTTGTCATGCATGAAGAAGAAGGGGTCGGAGAGGGTCCAGCCACCGACGGAGGGGAGGATCTTCAGGTCCGGATAGGCCTGTTTGAGGGCCATCAGGTTGCCAAAGTTACCCTTGTAGGGCTCATCCCAGGCGACCAGTGACCCCTGCCCTTTTTGCAGCGCGGCCCAGGGATCGTGAATGGCGACCTGGAAATCCTTGCGCCCGGCACAGGCACGTTGCAGCGCCTGGAAGCTGCCGGCAATCTCTTTGAGGCTGTCGTTGAGGCCATCACCGCCACAGATCGGGGTGAAGCCATAGAGGATATGGGTCAGGTTCTGGGCCGGCAGCTTGTCCACGGTGAAGTTGCGATCATAGACCCCCCACTCCACATAGTAGGTGCCGACCACCTTGCCGGACTTGTTGACATAGGGTTTGTTATTCTCCTGCAGGGCAGGCTTGAGCGGTGCAAGGTGGCTGCCGTCGGTATCGGCGACCACGATCTCCTTGGCATCAGACAGGGTACAGCCATCGCCGTTGCACAGCGCGACCTGCATCTGATAGCGGCCCCCCTTGTGCACCTTGAAGGTGGCGGTACCCGCGGCGGAAGAGGGACCGGACCAGACTTCCTTGCCATCCAGCAGCACCTTGGCACTCTGGCCAATATCGCCGTTCCAGAGATTCCAGGTGACGGTCACATCGGCGCCATCCTTCACCTTGACCAGCTCGTTATAAGCGGTCGCGGACTGGTTGACTTCAACGATGGCAAACTTGGTGGGGCCCCAACCGATGGCGGGTTTTCCGGGAGCTGCCGCATAAGCGGCGGAGGAGGCGAGCAGGGTGCCGACCATCATGGCCAGCAGTGCGGGTTTTGGACTTAGCATATTGCTTTCCTTTTCGTTATTGGAAAAACGAAAGGGCAACGCAACACGACAGGTGACACAAAAACGGCCACCCCTTGGCAAAGGCAGCCTGCATTCTACTGTGGTGGCCCCGCTATCCTAGGCCGTCTTGACCCTTAGACCGGAAGCTTTGCGTCCCGACTTTTCAATCGGTTTGCCCTTGTCACAACGTTATTTCTGGCGATAAATAATCGCCGATTGACTGTAGGGTAATTCTGATAAGTAAGCAAATCGGACCATTGCCAGCCCACCAGTTACCAACCCTGACAATTACCCACTTTCAAGAAATTAATGTTTAAAAAACAGCCGGATATGCAGACCTAATCTCATCACCTCCAACCAGATACCTCACACCATTTTTTTGATCTGCATCACACCAAATTGAGAAAAATCAATGAGTAAGAACAATATGCGACAAAAGACCCATCTGTGTCGCAACTAATGAATTTATAATCGCCGCTTTGCATGGCCAGCAGGTGTCTTCATGCCCAACGAACTGCCCTCACGCACCCGGTTATCCAGATACGACCAATTTGTTCGTTTGACGATTTATGCCTTGCCACTGGCCGGGATGATCTGGCTTATCAACAGCCTCAATGGCTGGCAAAGGGCGCCGCTTGCCAGCACCTTGCTAGTCCAGAGCTACCTTATCTGCACCTTCTGGCTCTATCGCCACTACCGCTACCATCTGCACCGCCAGTGGCAGCATCTGAGTGAGGCGCTCAAGATCAACGAAACCACCGCCGAACTGGCCCGCAACTCGGCGCAATACCAGACCGAAGAGGCCTTTCTGGAGGATCTGCTCAGACGAGCCGTGATGTTGATCCCGGGGGCCGAGATGGGCTGCCTGATCAAGCTGCTGCCGGGCACAGGCATGTTGAGGTATGAAGCGGCCATCGGCATGGATTTGGTGAAACTGCGGCGGATCAATCTGCCGCTGGAGCACACCTTTCAGTACAAGCTGACTCAGGGGCGCTGCAACAAAACACTGCTGATCAACGACCTGTCGAAGATAAATGCCACCATGCCCCTGTCCGAACAGGACAGAGAGCTGCTGGTCAACTGCACCGACCTGCCCATCCAGGCCACGCTGGCGACCCCGATCCATATCGATGGTCAGCTCTACGGCATGATCAATATGGACAGCAGCAAACGTAATGCCTTTACCCGCTACGACAGCCACCTGATGGCGATCCTGGCGCGGGATATTCGCCACGCCATCACCATCTATCAGCAGTCCCGCCGCATCTATCAGCTGGCCAATACCGACCAGCTGACCGGGCTCGCCAATCGCCAGCAATTCGAACTCGCTCTGCAGGGGCAGCCGGAAGGCACCCTGCTGCTGATCGACATGGATAATCTCAAGCAGCTCAATGACAGCAGTGGCCATTTGGCGGGTGATCAGGCCCTGCGCCTTATCGCTGATGGCATACGCCAGCACTTCGGTCAGGGGGTGATTGCCGCCCGCTTCGGCGGGGATGAGTTTGTGCTGCTCACCACTCTGACACCGACCGAGCTGCAACAGGCGATGGCCAGGCTGACGACCATGCTGGCCAGCGCCTCCCCCACTATCTCGTGCAGCATGGGGATGGCCCCCTATCGCGGCGACTTTGCTGCCGCGTTTGCCAGAGCCGATGCCGACATGTACCAACACAAGCGGCACCACAAAAAGCACCGTGCGGCACAGATGCCAGCAAGCGGAGGGAGCATTAATCACTAGCCCGGAAGGGCCGCTTTGCAAGCACAAGAGAGAAGCTGGGGTGAAACCGGTTGGCAGGCCCGCCAGAATATGGCGAAGCGGGGAGAAAAAACGGGGCATGACTGGCATGCCCCGCCACCATTCAATGCTTATTTACAGCTGGCGGCTCCCACATCCTGCCAGACGTCGTGTTTGCTGGGCTCATTGCCCTTGGTCCAGTACTGCGCCTTCCACTGACGGCCGTTATGGGTGGTGAGCTCGCCACCGTTGTAGGCCACATTGGCATCCCAACCCAGTTGCACCTTGCTCACCAGCAGCCACTGATCCGCGGTGCGGCTAGGTTCGTTGCCCTGGGTCCAGTACTTGGCCTGCCACACCAGCTGGTTGTGGCTCACCTTGTCGCCGCTGTTATAGGTGCTTGCCGCTTTCCAGACTGGCCAGTTGGCCGCATCCGGATCGGTTGCCGTGCAACCACCGCCGCTGCTGGCCGGTTTGACCGTCAGACGGGTTGCCGCGCTGGCATCCAGCCCGCCGTCGGAGACGGTGACGCTCAGGTCATAGCTGGTGTCGCTGGTGACGCTCGGGCCGGTGACCACCAGAGTGGCGCTGTTCTGACCCGTTGCGGTGATGCCTGCCGGCACACTCCACTGATAAGTCAACGGATCACCGTTCGGATCGGAGGCGGTCGCCTTGATGGTCACCTGCTTGCCCGCCTCCACAGAGGCCGTGGCAGGTAGACTCACCACCGGCGCCAGATTGGCCTGCGGCGCCTTGTTGGTCACCACCACCTGATCCTTGGCACTCAACTGCTGGTCATCGCTCACTGTCAGCTCGAACACCAGATTGATGTCGGCAGCCACAGCATCCAGCACCACGCGGGCCTTGGCCTGAGTGGCATCGAGCAGGGCAGCCTGCGGCCCGGAGATCTGCTTCCAACTGTAGCTGAGCGCGCTGTTTTCCGGATCGTGGGAGGCCGACCCATCCAGCGTCACCTCGGTCGGGCCGGTCACCTTGAGGTCACTGCCTGCATTGGCCAATGGCGGCTTGTTGGCTGGTGGAGTCGTCCCCTCGCCGTGGCCCAGCCCTTCATGCATGGCGTTGAGGATGTCGCCGTTGTCGGCATCGATCTCCCAGGAGAAGAGGCCACCGAGCTTGTTGGCCAGCACATACTGCCCCTTGGCCTTGACCGAGCGCTCGTTGTCATAGGTGATGAGATCGCCGGTCGCCGCCTTGAACAGATAGGGCGCCTCGGCCACTTCGTCATAGCCCTTCTCCCAGCCCGCCCCCATCCGGTTGTTGACGATGTCGCGGTAATCCACCACCCCGTCCTCCCAGGTGCCTTTCACCTTGCCGGTCGCCTTGCCGGTGAAGGGGTTGCTGCCCTGATAACCGCTCACCCCGGTCCAGCCACGGCCATACATGGCGGCCCCGACCACCAGCTTGCCCGGTTCAACCCCCTGCGCCAGCAGCTGATTGACCGCCTTGTCGGTGGTGTACTTGGTAGCGGGATCCCAGCTTGCCGCATAAAGGTTGGTCTGGTGGCCCAGTTCGGTGTTGCTCCAGGCACCGTTGTAGTCGTAAGTCATCATGAAGATGTGGTCCATGTAGGGCTGGGCCGCCTTGTAGTCCACATCCTGGATCTTGTCACCCCCCGCACCAATGGCCGAGGTGAGCTCATACTGGCGACCGGTCTCGGCCTCCAGCTCGTCGAGCATGGCACGCAGCTCCTTCATCAGGGCCACATAGGTGGCACCATCACTCGGGCTACCCAGTTTCGGGTTGGCACCCTGTCCGCCCGGATACTCCCAGTCGATATCCACACCGTCGAAGAACTTCCAGGTCTGCAGGAACTCTTTCACCGAACCGACAAACACGTCACGCTGGGTTTTGTCACCGAGGAAGTAGAAGGGGTCGGAGAGGGTCCAACCGCCGACCGAGGGGAGGATCTTGAGGTTCGGATAGGCCTGCTTGAGCGCCATCAGGGCGCCAAAGTTGCCCTTGTAGGGCTCGTCATGGGCAGTGAGGTTGCCTTGCGGCATTTGGATGGCGGCCCAGGGATCGTGCATCGCCACCTTGAAGTCGGCGCGACCGGCACACGCCCGCTGCAGCGCCTGGAAGCTCCCTTCGATCTCCTTGAGGCTGTCGTTGAGGCCATCCCCGCCGCAGATGGGGGTGAAGCCATAGAGGATATGGGTCAGGTTCTGGGCCGGGATCTTGTCAACCGTAAACTTGCGGCCATAGACCCCCCACTCCACATAGTAAGTCCCCACCACCTTGCCGGACTTGTTGGCGTAAGGCTTGTTGTTCTCCTGCAGCGGCGCCTTGAGTGGCGCCAGATGGCTGCCGTCGGTATCGGCAACCACGATCTCCTTGGCATCAGAGAGGGTACAGCCATCGGCGTTGCACAGCGCCACCTGCATCTGGTAGCGCCCCCCTTTCTTCACCTTGAATTTGGCGCTGCCCGCTGCGGCCGAGGGGCCGGACCACACCTCCTGACCATTGAGCAGTACCTTGGCACTCTGGCCCAGATCGCCGCTCCAGAGGTTCCAGTTCACCTCCACATCGGCGGCATCCTTTACCCTGACCAGATTGTTGTAGGCAGTGGCCGCCTGATCGACTTCAACGATGGAAAACTTGGTGGGGCCCCATCCGATGGTGGGCTTGCCGGGCGCCGCAGCATAAGCGGACGAGGCGCAGCACAAACCGACCGCGAGGGCCAGCATGGTAGGCTTTGGACTTAGCATTTTTATATTTCCCTATTTCGTTATGTTGGCAACGAAAAGGGCTACGCCCTGACAGGTAACGCAGACGGCAGTGCGGCCTCTTGGCAAAGGTGCACAACAACCTGTGGTGGCCCCGCTATCTCAAGTACGGCTCATCCCTGGACCGGAAGCTTTGCGTCCCGATCTCGCGATCGGTTTGCCCTTCGGTTACTTCATTTGCGATGCAAAAAATCGCATCCCGACTATAGAGTGAGCCAATCCGGTCTGCCACTGTCGGCGTTCACCGACAGTGGCAAGCCAATGCACTAACTGGCAGCCATTACGCAGGAAGATGAAGATATCTTCGCCAATAAATCTCTGTTCTCGGCATTCATCCATGACCAGGGTCCACGGGATCATTGCGCGGTTTTGTGAGCCGGTTCACGGCTAGCCGCCCCGGATGTGGCTAGCGCAGCAGCAGACTGTTCATCAGGGCCCGCAGTTTGAGTGGTTTGACCGGTTTGCTGATATAGCCATACCCCCGCTCGCGGATCTGCGCCTGCAGCTCGCTCTTGCGATCGGCACTGATGATGATCCCTCCCAGTTCATCGCCACACACCCGCTGCAGGGCAGCCAGCGCCTCCAACCCGGTCTTGCCGTCATCGAGGTGGTAGTCGGAGAGCACCAGTCTCGGCACAAACCCGTCTGCCACCAGCGCCTCGGCTTCGGCCAGATCGACGGCGCAGCGCACCTCGCAGCCCCAACGGCCGAGCAGGGTGCTCATGGCGGTCAGAATGTCCCGCTCGTTGTCGATACAGAGCACGGCTACACCTTCCAGCTGGCTGTCGCGCGCCACCGGCGCCGCCAGCTGATGGGCCGTGACCGGCCGGGTCGCCAGATTGAGGGTCACCGCAAAGACCGACCCCTTGCCCGGCCAGCTCTGCAATGTGAGCTGATGACCGAGCACCAGCGATATGCCGCGGGCGATGGCAAGCCCCAGACCCAGCCCCTGCTCCTTGGCGGTGCGGGAGTGATCGAGGCGGGAGAACTCGTCGAAGATCGCCTCCTGCTTGTCTTGCGGGATGCCGGGGCCGTTATCCCACACCTCGATGCGGATCTTCTCCCCCATCCGGCGGCAACCGAGCAGCACCCTGCCGCCCGGGTTGTAGCGAAACGCATTGGTGAGGAAGTTCTGCAGCACCCGGCGCAGCAGCCGCACATCGCTGTGTACCGCATGCTTGCTCTCCACCACCGAGAAGTGGATCCCCCCCGCCTGCGCCAGCACGCCAAACTCCGCCTTGAGGTTGTCGAGCAGATCGCGCAGGGCGAAGTCGAGCTTCTTGGCCTTGAACTTGCCCGCTTCGAGCCGAGAGATATCGAGCAGATCGGTGATGAGATCCTCGGTCGCCCCCAGCGCATCATCGATATGACGGGCGATGCGGGCCTGCTCACCAGCATCGGGCAGCATTTCCAGCAGGGAGGAGGTAAACAGCTTGGCGGCATTGAGGGGTTGGGTCAGATCGTGGCTGACCGCCGCCAGAAAACGGCTCTTGGATTGATTGGCCCGCTCCACCTGCTGGTTCACCAGCAATAGTTGGCGGTTGAGTTCGGAGAGCTCACGGGTACGCTCGGCCACCCGCGCCTCCAGATGTTCGTTCGCTTCGCGCAGCACCCGCTCCGCATCTCGAAACGGGGTGATGTCGGTAAAGGTCATGACGAAACCACCGGCGGGCATGGGGTTGCCCTGCATCTCGATCACCCGCCCATCGGGGCGCTCCCGCGCCGAGATATGGGCGCTGCCCCGCTTCATAAAGGCGACCCGCCGCGCCACGTGATCCTCGATATCGCCGGGGCCACAGAGCCCCTGCTGGGCGTTATAGCGGATGATCTCTTCAATGGGGCGCCCTGCCTGAATAAGCCCCGGCGGATAGTGGAACAGCTCGATGTAGCGGCGGTTCCATGCCACCAGCCTAAGCTCCCTGTCCACCACCGAGATCCCCTGCCCGATATGCTCGATCGCCCCCTGCAGCAGGCCGCGGTTGAAGCGAAACACGTCGGAGGCCTCATCGACTATAGTGGCGATCTCCTCGAGCTGCATGTTGCGTCCCTGCAGGGCAGAGGCAAGCACCAGCCGCGCCGACGAGGTACCAAACACCCCCGCCAGCAGCCGCTCGGTGTGGGCAATCAGCTCGGCCGAAGCCTGCATCTGGGGCGCCAGGGTGCCGCCCCGCTCACCGGCGAAACGACCAAAGGCGCGTTTGACCCGGCTTGAACCGACAAAGCGGGCCGCCAGCATCTCCAGCTCCTTGACCGAGACCCGCGCCTGATAGAGGGCAGCGGTATCGCGGCTCGGCTTGCCGACAAAGTTGGCCGCCTGCAGCCGCTCGCTCACCGCAGGGCGCGACAGCAGGGAACCGGCCACATAACCTAGCAGGTTGAAGAGCAGGCTCAGGAAGATGCACCAGGCTCCGAGACTCAGCTCGCGAAACGCGGGCCAGTCCGGCGGCGCCAGCAGCTCGGCCAGCGGTGAACCGGCCAGCAGCCCGCTCTCCACCAGCAGAGTCACGAACCAGAGGCTCACCCCGAGGCTCAACCCAAGATAGACCCCCTTGCGATTGCCGTGACGCCAGTAGAGACCGAGCAGCAGGGCTGGCGCAAACTGGGCCACCGCGCCAAAGGAGAGATAGCCGATGCGCGACAAGCTGGTGAGATCGCCGAGCCAGAGGTAGAGCCCCCAGGCCGCCAGCAAGATCAGCAGGATGGCACCACGGCGCACCTGCAACAGCAGCCGCACCAGCCGCTCGTCGCGCCCCTGCCGCCAGAAGCGACGCAGCAGCACCGGCAGCACCAGATCGTTGCTCACCATGATGGCCAGCGCTATGGTGCAGACGATCACCATGCCGGTGGCCGCCGAGGTGCCGCCGAGAAACGCCAGCATCGCCATGCCATCGAAACCGAGGGCCATCGGCAGACTGATCACATAGGTGTCGGAGGCCATATCGGCACCCACCCACTGCTTGCCCGCCAGCGCCAACGGCCAGATAAAGAGCCCCATCACGAACAGGTAGAGCGGGAAGATCCAGCGCGCCCAGTGCAAATCCTGCCCCTGATTGTTCTCCACCACAGTCACATGAAACTGGCGCGGCAGGCAGATAACGGCGCACATCGCCAGCACCGTATAGATGGCAAGCTCCAGCAGGTTGCCGGGGCTCACCGCCACCACCTGCGCAAAGAAGTCGCGGGTCACCTGTTCGTGAGCCTCGCCCGGTTTGCTCAGGATCAGCCAGAGGGCGAAGCCCCCCACCGCGATAAAGGCCAGTAATTTGACCACCGACTCGAAAGCGATGGCCACCACCATCCCCCTGTGGTGTTCGGTAGCATCGAGATGGCGGGTACCGAACAGGATGCTGAACAACGCCAACAGCAGAGTGACCCCGAGCGCCAGCTCGCTGGTATTGCTGGTCGGGCTGATGCCGCCACTGTTGACCATCAGCAGATCCAGCCCGGTGACGATGGCTTTGAGCTGCAACACCAGATAGGGGAGGATCCCCATGATGGCGATAAGGGCGATCACCATGGCGAGCCGCTGGGATTTGCCGTAACGGGCGGCGATAAAGTCGGCGATGGAGGTGATGTGCTCGCGCTTGGCCACCAGAATAAGGCGGGCCAGCAGCCGCCAGCCAAACAGAAAGACCAGCATGGGGCCAAGGTAGATGGGCACCGGCGACCAGGGCGATTCACTCGCCTGCCCCACGGTGCCGAAGAAGGTCCAGGAGGTGCAGTAGACCGCCAGCGACAGGCTGTAGAGCAGCGGTTGCCCCTTGAGACGGTGCCGTTTGTGCTTGTCTGCCACGAAGGCGATCAGAAACAGCAGCCCCAGATAGGTGAGCGACAATCCGATCAGCAGCCATCCCTGGTGCATCGATAACTCCTTGTCCATGTTGAGTTTTTGTATACAGCCTCGCCAGTCTAGAGAGGCTGCAGCCAAAAGTCATCCCCTTCGGACAGATTGAAATTATCGTTTTTCAATAAGTTTTATCTTGACTGCATATCGTAAAACAATAAATACTGCCGATATGAATATTGATAAACGATAAACTTTACCTTTCAGATAAAACCATCACAGTGAGGAATGAGATGATCTCCAACAAACTCGAACGCTCGAGCATGCTGATCGAATGGCTGCTACTGCTGGCACTGCTGGCGACCCCTTTGATCACCTTGCTGGAGGTGTGGACCCCCTTCGGTGGCGCCGATTTGCTGCAGGAGAAGCTCAACACCATCTTGAGCCGCCCCGGCATCAATCCTGCCGACTATCCCCTTCACTTCTCCACCCGGCTGCTCGGCACCCTGGTACAGCTGTTGCCGGATCTGGTCTTTATGATGATGCTCTGGCAACTGCGTCAGCTGTTTCGCGGCTACCGCGCCGGTCTGCTCTTCACCTTCGAGCAGATCCGCCGCTACCGGCAGATCGGACTGCTGCTCTGTGCAACCTTCCTGGTCGAATTGATCCTGACCCCCTTGCTGGATACGGTGCTCACCATGAGAGGCCCGGAAGTACTCGGTACCATAGCGCTGAGTACCTCCGATTTCCGGGTACTGCTGGCGGGACTGATCGTACTGGCGCTGGCACTGGTCATGCGCGAGGCCAAACTGCTGGCCGATGAACAGCAACTGACGGTGTGAGGAACGTATGCCCATTATCATCCGCCTCGATGCCCTGCTGGCAGAGCGCAAAATGACCGCCCGCGAGCTGGCCCAGCGCATCGACATCACCGAGGCCAACCTCTCGATCCTCAAGAATGGCCACGCCAAGGCGGTGCGCTTCTCCACCCTGGAGGCCATCTGCCGTGAACTCAATTGCCAGCCCGGCGATCTGCTGGGCTACGAGCAGGAGCGCTAACCTTCTTATGAGTCGTCATATCACCCTGTTTGCCCTGTGGCTGCTGCCGCTGTGGGCCTGCGCTGGCAATGACGCGAGCGGCCCCCGCTACCTTGTCGAGCAGGGCGCCAGCGCCAATGTGCTGCAAGTGCGCCTCACCATGCAGGGCGAGCCCCCTTTTACCCTGCTCCCCGCCCGTCAGTTGCCGGGCAGTGCCACGCCGGTTTCCCCCGCGCGGGTCTGCCTTGCAGACAACCGGCCGGTTGCCCTCAACCAGCCCTTCTCCTGCAAGGAGATCGGCTGGCAGATCACGCTCACACCGGCTCCGGCAGAGGGTGCTGATGCCTCGGCCCAACAGTCGCTGCTGTTTGCTCCCAATCAGTGGCTATTGACCGAGTGGGGTAACTTTGTGCGCCAGATGGGGAGTCGCCAAGGAAAGGTTTGTCTGCCGGATGGCAGCTGCCAACCACTGCCGGATGTCAACCAGCCGCCGCTGATCCTGCCGTTTGGTCTGGACACTGTGCCCGTCACCAAGCCGGATCCGCGGCTGGTGCTAAGCCATGACGAGACCGCCAATCAGCTCGATCTGTCGGCCTTGCAGCAGCAACTGAATGAGATCGTCGACTATCTGGCCTTCCAGCTCGACGTGGATCCCCCCACTCACCCGTGGCAACTGGTGTGGCTGGGGCGGGATGTGGCGACCCGATCCCTTGGCGGCGCAGCTGGGGATCAGGTGTTTGTCGCCAACTACCCCACCGAGGCTGGCAAGCCGACGCCACAGGCCCCCTTGCGCCTGCTGCGCACCTCGGCCCACGAGGCGGTGCATATCCTCAGCGCTCGCCATACTGCGCCACAACCCACCTGGGTCAACGAGAGCCTCGCCGAGTACCTCGCCATCAAGGCGCTGCGCCGCTTTCGGCTGCATCAGGTCACGGCGGTCAACGAGCTGGCCGAGCGGGGCAAACTGCTACCCCATAGCGAGAGCGGCCTCTATCGGGCAGCTCGCGAGGTGCTGGCGGGCGATCGCTCCTACTACCCGCTCTTTTACGTCAAGGGGAGCGCCTTCTGGGAAGCGCTGGAGCGGGAGCTGCAGCACAATGACGTGACGCTGGCCCAACTGCTGCCCCAACTGGGCTGGCTACCGGATGGCCGCTTTGATGATGCATCCAATGAGCTGCTTGCCGGCACCATCGGCTCGGATACCTGGCGCCGCCTCAGCCGCCTCTATCTTGGCGAGCAACAGTAACGCCGCAAACCGCAGCAACAAAAAAGGGAGAGCCGTGGCTCTCCCTTTTGTTAGGTGATGATTCAAATAGACAAATATCAGGCTGGAGCACTCTCCTGCGCAGACGGCGCAAAGGGGCGCAGCCGCAGGAAGAAGACCGGCAAGACCACCAGCACCATCAGGAAGAAGATGCCGCCGCCAAGTGGCTCGAACAGCATACCGCAGAGTGCCATCAGAGCCGCTACCGTCATGCCAAGACCCAACGCAGCGTAGAGGGACTGGGTCGGGATCAACTGCTCGGCCGGTAGCTGGCGGGTCATGAAGCGCACTGCCCCGAGATGGCTCACCCCGAACGTCACCGCGTGGAGCAGCTGCCCCAGCACCAGTACCCACAGCTCGGTCGAAGCCCCCAGCAATACCCAGCGCACCACACAACCGATGGCTCCGGCGATAAAGAGGCTCTGCGCCCCGAGGCGCTGCAGGAAGCGCTTGTCGGCGGCGAACATGCAGATCTCGGCCACCACCCCGATCGCCCAGAGGTAACCGATGATGGTGCCGCTATACCCTTGCGCCTTCCAGTAGATGGCACTGAAACCGTAATAGGCAGCGTGGCTTCCCTGCAGCAGCGCGGTCAGCAACAGGAAGCGGCGCACCGGCGCGCTGCGCAGGGTCGCCAGCAGGGATGCCTTGGCGCGCTCCCCCTGCACATCCTGTGGCGCGGGACTAAGTGGCAGCCAGCTGAGCAGCAGCATCAGCACCAGCCCCGCCACCATGGTGTGCAAAATCCAGTCGCTGCCGAAGTTGCCCACCAGCGCCCCCACCAGAGTCGAGGCAACGATAAAAGCAAACGAACCGCACAGCCGCACCTTGCCGTAGTCGATGTGAGCCTGCACCACCATGCGGGTTGCCAGTGCCTCACCCACCGGCATCAGGGTCGGGTAGATAAAGTTGGCAATCAGGGTGAGACCGACCAACCACCAGAGGTGATGGCTGAGATAGAAGCCAAGGAAGGCGAGCAGACTGAGCAGAGATAACAATCGGGTAACCGGCAGCAGATGACCCGCCCCCTTGATCTGCCCCATCACCATCAGGTTGCCGGCAAAGCGGATCGCCATCCCCACCCCCAGCAGGAGACCAATCATCTCGGCGCTGACGCCCACCCCCTCCAGCCAGAGCGACCAGAACGGCAAGTAAGCGCCGTAGACAAAATAGAAGGCGCCGAAAAAGAGCGCTAACCAGGAGAACGCGGGCATAGAACCTCTACAACCGAATGACGGGAGCAGAATGATAACCCATCCTCCCCCGCAGATCCCGATGGAAACCCCGCTAAGAAAACGAAAAAACTTCAATAAAATTGAACTATTACCGAAGAAGCGGGGTCTACTTGGTAACACCTCCTCCTGGTTAGTGTTGCAATCCTTCCACCCGCCCATGGCGGGTTTCTTTTTTAGGCAAACATCTGCTCTGCTCCATCGTCACAACATGGCGGCGACAAAAAAGGGGCCGAAGCCCCTTTGATCATCTGCGTCTGTTGTTTGCTCTTTAGAATACGTATTTGACCCGTGCACTCAGGTTGCGGCCCGGTTCGGTCATCATGCTGTTATCGGAGCCCTCGGCACGACCGGCGATACGCTCGTAGCTGGTGTACTCCTTGTCAAACAGGTTGAAGACCCCGACGTTGAGCTGCAGGTCGGTCATCGGGTTGAACTGGGCGTACATATCTACCACACCCCAACCGGCGCTCTTCACGTAATCGTTGCCTTTGCTGTCTTTACGGACTTTGTCCATGTCGTCAGCAAAGCGCAGCGCGGTGTTGAAGTTCCATTGGGACTGTTCCAGACGCACACCGACGGAGCCGTTCAGCGGGCTCAGGCTGTTGATGTAGTTGCCATCCCCATCCTTGCCTTCGATGTAAGCGAGGTTGCCCCAGACATTGACGATGTCGTTGAGCCAGTAATCCGCCTTGGCTTCGACCCCTTTGGTGGTCGCCTTGCTCAGGTTCTGGTACTGGTAGACGGCGGTGCGCCCCTCTTTGCCCACTTCTACCATCTCGATGAAGTCTTCAAACTTGTTGTAGAAGCTGGCTACTTCATAGCTGAAGCCGTTGCTGCTGCCACGCACACCGAGATCGATGCCGTCGCTGCTCTCCGGATTGAGGTTCGGGTTGGGCTCGATGCGATAGCCGTACGCCTGATGGTTCAGGGTGGAGAAGGCGCTGTCATACATGGGGGCCTTGAAACCGTGGCTGTACTGGGCGAACAGGTTGGCCGCCTCGTGGGCCTTGAACACCAGACCCAGCTTGGGTGACAACTCCCCTTCGGAGAACTTGTGCAGCTTGTCGCCGGTGTAGGCCGGATCGTTGTCCGGAGTCATCCGGTAGTAGTCATAACGGGCACCCGGGGTCAGTACCCAGCGCTCGCCAAACTTGATCTCGTCAAAGGCCCACAGGGCGCTGCGCTCGCTGGTGGTAGCCGGGAAACTCAGCTCGTTGTAGCCGACAAAATCACCGGGAGTCGTCGGCCCCTTGTAACGGGTACGTTCGTTGTCGGTGTGTTCGTATTCAGCCCCCCAAGCCAGGCGGTGGTTGGCGACCGCCTTGTGGAACTGCAGCTGGGCGCCGATGTTCTTCTGATCGAACACGTTGTGATCCAGCGAGTTTTTGGTCACATAGGGGTTGCCGGGGCTGACCGGATACTTGGATGAGGCGTACTGATCCAGCGTCTGCTTGGTGCGGGCGAAATAGACCTTGCTATCCATCCGATCGGCCCAGCCTTGATTCAGCGCGATGCCGTGATCCAGCACCACAGAGAGGTTGTCGGTCTGCTTGTCGGTGATGGGCTGATCAAAGACACGGGCAGTGCCGGTACCGACCTTGTTGAGCTTGACCGCATCCGGCTCCTCGCCATCGGTCAGGTAGTCGACGGTCAGCTTGAGGAACTGCTCATCGGAGAGGTTCCACTTGCTCTTGAGCAGCAGGGCGTGGGTACCGATATCGAAGTCGTTCTTGGTGGAGTCGAAATTCTGGGTCACACCGCCATCGCGCCAGGTGTAGCGCAGCAGGTTCTCCACTTCACCAGTGCGCAAGGCGCCGGTAAAGCCCGCCATCTTCTGGTGGCTGCTGGAGGCGTAACCGCTGGTCACATCCAGATAACTATCCTTACCCTTGAGGAAGTCGCTGGCATCCTTGGTGGTGATGGCAATCACGCCACCCAGCGCATCGGAGCCGTAGGCGGCAGACGCCGGCCCCTTGGCCACTTCTACCTGCTTGATCATGTCGGTATCGAAGTAGCTCTGGCCAACCCCGCCCTTGCTGTAGGCATCGTTCTGGCGCACACCGTCGCGCACCACCTTGACCCGGTTTTCACCCATGCCGCGGATGATGAAGGTCTGCGCATCCCCCTGACCGCCGAGCACGGTCACACCGGGTTCGTAGCGAAACAGGTCGGCGACGTTGGTGACGACCTGCTCTTCAATCTGCTTGGCGGTGATCACCGAGATGGGGCCGGAGACATCTTCCAGTTTTTGCTCCATCCGTGAGCCGCTGACGACCACGACTTCATCCGCCTTCTGGGTGGCAGCAAAGACCTGGGAGGAGAGACCAGCCGCCACGGCGAGGGCAACCAGAGAGAGTGCGTTATGATGGGTCACAGCGAATCCTTATTGAGAACTGTTATCAAACAGGCCGCATATTACCCTGCTCTCGACAAAGATCAACAAGAAACGAAATCATTCTCATTTGTTTTGAGCCAAATTGGTTTTACACTGTCGCCCTGTGTTGCCCTTATTCTCTATTAGCCCCCCGAGATGCACCGGCATCCGGGCATATCAGCCGTGAGATCCCATGATTAGACGACTTCCCCTGCTCGCCCTGCCGCTGCTGCTGACAGCCTGTGCCACCCCCACCCAACCGACCCAGTCATCACAGTTGCAGACGCTCTATGACTACCGGCTAAGCAGCGAGGGAGACGCAGACCTGACGCTGGAGCAGGCAATCGCGCGCATTGCCGACGCCGACATCATTCTGGTGGGTGAGCTGCACAGCCATCCCGCCGTGCATCTGTTGCAATCGCGCCTGCTGAGCGGGCTCTACACCGCAGGTCAGCAGCACGGTCGGCCATTGGCCCTCTCCATGGAGCAATTCAGCCGCGCCGATCAGAAGACGCTGGATGCCTATCTGGCGAACCAGATTGGTGAAGCGGCCTTGATCCGCGAAGGCAACGCCTGGCCCAACTATCCGAGCGACTACCGCCCGCTGGTAGAGTTTGCCAAGGCTCACCGGATGCCAGTGATCGCCGCCAACGCCCCCAAGCCGCTGGTGAGCTGTGTCGGTCAGGAGGGGGCTGAGTGGCTCGACAAACTGCCCGCGTCGCGTCGCAGCCAGCTGGCCCGCCAGCTGACGCTGGGGGATGATCCCTATCGCCAGAAATTTATGGCCTCCATGCACCACGGCGATGCCGACAGCAACGCCCGCCGCTTCGCCGCCCAGACCAGCTGGGATGACACCATGGCCGAGAGCATGGTGGATTATCTCGCCAAGCACCCGGGCCAGCAGATCATGCATATCGCCGGCAATTTCCACGTCGAGGGGGGGCTTGGGCTCGCCAGTCGCATCGCCAGCCGTAATCCGGCCCTCAAGGTAGCGCTGGTCGTGCCCCGTACAGATGAGACCTCTGTTGCAGATCCCGCAGCCGATGTGCAGGTAACCATCATGCCGCTGCCTAAGCGCTGGCAAAACAGTGACGAGATGAAGCAAGATATGGGCGCGCTGCATCAATCCCGCAGTCGTGACTGCAGCCAGTGGCTGCAACCCTAATCTTCAAGGAAACGGCGGGTACAATATGGATGTGTTACTGATCATCGATGTGCAGCAAGGGGTCATGAAAGAGACCCATCATCAACAACAGCAAGTGCTGGCCAATATCAATCGGGCTGCGGCCCATGTCAGGCAACAACAGGGGCGAGTCATCTATATCCAGCATGATGATCTACCGGGTGTCGAACTGGAACCGGGCACCCCGGGTTGGCAGTTGCACAGTGCGCTGCAGCCAGCCAAGAGCGATAGCCGGGTACGCAAGAGCGCATGTGACAGCTTCCTCGACACCGAGCTCGCGTTTCTGCTGGCAGAACAGTCGGTCGACAGGCTTATCCTCTGCGGCAGCAACACCGATTTCTGCGTCGATACCACGGTGCGCAGCGCAGCCTCTCATGGCTTCGAGGTGTTCGTATTGAGCGATGCTCACTCCACCGCCAATCGCCCCCACCTTGGCGCTCCCCAGATCATCGAGCATCACAACTGGATATGGCGCAATCTCGACCTGCCGAATGGGCGCAGTGTGACCCTACTCACCACCGATGAGCTGCTGGGAGTAACACCCGCCCTGCAGCCGTGCTAATCTGCGAGCCTCGCCTCGTTTCTCACTGGAGTCTGTCGTGCGCCTGTTGTCTGCCACCCTGTTGTTGATTGTTCCCCTGCTGTCGGCCTGCTCCAGCTTGCCCGGACAGAAGTATGACGGGCCGGAACCCCTGTTTCTGACCCACATCAACGAGGAGGGGAGCAAGCGGTTCACCTTTGAAGCCGCGCCCAACGACACCTTGCCGCGCGGCCTCTCGGCGGCCCAGAGTCAACGGTTGCTGGAACAGAGGGAGGCGTTGCAGGAGAATCTGCTGACCGAGACCCTGGCGACCAAGCAGTATTGCCGCCAGGGCTACATCGTACTGAGCCAGACCTCCTGGAAGGTACGGGGGGAGTGCAACGAAACGGCCACCGACGCCGATCGTCGCGCTTTTACCAACAAGGCCAGCTGGCAGGATTGAAAAGACCGGATGAAATAATGCAATAAAAACGGGCAGCCCAGTGGCTGCCCGTTTTGTTATGACGGCTGTCGTGGTCGACAGGGATCGTCAGACCGGCGCATCGGCCGGGCTGGTGAGCTCGGCACCGTTGTCGATGCGCTTGTGCCCTTCAACCAGATGGACGAAATCCACCAGCTCGTCACCGGAGACCGCGAACGCCTGGCCGAAGCCCTTGACGAACAGCCCCTGTTCCGGCTTGAGGCGGAACAGTTTGAAATCCTTGAGGTTGGAGAGACCCTTGATGATCTCGCCAAAACGACCTTCCAGTGCCGCCACCGCCTTGCTCCAGCGAGCGTCGTCACGGGCAACGACTTCAGCCACCGCATCGAAGGTCAAGCGCTTGCGGGCAAACAGCTCGCGGGCACCGCTCTCATCCTCGATCAGCATCAGGGATACCCGGGGCACCTGTTGCAGGTTGCGGGCGTGGCGAGCGATCTCGGAGATCAGCACATAGTAGCCATCTTCCTGCAGCACGAACGGGGCATAGCTGGCGTTGGGATTGCCTTCGCCATCGACGGTGGCAAGCTGCAGGGTGCGGCAGCTGTCGCGAAACTCGCGGATCTCCGGTTGCAGGCGGTTCTGCAGACGCTCCTGACGTTCACTCATGCTTTGACTTCCTCTTGAGAGTTGTGGCGCAGCGCCATGAAACGGGTGACCTGATCGGCCAGCAGCTGGCGTTTCTCGTCGCGACCCAGATAGACCTTGAAAATGCAGCGGCCGGAGTGACCGAAGAACTGGAAGGAGTGCCCCTCCTTGCCCATGAACAGCTTGCTGACCAGCGCAATCCCCGCCACGTTGTCGAGCTTGAGGTGACCATGCAGCTCACCGTCGCGGCCCATCAGGTTGTAGTAACCGCGTGCGTCCTTGCCTTTCGGGAAGGGGGCTTTTACCTCGAAGATGGAACCTTCTGATTCGACGATGGTGGTCACCGGGCCCCAGTCGGCCAGATCTTCCAGCAGACCTTGTGCGCGATCGGCGGGCAGCAGGGTCACCAGCTCGGCGGGCAGATGGCGAACCACCTCCCATTCGCTGATGGCAAGCTGGGCCGCCAGGGTGGACGGATGAGCGCCGGGATCCTGCTCCAGCAGCGCGTGAATGCGTTGTGCAATGCTCATGTTTTCTCCCTCTGCGGGACCAGGTCGTCCCGCTGTTTATCATGGCGGCTACTCTAATAAAGCACTGGAATCAATGCAATTGATAATTGCTATCATTATCAGTGCATTTTTTCCAAAGCCTTGATATTCTCGGCGGCACACCCGTTTCATTCACCCCTTCGGAGGTTAGCATGGGCCGTCGTCTTGCCCTCGCCATCACCCTGCTCTGCAGTTCACTCTCTCCCTTCTCTGCCGTTGCCGCCGACGGACAGAAAGAGCGTATCGTCAGTATCGGCCCGGCCACTACAGAACTCATTCTGGCCCTTGGCGGTGAATCGAGCCTGATCGCCACCGATGTCAGCAGCCCCTTGCCAAAAGGGTTGCCCAAGGTGGGTTATCACCGGGCACTGGCCGCCGAAGGGATCCTGAGCCTATCCCCCACCCGACTGGTGGGCAGCGACGAGATGGGCCCGGCCCCGACCCTGGATCAGCTGCGTCGTGCCGGGGTCAAGGTGGAGGTGCTGGATACCGCGCCGACCCTCGCCAACCTCAACCAGCGTATCGACACCCTCTCCAGCCTGCTGGGCGACAAAGCCGCTGGCGATCGCCTGAAGGCAGAGATCCAGGCTCAGACCGATCAGCTGGCGGCGCAAGCCAAACAGAACAAACCGCTCAAGGTCGCCTTCCTGCTGCTGCACAAGGGGCAACCCACCAGCATCGCCGGAGGGGATACAACCGCCAGCGCGCTGATTTCGCTGGCAGGCGGCATCAATCCGGTCGCCGAGTTGCGCAACTACAAGCCGGTATCCGCCGAAGCCCTCATCGAGATGCAGCCCGATCTGGTGCTGGTCAGCGGTCGTGACTGGCAGCAGTATGCCGATCCGGCCAAGGTGCTGGCAGAAGTACCCGCCCTGGCCGCTACCCCGGCTGGCAAGCGCAATGCCATTCACGCCATAGACGGTCACGCCCTGCAAGGGGGCCTGAGCCTCAACTCCCTGCAACAGGCGAACCAGATCGCCCAGTGGATCAAGCAGGGGTCATGATGCGCTTGCCCCTCTCCTGGCTGCTGGCCTTCACCACGGCCGCACTGGCGCTGTTGCTGCTCGGTTCGCTGGCAACCGGCCCCATGACCCTTACCCTGGGCGAGAGTCTGCGGGCGCTGTTTGCCGGGCAGGAGAGCGGGATAGAGTCGCACAAACTGCTGATCGTGCAGGAAATTCGCCTGCCGCGAACCCTGCTTTGCATTGCAGTGGGGGGGATTCTCGGGCTCTGTGGCGCCGTGATGCAGGGGCTGTTTCGCAATCCCCTGGCTGACCCCGGCATCATAGGTGTCTCCGGCGGTGCAGCGCTCGGTGCGGCGCTCGCCATCGTGCTGCTGGCCCCCCTCGGCCAGCAGCTGCAAGCCACCATCGGGGTTGGTCTGCTGCCGCTGCTCGCCTTTCTCGGCGGCGCGCTCACCACCACCCTGGTCTATCTGCTCGGCACCCGTGAGGGGGGCACCTCGGTCACCGTCATGCTGCTGGCCGGGGTCGCCATCACTGCGCTCTCCGGCGCGGTGATCGGCCTGCTCACCTATCTGGCGGACGATCAGATGCTGCGCAACCTGAGCCTGTGGCAGATGGGAACGCTGGCGGCAGGCAAACCGGCCGATGTGGCGCTGGCCCTGCTCACCCTGGCGGCCCTGCTGTGGCTCTTTATGCGCGATGCCAATCCTCTCAATGCCCTGCTGCTGGGTGAAGGAGAGGCACGTCATCTTGGGGTCAATGTGCAATCCCTCAAACGTCGCCTGATTCTGCTCACCGCAGCGGGCGTCGGGGTGGCGGTGGCGGTATCGGGGATGATCGGCTTCGTCGGGCTGGTAGTGCCCCATCTGGTGCGCCTGCTGGCGGGAGCCAACCATGTCAGGTTGCTGCCGCTCTCGGCCCTGCTTGGCGCCGCCCTGCTGCTGGCGGCCGACATGCTGGCTCGCACCCTGCTGGCCCCGGCCGAGCTGCCGGTGGGCATCATCACCGCCCTGCTCGGCGCTCCCTTCTTCATCTGGCTGCTGGTAAAAGGCCGCCGCGCCCTGTGATACGGACTGTTATGCAACCACTCTCATCCTCACTCTCCTCCCCCATGTTGAGCTGCACCCGACTCAGCCTGCGCCGTGGCCAGCGCCAGATCCTGGATGGGCTCAATCTCGACCTCGAGAGCGGCACCCTCACCGCGCTGCTAGGCCCCAACGGGGCGGGCAAGAGCTCGCTGCTCAAGTGTCTGACCGGCGAGCTGGAATATGAGGGTTCCATCACCCTGTTTGGCGCGGATCGCCAGCTGTGGGACAGCAGCCAGCTGGCCCACCGGCTCGGGGTATTGCCGCAAAGCTCCTCCCTCAACTTCCCCTTTCTCTGCGAGGAAGTGGTCGCCATGGGGCGCTTGCCCCACAGTGAACCGGCGGCGCGGCGTGACGAGATAGTAGCGGCGGCCATGACCCATGCCGGGGTCGAGCATCTGGCCAAGCGGCTCTATCCGGGACTCTCCGGCGGCGAGCGGCAGCGGGTGCAGTTTGCTCGGGTGCTGGCGCAGATCTGGCAGGCCCCCTCCCCGACCGAGCAGGCCGAGCAACCCCGCTTGCTGCTGCTCGATGAGCCCACCTCGGCGCTGGATCTGAAATACCAGCACCAGCTGCTCACCATGGCGCGTGCCCTCGCCAGCCGCAATACTGCTGTGCTGGTGGTGCTGCACGACCTCAATCTGGCGGCGCGCTATGCCGATCGGCTGGTGATGCTGGAACGGGGCAAACTGATGGCCGATGGCACACCTGCCGAGGTGCTGACCCCCGAGCTGATTGCCCGTCTCTATGACTATCCGGCACAGGTGATCCACCACCCCGAGAGCGGCCTGCCGATGGTGGTGTGACAAATTCAGAGTGCGGTAACGGCAGGAAGCGCGCCATTCATCCCGGAAACTGCAGCGTATAAACCGGTTTTTCACACCCCATATCGCCCTGCTAACATTCATCATCGCCAGATATGTGGTGTGAATATCCTCACACTTTGCTCAGGCAAAATCCCCGCAGCATCGCCGTCTCCTTATAATGGCGCCGCCTCACAGAAGGCATAACTCATTGATGCTACGGAATAATTACAATGAAGAATATCAACAAGACCCTACTGGCTGCCGCCATCTCCCTCGGGATGCTGGCTGGCTGCAACAGCGACAACGACTCAAAGGCAGCTGATCCCATGGTTCGTTTTGCCACCTTCAACCTCTCTTTTGACCGCACTGCCGCCGGTATGCTGACTGACGAGCTGGCGCTGACCCGCACCGAGCAGGATGCCCTGCTGGCCCGCCTCGCCGAAGGGAGCCTGAGCGGCGCCACAGAAACCAAAGCCAAGAACGTGCAGCAGATCCGCAACGTGGCGGAGATCATCCAGCGCACCCGCCCGGATGTGTTCCTGCTCAACGAGTTCGACAACGACGGCAAAGGCGAGAGCACCGCAGATCTGAAAGCCTTCAACGACAACTATCTGGCCCACGCCCAGCACGCCGAAGTGACGGCTATCAGCTATCCGGTGATGCAGAACTTCGCCACCAACACCGGCCTGATGAGCGGTTATGACCTCAATCTGGATGGCAAGGTCAACAGCGGCCCCGACGATGCCTGGGGCTTTGGCAACTACCACGGCCAGTACGCCTTTGCGGTGATGTCCAAATACCCCATCGACACCAAGCAGATCCGCACCTTCCAGAACTTCAAGTGGAAGGATATGCCGGGCGAGCAGAACCCCATCATCGATGACTGCAACAATCCCAAGGTCAAGATCCCGGCCAGCCGCCAGTGTGGTGATGCCTGGTATTCAGACGCAGCCTGGCAGCAGTATCCGCTCTCCTCCAAAAACCATGCCGATGTGCCGGTACGGATCAAGACCGAGAAGGGGGAAGAGGTGATTCACTTCCTGATCTCCCATCCGACCCCGCCAATCTTTGCCAATGCGGCGCGTCACACCGTCAAGCACAACCGCGCCGAGATCGCTTTCTGGAATGACTACGTCAAGGGTCTCAACTACATGACCGATGACAAGGGCACCAAGGGTGGACTGGCCAAAAACGCCAAGTTCGTTATCGCGGGTGATCTCAACGCCGATCCGCTCACCGGTGACGGTGACCTGACCGCCATTCAGGATCTGCTAAACAACCCGCTGATGAATCAGGCCATCACCAATGGCACCCTGATCCCGGTCAGCGAAGGGGGCCCGGAGTGTGTCAGCAAGGGGACCGACTGCAAACGCAACCTCACTCGCCCCAACCCGGAACGGATCACCAACTCCAGCGTGCTGCAGCTGGATCACGTCATCCCCTCCGCCAACCTCAACGCGGTGAAGAGCGGTGTCTACTGGCCTGCCAGCTTCGAGGCCGGTTATCACCTGGTCTATGATGCGAAACTCGGCATCGCCAAGGGAGTCAGTTCGGATCACCGCATGGTGTGGGTCGATCTCAAACTCGACTAACTCTGCCATGACCCCGCTGCGGCGGGGTCTTTTATTGGCGATGGCAGCGAGCGGAGCGCTGCTTATTAATCCACCACTTGGCAGTGAGTTATCCATCCATAGCTCCTCAATGGCCGTTGAATGGGCCTCGCGATCACAGAACCGCCACGCCAATGGTGGTAGCATGCCTCCTCTTGCCATCCGGCCGCACGGCGGATCCGGTGGCCCTCCCTCCTCCGCTTTCACTTTTTGAGGAACGATTTGATGGAACTGCTTCTGCTTAGCAACGGTAAAGCCAACGAATTTCCGGGTCTGCTCGGCTGGGCCCGCGACCGGGTTCAAAGTCTGCTCGCGCGCAAACAGGTCAAGCGCATCCTGCTCATCCCCTACGCGGTGATCCGCAGCGACTGGGATGCCCGCGCCAACGAACTTACCGAGAGCCTCGGGATCGAGACCATCAGCATTCATCACTTCGATGATCCGGTCGAGGCCGTCAATCAGGCCGACGCCATCTTTATCAGCGGCGGCAACACCTGGCGCCTCAACCAGATGTTGCATAAAAATGGCCTGATCGTGCCGATCCAGCGTGCCGTGCGCGAGCGGGGTGTCCCCTATGTGGGCTGGAGTGCCGGTTGCAACGTGGCGACCCCGAGCATCCGCACCACCAACGACATGCCGGTCTGCAACGCCGCCGTGCTGCCGGCGCTGGGCCTGTTCCCGCTGCAGATCAACCCGCACTATCTGGACGCCAGCATCAGCGGCCACATGGGCGAGACTCGCGACGAGCGTCTGGCCGAGTTCTGCGCCATCAACCCGAGCGAATATGTGGTGGCTCTGCGCGAAGCGAGCCTGCTGCAAATCACCGGAGAAAACGGCAGCGAACGTCTGGAGTACTGGAGTGCCCGCGAGCAGGACTTCAAGATCTTCAAACAGGGTCAGGAGCCGCAAGCCTTTATGGACGCCTCCCCGCTGGCCGAGCTGACCCCCTTCAAGGTCGGCTAAGCCACGCAGAGCGCTTCACTACTGGCAAGCAGATAGCTCGCGAAATCGTAAAAACAAAAGAGGGATGGCTCGGCGCCATCCCTCTTTTTTATCGTCATCTTTCAGCTGGTTGCAGCCTGATTACTCACCCTGCAGGGTCACCAGCACCTTGCGGGCACCGCCATCGACACGATGCTCGCCAAGCCAGATCCCCTGCCAGGTGCCGAGCGCCAACTGACCATCGCGGATCGGCAGTTGCAGGCTCACCCCGAGCAGGGAGGATTTGATGTGGGCGGGCATGTCATCCGGCCCCTCATAGGTGTGGCGATAGTAGGGGGCATCCTCCGGCGCCAGCCGGTGCAGATGAGCCTCCATATCGCTGCGCACGCTGGGGTCGCAGTTCTCGTTGAGGGTGAGCGAGGCGGAGGTGTGTTGCAGCAGCAGGTGCGCCATGCCAATCCGGTAATCCGCCAGCATCGGCAGCTTGGCCACCAGCTCGTCCGTCACCAGATGAAAGCCCCGCGAACGGGGCTTCAACGTCAGCAGGCACTGCTGCCACATCAGACGTACTCCATAAAGACGCGGGAGGTGAGCTTGGTGATGAGCTCGTAGGGGATGGTGCCAATCTCGTCGGCCACCCGCTCCACCGGCAACCCCTCGCCCCACAGTACCGCCTCGTCACCGGCCTTGTCGGTTGCGCCGGGCCCAAGATCTACCGTGCTCATATCCATGGAGACACGACCCACCAGCGGCACGATGCGGCCGTTGATCAGCACGGAAGTGCCATTGGGGGCCATGCGTGGATAGCCGTCACCGTAGCCGATGGCGATCACGCCAAGGCGGGTATCGCGATCCGCCACCCAGTTGGCGCCGTAGCCCACCGGCTCGCCTGCCTTGTGATCCCGCACCGCAATCAGCTGTGTCTTGAGGGTCATCACCGGCTGCAGGTCGTAATCAGCCGCCACCGTGTTGGGGAAGGGCGACACGCCATAGAGGATGACACCGGGACGAACCCAGTCACAGTGGGAGTCTGGCCAGGCCAGAATGCCCGCCGAGTTGGCCATGGCCCGGTCGCCCGCCAGCGGTGCGGTCAACTTGCTGAACAAATCGATCTGCTCGCGGGTAGTGGGCTGCTCCAGCTCATCGGAGCGGCTGAAGTGGGTCATGATGTTGAACGGCTGCACCACGTTCTTGCACTTGCCGAGTCGCTCGATAAAGGCGGGCATCTCGTCGGCCCGTACCCCGAGGCGGTGCATGCCGGTGTCGAGCTTGAGCCAGGCCACCACGGGCGCTGGCAGCTCAACCTGCTCCAGCGCTTCGAGCTGCTCCCAGGTGTGAACCGCCGTCTGCAGGTTGTTGGCCGCCAGCACCGGCAGATCGTCGGCGGAGAAGAATCCCTCCAGCAGCACGATGGGTTTGACCACGGCGCAGGAGCGCAGCATCAGCGCCTCTTCGATACGGGCCACCGCATAGGCATCCGCATCCACCAGGGTGCGGGCGACCGGCAGCAGTCCGTGGCCATAGGCGTTGGCCTTGACCACAGCGATGATCTTGCAAGCGGGAGCGTGGCGCTTGACCACGGCGAGGTTGTGGCGCAAGGCCGCAGTGTTGATTTGGGCAGTAGCCGCTTTCATGGTTTTCCCTTACGAGGGCACAAATGGTCTCCCCCTCATCGGGCAGAAGACCGCCACTCACTTATCGTCGTCGAAGGCCGGACCGGCATAATTGTCGAACCGGGAAAACAGGCTCTGACGGGCTGCCTTGCAGTGAATGGCAAGCGGGTCAGAGCGGTGATGGCAATCCTGACCCTAGGATTGCCATGATTGTTACTTATCAATAATCGTCGTCAAACGCAGGGCCGGCGTAGTTGTCGAACCGGGAGAACTGACCCTGGAAGGTGAGACGCACACGGCCGATGGGGCCGTTACGCTGCTTGCCGATAATGATCTCGGCAATCCCCTTGTCCGGGCTGTCATCGTGATAAACCTCATCACGATAGATAAACATGATCAAATCCGCATCCTGCTCGATGGAGCCCGATTCACGAAGATCCGAGTTGACCGGGCGCTTGTCGGCCCGCTGTTCCAGACTTCGGTTCAGCTGGGAGAGCGCCACCACAGGGCACTGCAGCTCTTTCGCCAAGGCCTTGAGGGAGCGGGAGATCTCGCCGATCTCCAGGGTACGGTTGTCAGAGAGCGCCGGCACCCGCATCAGCTGGAGGTAGTCCACCATGATCATGGATAGGCCGCCATGCTCGCGCGCCACCCGACGGGCACGGGAGCGCACATCGGTCGGGGTGAGGCCGGAGGCGTCATCGATGTACATTTTGCCCTTCTCGAGCAGCAATCCCATGGTGGAGGAGAGACGCGCCCAATCCTCGTCGTCGAGCTGACCGGTACGCACCTTGGTCTGGTCGATACGACCGACCGAGGCGAGCATACGCATGATGATCTGCTCGGAGGGCATCTCCAGCGAGAAGATAAGCACCGGCTTGTCGGCAGTGAGGGCCGCATGCTCGCAGAGGTTCATGGCAAAGGTGGTCTTGCCCATGGAGGGACGGGCCGCCACGATGATCAAGTCCGAACGCTGCAAACCGGCGGTCATCTTGTCGAGATCGTTGTAACCGCTCGATACCCCGGTCACCCCGTTATGCGGGGTCTTGAACAGCTCTTCAATCTTGTCGACGGTCTGCTCGAGGATGAGCTTCAAGGGCTGGGGCCCCTCGTTGGCGCTGGTGCGCTGCTCGGCAATCTTGAATACCTTGCTCTCGGCAAGATCCAGCAGATCGCCGGAGGTACGGCCCTGTGGCTCGTAGCCTGCTTCGACTATCTCGTTGGCGACCGAGATCATCTCCCGCACCACCGCCCGCTCGCGCACGATTTCGGCGTAGGCGTTGATGTTGGCAGCACTCGGGGTGTTCTTGGCGATCTCCACCAGATAGGCGAAGCCACCCGCCTCTTCCAGCTGTTCGGAGCGTTCCAGCTCCTCCTGCAGGGTGATGAGGTCGATGGGGTTGCCCGCGTTGGAGAGGCGGGTCATGGCCTGGAAGATCAACCGGTGCGGACGGCTGTAGAAATCCTGATCGATCACCCGTTCGGCAACCCGATCCCAGGCATCGTTATCCAGCATCAGGCCGCCCAGTACGGACTGTTCGGCCTCAAAAGAGTGGGGAGGAACTTTCAGCTGTTGTGTCTTGGCGTCTTTTTTCGCCGTCACTTGCTCTGCCATACACATAAAAACCGCAGCGGGAAGGGGACGGGAATTTTACAAAAGAAAGCCAACTACGGCGAGCCCTATCTGGCGGCTCATACCATCATAAAGGGCCAAACCAGAGTCTGCTCTACCTTGACCATTTTGATTTTGCTTCGCATTTTGCGCTCCTTGCGACTCAATCTTCTGCTTTTCATCCGGTTTACTCCTCTTGTTTGACGCCGCATCGCGGCAACCTCGTTCATGAATAATTCATGCCAGAGGTGATATTGATGAATACAAGCTGCGACACAATTAGGGACAGGCAGCCTGCCATGCGCCTTGCTGAGCTTGCCAAAGCGGAGCATGCCCCACCCACAGACGAGAGTGAAAAGAGTCAAAATGAAAAAGATGCTGACCCTGTTTGCCGTGATCCTGGCCATTGGCCTGGGGGCACCTCACGCCGAAGCCAAGAAATTTGGCGGCGGCAAATCCTTTGGTAAAAGTTACAAAACTGCGCCGGCCCAGCCTGCGGCCAAACCGGTCGACAACAAGAATCCGACACTGAATGCCCAGACTCCGCCGAAAAAGAGCGGCATGATGGGCGGCCTGCTGGGCGGCCTGCTGGCCGGTGGCCTGTTTGCCTACCTGCTGGGCAGCGGTGCCTTTGAAGGTCTGCAAGGAATGGACTTCCTGCTGATCGCTCTGCTGGCGCTGGGTGCCGTGTTCCTAATCCGTACCCTGCGCAAGGGCAAGGTCGCGACGCCACAGCAACAACAGGCGGCCTATGCGGGCTATCAGCCACCGCAATCCGCGACCCCGCAGCAATTTGAGCAGAGCAACAGCGCACCGCAAGCCACCGGCTTTGCCGACAGCGACGTCCCGTTCCGCCTGCCGCCAGGCTTTGACATGAACAGCTTCCTGGCCGGTGCCCGCGATCACTATCGCACCCTGCAAGAGGCATGGAACAAGAACGATCTGGAAAAGGTGCGCGAGTACGTCAGCCCCGAGCTGTTTGAGCAGCTCAAAGCCGAGCGCGCCGAACTGACTGGCGACCAGCATACCGAAGTGATGTATGTGGATACCCAGCTGGTGCGCGCCGACTACGGCAGCGACTGGGCCCAGGTGAGCGTGCGCTTCAGCGGCCGCTACATGGACCGTCAGGAGCAGGTCGAAGAGGACATCAAAGAGGTGTGGCACCTCGAGCGCGATCTGGCGAAGAACAATGCCCCCTGGCATATCGTCGGTATCGAGCAGCTGTAAGGTTTAGATTGTCACTACGCAAGAGGCGGCCCATGGGCCGCCTCTTTTCATTTCATCCCCTCACCTAGCCTCCTACAGGCGATGGCTATCGTCATTGATGATTGAAGAGTTGTAACCGCTACTCAAACAACGACAAAGGGCAGCCACCGGCTGCCCTTTCGGATCACATCTGGGGGCTATGCGCCCCGCTGACGAATCAGTTGCACCCTTCGGTAGAGGCTGAGTTCAGATAGCTCACCTCATTGCCTGGCTGATAATCGGCCACGTTGATGGTCTTCTTGATCTCGATGTACTCCTTCAGCACGGCAGCATCGACCAAACCGGCGTTGATGGTATCGATCTTCGGATAGCCGTCACCACCGGAGGCGCTGAAGCTCGGGATCGCGAAGCTGTAAGTGGCTGCCGGATCAAACGCCTTGCCACCGATGCTGGTGATATTGACGCTCTTGGCCTGGCAATCCACCGCCATGTTGATACCGCCAAACTGGGCATAACCACCGGTATTGCGGGTCTTGCTTGCCACCTGGCCCAGATAGGTCGCCAGCTCGCTTCCCTTCATGACAGCCTTGTTGACCGTGTTGCCAAAGGGGTGCACCAGCAGCACGCTGCGGTAAGTGATATCACCGGCCGGGATGCTGTCGCGCACACCGCCTGAGTTGACGATACCAAAGTCGACACCCAGCTTGCTGCTGGTCGCCGTGGTGATGAGGCGACCCAGGTTGGTCTGCTTGTTGCGAACCGAGTTGCGATCACCAACCAGCAAGCCATCTGCCGAGCCAATGACGACATTCAGCTCTTGCTGACCTTTCTCCTGATAACCCAGCAGGGTGTTATACAGCTCGGGATCCTTGGTGATCTCGTCCTGTACGAACTGCATCTTGGTCGGGTCCTTGGTTACGGCGCCGTTGGCATCGATCGCCTCGCCCTTAGCGTTGCGCTTGATCAGGTTGACCGGGATCAGGTCATAGCTGGTCAGGGTCAACTTGCCATTCTGGTACTCAAACTGGGCACGGCCCACATACTTGCCCCACTCGTGGGCCTGCATGATCCAGGTGCCGTTTTGCTGGTCCGGTTGGCAGTTATCACCCGGTTTGAAATTGGCGTACTTGTTGGTGGTACCCGGTTCCATACAGACCGGATTCTGGGAGTGGCCACCAATGATGGCATCCAGAGTCCCTGCCGGCAGTGCACGAGCCATCTCTACATCGCCCGGCGCATTGCTGCCGTGCTGACCATTCTCGTAATGGCCCATGTGAGTGATGGCGAAGACCAGATTGGCCTCCTTGTTACTGCGGATCTGCTGGCCCAGTTTGGCCGCCTCGCTGGTCGGGTCGCGGAACTCCAGGGTTTGCACGTTGTTGGGATCCACCAGCTGGGCGGTATCCTCGGTGGTCAGACCCAGTACGGCGACCTTGAGACCGCTCTCCAGCTTGAACACCTTGTAGGGGTCAAAGTAGTGTTTGCCGCTGGCCTTGTCATAGATGTTGGCCGAGAGCATGGGGAACTGGGCCCACTTGCGCTGCTTCTCCAGTACGCTGAGGGGATTGTCGAATTCATGGTTGCCCACCGCCATGGCATCGTAGCGAATGTTGTTCATCGCCATGAAGTCAGGCTCGGCATCCTGCAGATCGGACTCCGGCACGCCGGTATTCACATCACCACCGGAAAGAACCAGTACGTCACTGCCAGCAGCCTTGGCATCGGCACGCAGCTGCTCGACCAGAGTCTTCTGGGCAGCCATACCATACTCATTTTCAGCGTTGTGCCAGAAACGGCCGTGGGTATCGTTGGTGTGCAGGATGGTCAGTTTGCAGACATTTTCGGTGCAGGGTGCAACGGTGTCATTGCTCGAGGTATTACAGCCAGTCAGTGCAGCAAGCACGGCCAGTGCCACGCCACCTTTGATAAAGTTATTATTCATTTCCATATCACCTTGATTGTTTTGTTATTTATCAACCCTGTCCAGCGGGTCGGGCGCCAATATAACAAACAACAGATGACCGTTTTTCATCGATGACTCACAAATTCTGCTAATTGTGATCTTCGGCCCAACATCCGGCTTCCTGCTGATTTATCAGGTTTTTTGTTGAGCAGTCACTCACTTGCTCCCCTCCCGCACCAAGGAGGCGCCACCCGGACGCGCCTTTATGGCATACTCCCCAGCCAGCCATGCCCGAGGAGATGATTTGATGGCCAAGTACGACAAGATTTCCCCCGAGACCCAGCAGGAGGCGATGAAAATTGCCCGTGCCAACCAGAAGCCGGGGCAGACCAAGGAACAGACCCAACTTATCGCACAAGGGATCCAGAAAGGCATCGACGAATACAAGAAACAGATGAAGGCGCGGGCCCGCGAAGCGAGCCGCCAGAAAAAATTGCAGGCCAAAGCCAGGCAGCCACAGGGCGCGCCCCAAATCGAAGAACAAGACGATCAGCTGGAGCTGGTTGAAGTAAGCCATCAGCATCCCCTGCCCTGGATCTTGCTGGTGCTGAGCTGGCTGGGATTTGCTGCAGCCTGGTTCTGGTTGCACTAAGACGCGCTAGCAAACCTTTATCCGGGATCCTCTTCACAGCCCGGGCCCGGGCTGCTGGTGATTACCTGCGAAGAGTGGTTAAATCCCGCGCCTCTTGCACCGGACAACCGGTTTTTTGACGATCAGTTTTCAGGAAAGATGTTATGAACCCCGCTCCGCTCTATCTGCTGGCCCCTTTTGTACTGTTCCTTGTGACCATGCTGCTCTATCGCATTTCGCCGCTGCGGGCGGTCGCCGCCGGCGGGGTACGCTGGTTTATCCTCCCCGCCTTCACCCTGTTTATTTTGCTGATCATCATCAACGGTGCCGCCGATCCCGCCCTGCGTGATCCGGCATTCCACTGGTTGATGCCGGGGCTTGGCTTTGCCCTGAGCCTGTTTCCGGCCCTGCCCAAGGCGCTGGTGCCACGACTCGCCATCAAGGAGGGGGCCTTTGCCGCCCTCGGTCTGATGCTGATGAGCCTGGCCATGGTCTATTGAGCAACTGGCCACAGCCGTTAACATGACTCAAGGGGCGCTCTGTGACGTGCGCCCCTTGTACAAACAATGGCCTGCAGGCATCTTGGTGACAGGATAACCAGCAAGGAGGCCAAATGGACAATCCGCCCGATTTCATGGCGCTGTGGGATTATCAGGATCCCGCCGCCAGCGCACTGCGTTTTCACACCCTTCTTCCCGAAGCGCGCGCCGCCGCCGACCTGCAACTCGAACTGGAGTTGCTGACCCAAATTGCCCGCACCCACTCGCTGCAGCGCCAGTTTGCCGAAGCCCATCAGCTGCTCGACGAGATAGCGCCTCGCCTCACCGACACAACCCCCAGAGCCCGGATCCGGACCTTGCTGGAGCGAGGCCGCACCTTTAACTCGGCGGGCGACAAAGCCAGTGCCAAACCGCTGTTTGAACAAGCCTGGCAATGGGGGCTCAAGGAGAAGGAGACCTATCTTGCCATCGACGCCGCTCACATGATCGCCATCGCCGCACCGCTGGAAGAGCAGAGCCGCTGGCATCAACTGGCGATGGAGCTGGCGGAACGCAGCAGTGACGAGAAGGTGCGTGGCTGGCTGGCCCCCCTTTACAACAATCAGGGCTGGACCCTGTTCGAACTGGGCCGCTTTGATGAGGCGAAAATCCAGCAGCAGAAGTGTCTGGCCTGGCATCTGCAACATAACCAGCCGGCCAAGGCGTTTATCGCTCGCTGGAGTCTGGCTCGCCTGACCCGGGCCCAGGGTCAGCACCAGCAGGCGCTGGCAGAGCTGCACCAGCTCAAGGCCGATATGGCCGAGGCTGGCGAACCTGAGGATGGTTATCTGTTCGAGGAGCTGGGGGAGAATGCCTTGGTGCTGGACGATCCGCTGGCCGCGGAATACTTCTCCCGCGCCTGGTTTCTGCTGTCACAGGACCGCTGGTTCAGCGCCAACGAGGGGGAGCGACTGGCCCGCCTCAAGCGCCTCGCCAAACTCTGATCCCCCAAAATAGAAAGGGCGGCACGCTAGCCGCCCTTTCTGCTGGCAAGATGGTTCAGGCCCGATTGGACTCCTCCCACCCCTGCTTTTTACGGTAAATGGTGGAGGGGCTGATCTCGAGCAGTGCCGCCGCCTTGGGAATGTTGCCGTCACAACTGGCGATGGCCTGTTCGATCACCTCTTTTTCCACCAGCCAGAGCGGACGAATTGGCCCGTTGGCCATGCCGGTGGCTGCCGGAGCCGGTGCCACCGCTGCCGCAATCGCAGTCGGTAGCTGGGGACGAGCCCCATTGAGCGGTGGCGGCAGAATATCCGGGCTCACCAGCTCCTTGTCATTGAGCACCACGATATTGCGTACCACGTTTTGCAACTCGCGTACGTTGCCGGGCCAGGGGTAGTCGAGCAGCACTCGCGCCGCCTCGACATCGAAATCCTTGAAGCGTTTGTTCTCCTCCTTGGCGTAGCTCTGCAGCAGGGTGCGCGCCAGCAGCAGGATATCCTCACCCCGCTCCCGCAGCGGCGGCAGGGTGAGCGGAATGACGTGGAGCCGATAGTAGAGATCCTCGCGAAAACGGCCCGCTTTTACCTCGACCAGCGGATCCCGGTTGGTGGCGCAGATAAAACGCACATCCACCGTCTCGAGCTTGCCGCTACCGACCCTCTGCACTGTGCCGGTCTGGATAAAGCGCAGCAGCTTGCTCTGCAGGTCGAGATCCATCTCGCAGATCTCGTCGAGAAACAGGGTACCGCCATCGGCCAGACTGGCTGCCCCTTTGCGATCCCCCTGGGCGCCAGTAAAAGAGCCCTTCACATGACCGAAGATCTCGCTCTCCATCAAATCGTGGGGAATGGCGGCGCAGTTGAGGGCAATAAAGGGCTGTTCGCTGCGGGGACTGCACTGGTGAATCGCCTCGGCACACACCTCTTTGCCGGTGCCGCTCTCGCCAGTGATAAAGACGGTCGCCTTGCTGGGCGCCGCGCTCTCGATGATGCGATAGACCGCCTGCATCGACATGGAGGCACCGATAAAACCGAAAAACGAGCTGCGTTCGAAATTCTCCCGATAGTGGGCAACCAGCGAGCTCAACTGCTGGTGTTTCAAGGCATTGCGAACGGTGGCGCAGAGCCGCTTGCTGTCAAACGGCTTGGTCAGAAAATCGAAGGCACCGAGGCGCATCGCCTCCACCGCCACATCTACCGAGCCGTGGGCGGTGATCACCACCACAGAGCAGGGCAACTGCTGTTCGGTGATCATTTGCAGAATATCCATACCGGACATATCCGGCAGCTCCAGATCCAGCAGCACCACGGGGGGAGGGCTTGCCAGCAACTGCGCCAACGCCTGTTGACCGCAGTCGGCCAGCACCACCTCGTACCCCTCCTGGCGCAGGTACTGTTCATAGACCACCGCCAGACTACGGGTATCTTCCACCAGCAGGACACGCGATTTATTTTCAGCCACTGGACTCATCCTTGTATTTGATTCTGCGATCTATTTTGCCTTATTTTCGCGCGCAAACCCAACGCCAAGACAGCTCTGTTATCCCGCGATTGCAGGGAATACACAAGTAAAAACGGCTCCTTAAGGAGCCGTTTTTAACTACAAGAAGGGATTACTTCTTGGCGTCGTCTGCAGTCGGCTTCTCGATAGCCAGCAGCTCAACGTCAAACACCAGCACGGCGTTCGCCGGGATGGAGCCTGCACCGTGCTCGCCATAGGCCAGCTTGGACGGCAGGAAGAACTTGAACTTGGATCCAACCGGCATCAGCTGCACACCTTCAGTCCAACCCGGGATAACCTGGTTGAGCGGGAAGGTAGCCGGCTCGCCGCGATCGACGGAGCTATCGAACTTGGTGCCATCGGTCAGGGTACCGGTGTAGTGAACCTTGACAATGTCGGTAGATTTCGGCTTGGCGCCAGTGCCCATCTTCTCGACCACGTACTGCAGGCCGGATTCAGTGCTCTTCACACCCTCTTTCTTGGCGTTAGCAGCCAGGAACTCTTCGCCCTTCTTCAGATTCTCAACGGCGTCTTTCTCGGCCTTGGCCTTGGTCAGCTCGTTGATCTTGGCGTCGTAATCCTGCAGTACCTTCTGGATCTCTTCATCAGTCATCTTGGCTTCTTTGCCCAGACCGTCAGTCACCCCTTTCAGGATCACGGCGTTGTCCAGTTTGATGCCCAGTTCCTGCTGACGCTCCAGGGTATTGGCGATGTAACGACCCATGGAGAGGCCAATTGCGTAGCCAGATTGCTCTTCAAAGCTCTTGGCTTCGGCCTTGGTCGCCTCTGCCGGCTTGCTGGCTTCTGCCTTCACTTCGGCGGTATTGGCCGCAGCAGGCTTCTCGTCTTTTTGGCAAGCAGTCAGACCGACGGCAACGGCCGCCGCCAACAGGGACACCTTCAGAAATTTGTTCATCAGTTTCTCCAAACTCCAAATACCGCTCTCGGTTCCATCGTGAAATGAGAGGTTTATCGTGATAAGCGCCTTATACTAACGCCGTGATCGCAGGTAACAAAAGCGTGAGACCGCAAAAATGATAAAAAGTGCCATTTATCTGGTGAGCCTCTGTTTAATGCTCACCGGTTGCGAGCAGAGCTCCCAACCCAACCAGCAAATGACCCTCGCCAGCACGGGTCTGCTGACCGCAGATCTCTCCAGTGATGGCAAGCAGGCCATCGTCTCCAGCATCAGCCAGGGCATCATCGTCTGGGATCTGGAACAGAACCGTCAACGCTGGCGCTGGAAGCAATCCGACTCTGCGGAAGATCTGGTATTCATTACCCGCTTTTCCGAAGGCAACAGCCATGCCGTCACCGCCACCCCCGACACCTTTGCAACCTGGCGGCTGAGCGACGGGCAATCACAAGGCTACTACTCACTTCCTGAATCCAGGCTGAGGGACATTGCCCTCTCGGCAGATGGACGCAATGTGCTGATCGGGCGGGAAGATGGCAAGGCCGAGTGGCTCGACACCCGAAGCGGCCGTCGCCTGCAGTTTCTGGGGCACACCGAACAGGTCAATACGGTGGATCTCTCCGCCAACGGTCGCTACGCCCTGACCGGCGGCAACGACTACAGCGCCTATCTGTGGGATACCCGTAGCGGGCAGGTGATCTGGCGGTTCAACCATGGTGGCCGGGTGATCATGGCCAGGCTGGAGCCGAGCGGCCGCTACGCCTTCACCGCCGACAGCAGCCGGGCCAGCATCTGGGATCTGAAAACCGGCAAGGAGGTGAGTCAGCTGCAATATGATCACCGCTTCGAGGTCTACACCAGCGCCCGCTTTGCCAACGATGGCAAGTGGCTCATCACCGGCGCCCCTTCCCGTCAGCTCTCCCTGTGGCAAGTGAGCGATGGTGCCCTGCTGCAGAGCTGGCGCGTCTCGCCGCAACCCAAGGTGAAACCGCCCAGCGCAGTGGTCTACGGCGTCGCTTTGCGCGACAATAGCCACCTTGTCAGTGCCAGCTCCAGTGGTCTGGCCGAAATCTGGACAATCAAGTAAGGACCCGAAGGCCCATGAGTCAGCAACTTAACGATCGCATCGAAACCCTGGAAACCCGTCTCGCCTATGCGGAATACACCATAGAGCAGCTCAACGACGAGGTGACCACCCAGGGCCGTGAACTCGATCGGCTCAAATACCAGATCCAGCTGCTGATCGACAAACTGCAAAGCGTACAGCCCAGCCAGATTGCCAGCATGGCCGAAGAGACCCCGCCGCCGCACTACTGAACCGGTGCCATCTCTGCACAGGCAATATGGCTTGGCACCACTGCCAGCCAATAAAAAACCCGCGATAATCGCTAATGCCGATCAGTTAAGGATCCATTGACCGATCCTTCTGTTGTGTGAAAATCCGAAACCTGTTGATTGGTTTCGGATTTTTTATGCGTATCGCTCAAGCTCTCGACTTC
>NZ_JBGLRB010000007.1:0-189726 GCF_041402305.1 Aeromonas sp. S12(2024)
TCGGAATCGATAACCGCTGAAAGCATCTAAGCGGGAAGCGAGCCCTGAGATGAGTCATCCCTGACCCCTTGAGGGTCCTAAAGGGCCGTTGGAGACCACAACGTTGATAGGCGGGGTGTGTAAGTGCAGCGATGCATTGAGCTAACCCGTACTAATTACCCGTGAGGCTTAACCATACAACACCCAAGAAGTGTTTCTGGGCCTTGTAGCGAATGAACGAACTACTCAAATTCAGTGGTAATGACAAAGCAAACTAGCCAAGTCGTTACTCACGTCAGCTTTCCAAGATTGAAGAATTTGCCTGGCGGCCATAGCGCCGTGGAACCACCTGATCCCATGCCGAACTCAGAAGTGAAACGCGGTAGCGCCGATGGTAGTGTGGCATTCGCCATGCGAGAGTAGGACACTGCCAGGCACCCAATTAAACAGCGATGTGAAGAATCACGTCACTGGCTGCGAGGATGACACCTCAGAAAATGCAGCAGAAGATTTAGCGAAAGCTAACCGAATGCGGAGCGGTAGTTCAGTCGGTTAGAATACCGGCCTGTCACGCCGGGGGTCGCGGGTTCGAGTCCCGTCCGCTCCGCCACTAATTTGAAGGCCTTCCCAGATGGGAAGGCCTTTTTGCTATGGGCGGTTTTGTCCATAAGACTCACAGGTTTGCATACCAGAACGAACACCAAAGCCCAGTCTCACGACCGGGCTTTGGTGTTTTTAGCGTGTTAAACAGCCAGTGTTAGCATTTATCTAGAGGAAGAGAACTAAAACCCTGTCATCTCCTCCATTTTCTATCTATATCAAGCTCTTATCTGATGGATTACTAGCCATTCTAACTGGTTTACTTTTGGCCAAACTCTGTTCATGGCGCGCGATTAGGGTTGTATCTCGCTTATAACTCGGTAGAGTAAGGGCATCTTGAGTTTGCCTGTCCCGTGCCGAGTTTGCCGAGTTTGCCGGGTTCCAGGTGTAACTTGGCCAGTTTTTATCAACCTTAAGTCAGTGGTATCGATATGGAACAAGTAAACAAGTCCACCTTCAGCGATGTACTGGAATATGTGCGTATGTCCCGTCGCCAGAACAAACTCAAGCGTGAAATTGCGGATAACGAGAAGAAGATCCGTGACAACCAGAAGCGCGTGCTGCTGCTCGACAACCTGAGCGACTACATCAAGCCGGGCATGAGCATTGATGATGTGCAGGCGATCATCGCCAACATGCGTGCCGACTATGAAGAGCGCGTGGATGACCACATCATCAAGAACGCCGAGCTCTCCAAAGAGCGTAAAGAGCTGAGCACCAAACTGAAGGGCATGAGCTCTCACAAATAAGCGTTGCGCTTTCGCTTAAGAGACACCGGCCACTGGCCGGTGTTTTGTTATCAGCTCGGATCTCTGCCACTCCTGCAACAATCGGCTCCCCTTTTTAGAATTGCCCTGTTACCATCACCACAAAGCGGTCAATAGTTTCAAGCCATTGACTTGAAAAGACTAAGCTTGAGTGAAACACAATAAATTGCGCAACCATGGTGGGGCTGATATGGGCGCATCAGAACAGACGGATTTGACACAAGTGGCATCTCAAGATTCATCTGTCCAGACCTCGGACGGGAACCCAAAGCGCAAGCGCCGTCCCTGGTGGCGTTGGCTGTTCTGTTTTCTCTTTTTATTGTGCCTGGGGGCGGTGATAGCTCTGGTTGGCTATGAGATGAAAACCTCGAAGCTGCAATCTCAGGAGATCTCCCGCTATGCTGCCAAGCTCACCTATCAGGTCGAGCCTGGCCAGAGCAAGCAGATCGCCTTCCCTGAGGATGGCCCGTTCGACAAGCGGCTCGGCTATGTGCAACTGCCGATGATGCAGGAGCGTTTGCTTCAGCGGGGTTATGAAGTCAGCAAGCAGGTGCATTTCTCCGACGCGCTCTATGACTACGCCAGTCGTGGTTTCTTCGTGCCCTATACCGAGAAGGTGCAGGCCGGTTTGACGCTGCACGATTGCCGCGCCGAGCCCTTCTATCAATTCAAGTATCCGACCCATCACTATCCGGATTTTGATTCCATTCCGCCGCTCGTCATCCAGTCGCTGCTCTTTATCGAGAACCGCGACTTGCTGAGCAACGAAGAGCCGTTGGCCAATCCGGCGGTCGACTGGCCCCGTTTTGCCAAGGCCGCGCTCTCTCAAGTGGGCAAGGCGCTCGATATGCAGGATCAATCTGCCGGTGGCAGTACCCTGGCGACCCAGGTGGAGAAGTATCGCCACTCGCCGGATGGCCTGACCCTGTCGCCGACCGAGAAGATCCGTCAGATGGCCTCTGCCAGCGTGCGGGCCTATCGTCTCGGGCCGGAAACCCTCGAAGCGCGTAAGCTGGTCGCCTGGGCCTACCTCAACTCGGTACCGCTCTCGGCTGCGCCGGGATATGGTGAAGTACATGGTCTGGGAGATGGTCTCTGGGTCTGGTTTGGTGCCAATGTCGATGATGTGAACCGTCTGCTGGACCCCGCCCGCAACCAGAATGCACCGCTGGCCGAACAGGGGCTTGCCCTGCGTCAGGTGGTCTCGCTGATGATTGCGCACCGCCGTCCCTCTTACTATCTGGCTCAGGGGCGAGAGGCATTGGCTACCCTGACCGACAGCTACCTGCGCCTGTTTGTGCAGGAGGGAATGATCACGCCACCTCTGATGGAGGCGGCGCTCAAGGCCAAGATTACGTTCCGTGACTTCCTGCAGTCCCCTGCTATCACCCGGGTGAACAATAACAAGGGGTTGCAGGTTGCCCGTACTCGCCTGAGCCGTCAGCTCGGGGTGCAGCTCTATGACCTCGACCGGATGGATCTGACCGCCGATACCAGCCTCAACATGCCGCTGCAGAACGAAATCTCCCGGTATCTGCAACAGCTGGCCGACCCGACGTTTGCCGCTCAGGTGGGACTGTTTGGTGAGCGCCTGCTCTCGCCAGAGAAGACCGGCGATGTGCGCTACAGCTTCACCCTGTTCGAGAAGTCGCCGGAAGGGTTCAAGGTGCGGGTACAGACCGACAACACCGATCAGCCGTTTGATATCAATGAAGGCTCCAAGCTGGAGTTAGGCTCAACCGCCAAGTTGCGGGTACTGACTACCTATCTGGAGATCGTGGCCGAGCTGCACGACAACTATGCCGGTATGCCGGTCGAGAATCTGCGTAAATTGGCTGCTGTCTCTCAGGACAACCTCAGTCGCTGGGCCATCTCCTATCTGATGACGGCTCAGGACAAGAGCCTGCCTGTGATGCTGGAAGCAGCGCTGGATCGTAAATACTCTGCCAGCCCCAACGAAGGGTTCTTTACCGGTGGCGGCATGCACACCTTCAACAACTTCCGCCGCGAGGATAACAATCGTATTCCGACGTTGCGTGACTCTCTGCGTGAGTCGATTAACTTGCCCTTTGTGCGGTTGATGCGCGATATCGTGCGCTACAGCCTCTACAAGGAGGGCAACCGTGCCCAGTTGCTGAAGGATGACAAGGATCCCCGTCGTCAGGAGTATCTGGCCAAATTTGCCGACAAAGAGGGGCAGACCTATCTGCTGCGCTTCTGGCGTAAATATCGCGGCAAGACTCCCGAGGAGCAACTCGATACCTTCCTCGACGGTCTCAAGCCGAGTGCGGTACGTCTGGCGGCGGTTCACCGCTACCTGATGCCGGAAGCCAGCGAAGCCGCATTTGCTGCCTTCCTGGCGGAGCGGTTGCCGCGAGAAAAGCTGAGTGCCAAGCGGATTAATCAGCTCTACGTCAGCTATGGCCCGGGCAAGTATTCACTACCGGATCAGGGCTACATCGCCCGGGTGCACCCGCTGGAGCTGTGGTTGCTGGCCTATCTCAAGGAGTTCGACAAGGCGACCTTTGCCGACGCGGTGACGGCCAGTCGTGACGAGCGGCAGGAGGTCTACAGCTGGCTGTTCAAGACCCGTCATCGCAGTGCCCGTGACAGCCGGATCCGCACCATGCTGGAGGTTGAAGCTTTCCTCGATATCCATCAGCGCTGGGCCAAGCTGGGTTATCCGTTCGACCATCTGGTGCCTTCGCTGGCGACTGCCTTGGGTAGCTCCGGCGATCGCCCGGCTGCACTGGCCGAGCTGATGGGGATTATCCAGAATGGCGGTGTCCGCTCGCCAACCCTGCGTATCGAGCACCTCTCGTTCGCCAAGGGGACGCCCTTCGAGACCGAGTTTGAGCCGCAGCACACCGAGGGTACCCGGGTGATGCCAGCAGAGGTGGCGGCCGCCCTGCGCAGTGCGCTTTCCAAGGTGGTTGAAGGGGGTACGGCAAGACGTATCGCCGGTGCCTTTACCCTGCCGGATGGCACTGTGCTGCAGATGGGGGGCAAGACCGGGACTGGGGATAACCGGATTGAAACAGTGGGCCGTTATGGTAACGTGACCAGCTCGCTGGCGCGCAACCGCACCGCGACCTTCGTTTTCTATCTGGGTGAGGATCACTTCGGTACCCTGACCGCCTATGTACCGGGTAGCCAGTCTGACAAGTTCCGTTTCACCTCGGCGTTGCCGGTGCAGGTGCTCAAGGGGATGGCTCCCCTGCTGACGCCTTACCTGCAACCGGGCTCCCATACCCAGTGTCTGGCGAACCAGTGATGCGAGCGAATTAACGCTCATCACGCAGATAACTAACCAGAAAAAACGGGGAGGCTGACAGCCTCCCCGTTTTTATTTTCTCATCGGGCGCAGCGGCGCTCGATTTCGATCAGGCGTTCAGTACGAACTGTTCGATCACCTGAGCTACACCATCTTCATCGTTGCGGGCGGTGGTGTGCTGGGCGAGCTCCTTGATCTCGTCGGTGGCATTGCCCATCGCCACACCGAGGCCTGCGTATTCGATCATGTGGCGATCGTTGCCCGCATCCCCGACGCAGATCACCTGATCGGCGGTCAGGCCCAGGTGCTCGGCCAGCGCGGCAACGCCGGTTCCCTTGTTGCTCTGCTTGTTCATGAACTCGAGGAAGAAGGGGGCGCTCTGTACCACGGTATAGCGCTCATAGAGCTCTGCAGGCAGTCGCTCGATGGCGCGGGAGAGCTGGGGCGGCTCATCGATCATCATCACCTTCATGATCTGCTCGTCGGCAGGCAGGGTGGCGAAGTCGATCAGATTGATCGGCATGCCGATCAGGCGGGATTCGTGCTCGGTGTAGGTGCTGACACGGGGACTGATCAGGCCACGGGTGACCGAGAAACCGTGAACGTTCACCTCCAGCTCGTCAGCCAGTTTGGCGACGGCGCTGGCGTCACTGCCGGTCAGCAGCTGGCTGCGGATGATGCGCTGATCGGCCACCTGCTGCACCAGGGCGCCGTTGTAGCAGATGACGTAGTCATGCTCTGTGGTGAGGCCGAGCTCTTCCAGATAGCGGCTCATCCCTTCCAGCGGGCGGCCGGAGGCCAGCACAACGGTTACCCCTTTGGCGCGCGCGGCGCTGATGGCGGCGTGGGTGCGGGGAGTAATCTGGCCCTGCGGGTTGAGCAGGGTGCCATCCATATCCAATGCGATCAGCTTGTACATCTCTCACTACCTGAGTCTGGGTGGCCCGCCCGGTGGGGCCAAGGAAGTGGCGAGTGTAGCGAAAATCGACGGCGGGATCACGGTCGGCACAGAGAGCGGTCCGTGTAGGTTGAGCTATTTGTGCCCCTCGTAAGGGGTCAACTCCAGGGTTTCATCATGGATGGTCAGACGGGTAGGGCCTCGGGTGATGGTAACCTTGCGTTTGAAGCTGGCCATCTCGACCTCGATGCCGGAGTAGAGATGTTGGGTGGCAATGACCTCCATCTGAGCCATCAAGTTTCGCAGCTCCTCCTGGTTGGCGGTGAGCTGCTCATCGAGCTGAGCCAGTTCGGCCAGCTGATGGTCCCGGATCGGTTTGAGCTTGCGCAGGGTATCCGGATTGCGCTTGTCACCGGGCAGTTGCAGCAACTTCATGACCAGCTCCTTGATTTTCTCCAGCTGGGCCTGACACGCCTGCTGGCGCAGCTTGAGCTGGTGTTCCTGCTCCTTGTGGGTGAAGTAGCCGCCAAGGATCTGCAGCCGGGTATGGTTGGCGGCCTCGGCCCCCAGGCTGGGAGCCATGATCAGGCGATTGGCAATGCTGGTGCCCCCCAGCAGAGTGCCTTTGCGCATGTTGCTATCGCCCACCTTGATATCTTGTCCGCTGCGGGAGTAGCAGTGGCTGAGCTGGCTCTGGATCTGGATATCCCCCCCCGCTTCCAGCTGGGCATACTGGGCGTAGCTGGCGTGGATCTCCCCTTGCGCATTGAGTTGGCAAAGGTACTCCCCCTGCTCGTTGCGGCGGCCAATGATGCCGTGGCGTACCGTGATGCTGCCCCCAGCTTCGATCCAGCCCCCTTCGATAAAGCCGCCGATGACGATATCACCGCTGACCCTGATCTTCATGCCCGGGTTGACGTCGCCGCTGACGATTAAGCCCCCTTCAAAATCAATGTGGCCGTGGCGGGCATCCACCTGTTTGACGCTGAGCACCTCGTCCACCTTCATGCCCGCTTTCTCCTGACAGGGCAGGCCAGCCCGACCGGCAATCAGCAGGTCGGGATCGTCGGGGGAGATAAAGGTGCCCTCGCCAGCGCTCATCGGACTGTCTTTGCCATCTTTGGCGGGCAGGTCCTGACCGGTCACGGTAAAACCGGGTACCCCGACGGTGGCCGGATGACGGCGCATCAGCGGAGCGCCGGCCTTGACGGTGACGATGGAGCCGAGATCCCGCAGGTCGACCTTGCCATGCCCTAACTCCTGCGGTTTGAGGATCCGTTCGGCCGGGGTCTCCACCAGCCGCTCATAGCGAGTGTCCTGACCATTGACGGCAGGCTGGCCGTTGGCAATCACCAGCTTGAGCTGACTGCCGGGGGCGGCTTCCTTGGCTGACTGGATGGCTGCGGTGAGCAGTTGCTCACTCACCCCCTGTTTGATTTCGCTGATGGCGATCGCCTCTTGCAGCTGTTCCAGCGTCACATACTTGCCACCCCAGTCGGCAGTGATCTGGGCGATGGCGCTCATGCGATCCTTCTCCACTATTACGGCGAGTCGGGCATCCTGACGCTTGCCGACAGGGATGGGGTTGGCGGGGACGGGGGCGGCAGGGTTGGTGAGCAGGGTATTAAGCAGGCTGATAGCCTGTTTGATCCCCTCGGGCAGCGGCTGATAGCGGCGACAGTTGGAAGCGAGCAGCAGAGCCTGCACATCCTGTTCCGTGACAGGTTTGGTGAGACCGGCGGCAATCCGCAGGCAGACCAGTTCCATATCGCTTGATAGCAGCAACCACTCTTTGCTTAACACCGCATCTCCTTGCTGGATGAGAACGGAACGATCGGCTCGCTCCTCTACTGTCATTTAATCTCTCAATGATTAATAAAGCGAGTCGCCATCCCTGAGAGTGGGCAGTATTCAGATATTTCCTCTGAATGGTCAATGAATTGAAGTCAAATCGGTGATGGCGGCCAGATAAATGTGGGCGCTGTTTGGAAACGGAGTGAAAAGACGGATCGCAGCGCCAGCGACATAAGGTCGCTGGCAGGGCGGAGGTTGTTATCAGCTGCGCTGGGCTGTTCTGGTCAGGGTGAGGTAATCGCCGAGCACCGGCTCACCCAGCATATGGCGGCGCAGCATGTCGAGGGCGGCAAAGGCGAGGATCTTGCGGCGGCTCTCCGGGTCGGGGTGGCTGACCTTGACCGTCTGACCGATGTGCATGCCATCGGCGCTGAGCAGCAGTGGTACCCCCTCCGGCCCTTTTCGCCCTATGGTTAGTTGCAGGCCCGCATCGACTGTCGGCAGTTGTGCCAGCTCATCGGCCAGTAGCGTACTGAAGTTGGCCTCCAGCCGGGTATGGCCGTGACAAAGCGCCAGCAGGGCGCCGCCACTCTCTCCCTCCAGCAGAGCCAGCGGTTTGCCTTGCAGCAGCGCCAGGATCTGCTGCGCCGGTTCCGTATCTCCGCTGCCAACCAGCCAGGGGCGGATCGTATCCAGCAGTCGGCGCTCGGCACTCTCCATATCTGCGGCACTGGCGCCGTGGCCGATCAGTTTCAGCTCGATAAGGGGCATGGAGGAGCGGTAACCCAGCTCAATACCAGTTGGCCAGGGTTTGGCATCCAGCATATCGCTGAGCGCCGACTCCGAGATGCCGAAGGTGTAAAAGCGACGCAGCTCGGTATCGACTTGTGCCCCGGCCAGCTGTTTGAGGCGCGGCAGAATTTGCTCGCGCACCATCTGTTTGAACTCGAACGGCACGCCCGGGGTGAAGAAGAGCTGACTCTGGCCACTTCGCACCACAAAGCCGCAGGCGGTGCCGACCGGGTTGTCGAGGATCTCGCTCCCCTGTGGCAACCAGGCCTGTTTGGCATTGCTTTGTGCCATGGGGCGGCCACGGCTGGCGTAGCGCGCTTCGATGGTAGCGAGCCAGTCGGGGAAGAGGGTGAGCGGCTGGGCAAAGGCTTCAGCGGCTGCCTGAGCGGTCAGGTCGTCGGCAGTGGGCCCGAGTCCGCCACACACCAGCACCACCTCGGCGCGGCTGGCACTCTCTTGCAGTACCGTTTTCAGGTCAGCGAGGTTGTCCCCTACCGTCAGGCGACGGCGCACCTGCCAGCCCTGCTCCAGCAGCAGAGCGCTGAGCCAGGCCGCGTTGGTATCCACCACCAGACCCGTCACTATTTCGTCTCCGGTACTGATGATCTCGATACGCATGGCTGGCTCCTTGGATTAAACGGGTGGCAACGGTTGGCCTCGGGCCAACACAATCAGGCTTTGTTGTGCTCGAAGTAGTAGCTGATCCGGGTACGCGGATTGAGGTACTCGAACACGGCGGGCGGCAGTCGTTTGGGGTGGATCACCTTGGCGATCGACAGTTCGGCTTGCTGCAGGTCGATGATGGCGGCTTCCTGACGGGGAATGCGCGGATCGTAGACCAGTACCGAGGGGTAGAGCAGGCGGGAAGCGTTGACCGACATCACCAGCCCCACCTGACCGTTGGACAGTTGCACCACGCTGCCGGGGGGGTAGATCCCCATCAACCGGATCAGCATGCTGAGGTACTCCGGATTGAACTGCGCCTTGCGCTGCTTGTAGAGGCCGCTCAGGGCCGAGTAGGGCACCTTGGCCTGCATGTGGCAGAGGTTATCGTACTCGTTGATCAGCGACACCATCTGGGTCAGCGGATCGAGCTGGCCACCCTTGAGCCCTTCCGGCCCGCTGCCATCCAGATATTCATGGTGATGGAGCACGATCCCCTTCGCCTCGGCCGGGAAATCCTTGGCCAGATTGAGCAGATCCAGCCCGTAGCGCGGGTGCTGGGCCATCAGGTTCTGCTCCGGCTTGGTCAGCGGCTCGGTCTTGCGCAGGATCTGGCTCGGGATCTTCAACTTGCCGATATCGTGGAACAGCGCCCCCATGCCGACCCGGCGGATCTCGTCGGCCGTCATGCAGCACTCCTTGGCCAGCAGCATGCTGAGCACGCTCACATTGAGGGAGTGGAAGTAGAGGTTGTTGCCATCCTCGCTGTCGGAGACCAGATGGAGCACCATCTCGTCAACCGAGAGCAGCTGTTCGGTCATGGCGTTGACCAGTTCCTGCGCCTCGCCGATGGCATTGAGGGGGCGGGACTGGATCTTGCTCATTACGCTGCGCACCTGCGCCAGCGACTGCTGGAACTGCTTCTCGCACTGCTGCAGGTTGCGGCGATAGAGTTGCAACTGCTCGATGCGGCGATCCTTCTCCTGCTGCATCTGGGCCTGGCGCTGGGCGGCGTCTGCGCTCTCTTGTTGCTGAGGCTGTACCTGATTGAGAGGTTTGGGCGGAACGTCGCTCTTGTCAGGAATGATGGTGACCAGTTTCAGGCCGAGACGGCGGATCAGCTCGATCTCTTCTTCACTTTTGATCTTGAAGCTGGAAAACAGGAACGGGTGTTCGCGCCACCCCAGTGGCAGGGATACATAGTTGCCGACTTGCAGTCGATCTACGGAAATCTTGATACCGGTCATTATCTTGGAAGCAGGAGACACACTGAGCCGTATGCTAGTCAAAGGCGGGGGTGAATACAAAAGGTATCTGATGACAGGGCAGGAGCTTTATTATAGGCTTCTGGATGTCCAGACATATTTACTGATGCAGTACAGGGAGTAAGCATGCCGATCAAGATCCCGGATCAGTTACCCGCCGCCGAAGTGCTGGGGCAGGAGAACATCTTCGTGATGACGGAATCCCGGGCCGTCACCCAGAACATCCGCCCGCTGCGGGTGCTCATCCTCAACCTGATGCCAAAGAAGATTGAGACCGAGATCCAGCTGATGCGGATGCTCTCCAACTCGCCGCTGCAGGTGGATGTGGATCTGCTGCGCATCGATGACAGGGAGTCAAAGAACACGCCGCAGGCCCATCTGGAGAACTTCTATCACGACTTCGAGCAGGTGCGTGGCAACAACTACGACGGCATGATCATCACTGGGGCGCCGCTCGGGCTGGTGGAGTTCGAGGAGGTGGTCTACTGGCCGCGCATCGTCGAGATCATCGAGTGGTCCCATCAGCATGTCACCTCCACCCTGTTCCTCTGCTGGGCGGTGCAGGCGGCGCTCAAGGCGCTCTATGGTATGGAGAAACAGACCCACGGCGAGAAGCTCTCCGGGGTTTATCGCCACCATCGCCTCGATGAGCACGAGCCGCTGCTGCGCGGTTTCGATGACGAGTTTGTCGCTCCCCACTCCCGTTACGCGGCGTTTGATGGCGATCTGATCCGTGCCCAGACCGACTTGCAGATTTTTGCCGAGTCAGAAGAGGCGGGAGTCTATCTGGCGGCCACCAAGGATTGTCGTCAGGTGTTTGTCACCGGCCACCCGGAGTACGATGCCCTGACGCTGGACGGGGAATATCAGCGGGATCTGGCGGCAGGGCTCGACCCGACCATTCCGGTCAACTACTACCCGAATAATGATCCGGGCAAGACCCCGCGCGCCAGCTGGCGCAGCCACGGTCACCTGCTGTTTGCCAACTGGCTCAACTACTACGTCTATCAGCTCACCAGCTATCGGGTGGAAGATATCGGCAAGGTCTTTACCTACGACCAGGGAGGCAAGTAGTCAGTCGCCCTGCGCCAGCCGCTCGGCCAGCTGGTCGAGCCACTGGCGGTGGCAGGCCAGGGTAAACGCCTTGGGTCTGTGGGCCTTGATGGCGGCCATCGCCTCTTGCTGTGGCTGGCCGAGGGTCATCAGCAGCGCGGCGGCGACCAGACCGGTACGACCGCTTCCCCCTTTGCAGTGGATGACCAGATGTTTGCCATCCCCCAGCAGCTCGCGCAGCTGCGGCAGCGCCTGTTGCCAGGCCGCCTCGAAGTCGGCATCGGGGGCCAGATCATCCTCGATGGGCAGATGGAACCAGCGCATCCCTTCGTGCTCGACCTGCTGGCCGAGTTGCGCCAGTTCGAGTCGGATTAACTCGGTGCTTGTCATCAGGGTCACCACCCCGTGGGCACCGGCCAACCGCAGTTGATCGAGCGCCAGGGTCAGCGGCACCTGCTGGGTGCCGGGGCAGGGGGTCAGCAGCAGCTGACCGTCGACACGGGGAACCTCAAGGCTCCAGAAGGGGTGATACGGGTGCATGGCGGATCCTCGCGTGGTGGCCGCAGGGCTGCGGCCGGTGAATGGCGCCAAGGATAGGCGGGGCAGGGGGGATGTCAATGGCCGTTGTGTTTGCCCCGGTTTACGGGCAGAGTCTAAAAAATTGAGCGGTTCAAGGAGTTAAGATGAGAAACCTGGATCAACTGGATTTGGATATCCTGGCCCATCTGTTTCGGGATGCGGGCATGACCAACAAGGATCTGGCCGCGCTGGTGGGCGTTGCCCCCTCCACCTGTCTGGAGCGGGTGCGCAAGCTGCAGCAGGATGGCGTGCTCAAGGGGGCACACTGCGAAGTGGATTATCAGGCTCTCGGTGGCCACATTCAGGCCATGGTCTCCCTGCAGCTGGCCCGCCACAGCCGTCAGATCATCGATGCCTTCCGCGATGCCATTCTGGCGCTGCCCGAAGTGATCAGTCTGTTCCACATGGGCGGCAAGGATGATTTTCTGGTGCACCTGTGTGTCTCCGATACCGAGCACCTGCGCAACTTCGTCTTTGATCACTTCACCTCCCGCGAGGAGGTGGTGCACCTCGAAACTTCGCTGGTGTTCGAGCACAAGTTCAGCCGCTCCCTTCCCTGCTTTCCCCAGCCATAATGGCCAGTGGGCTGACAGTATGGATAGATGGAAAAAACCGCCAGCTGGCGGTTTTTTCTATTCTGCTATGGGTTGAAGCAGCGCGAACGGCTCAATTGGCGGCGGTGCGTTCATCCTTGGCCGTCTGATAGAGACTCTTCTGATAGGCCATGCCGCCCCACAGGGCCAGACCGAGGGCATCCTCCTTCAAGGCGTCCGGCTGCGCCGCCAGAGTCAGCTTCTCGCTGGCATTGTCGTAGACATAGCCCTCTGCCGCTCGTTCCGGTTGCAGGATCACCACATCCTTGCCGCGCATCAGGGCGAAGTTCTTGTCGTACTGCATGATGGCCCGACCCGGCCAGTCGGCAGGCATGCGGGTGAGATCCTTGCCGAGCATGGGGTAGTCGGCACTGATCCCCATCAGGGAGAGCAGGGTCGGCGCCATGTCGATCTGGCTGACGATGCGCGAATCCTTTCTCGGCACTATGCCATCGCCCACGATAACCCCCGGAATATGGAAGCGGGGAATGGGCACCAGACTGGCGCCACCGACCCGGCTGTCGTGGTCGGCGATGACCAGGAACAGGGTGTCCTGCCAGTATTCGGACTGTTTCGCCCTCTTGAAGAATTCGCCGATGGCGTAATCCGCATACTTGGCCGCGTTGTTGCGGGTCTGCTTGGGCAGCTCGAACAGTTCGATGCGGTTGTCCGGGAATTCGAACGGATCGTGGTTGCTGGAGCTGAACACCAGACTGAAGAAGGGCTTGCCCTCTTTGTGCAGCGCCTTGAAGGTCTCGTCGGCCTTGACCATCAGATCCTCATCGGAGGCGCCCCAGGAGCCTTTGAACACCGGATTGTCGAAATCCTTCTGTTCGACGATGGTGGTGAAGCCGTTGCCGAGGAAGAAGCTGCGCATGTTGTCGAAGTGACTCTCGCCGCCATAAATAAAGCTGGTGTCGTAACCCCGCTGTTTGAGCAGATCCGCGATGGTGAAGAAGTTGGTCTGGCTCTTGCCGAGTTTGACCACCGCCTGTGCCGGGGTCGGCGTGAAGCCGGTCAGTACCGCCTCGATGCCGCGCACCGAGCGGGTGCCGGTGGCGTAGAGCTGCTCGAAGGCCCAGCCCTGCTGCGACAGGGCGTCGATGTTGGGGGTAAGCGGCAGGCCGCCGAGGGAGCCGACAAACTGGGCGCCCAGGCTCTCCTGCAGCAGGATCACCAGATTCTTCGGTTTACCCTGGAAGCTCGCCTGATTGAAGGTCTGGCTGGGCAGCAGATCTGAGTTGAAATCACTGGCCGGACGGCCACTCTCCTTGCGCATGACCTCGAGCACCTTCTGAGGGGTCATCTCGCCGTAAAACTGGCCGGCATCCTCCTCGGCGCCCATCTGTTTGATGGCAAAGAAGAGGGAGTAGGCGGAGTTGACGGTGAGCGAGTTGACCAGCGGATCCTCGGCAAAGGCGACCATGGCCGGGTTCAGGGCGCGGTGGCCGAGACTGGAGCGGGCACCGAGAAAACCTATGGCCAGAATGAGCAGGGCGAAGGCCGGACGCAGATACCAGCGGGGGAAGCTGAGACCACGTACCAGACGGCTGCTCAGCCACCAACCGCCGGTCAGCACGGCGCCACTGAAGAGTAACGCCAGCAGCAGCTCGGCTTTGCGCCCCGCCCACAGCATGGCGAACACCTCTTTCGGATAGATGAGGTACTCCACATAGAGACGGTTGGGACGCACGCCATATTCGGTGACAAACGAGGGGGTGGAGATCTCGAGGAACAGCATCAGCCAGAGTCCGACGGTCAGCCAGATGCGCATCAGTTGCAGCCAGCCCCGGCCGATGGCATGGGGGCCTGTCAGCAGCAGAGTGAGCATGGCGGGGACACCCCAGACCCAGCAGAGGGTCGCAAAGTCGACCCGGATCCCTTGCAGCAGCATCTCCTGCCAACCGGCCACGGCATCCACTCGTTCCAGTTGCCATATACCGAGGGCGATTCGGCTGAAAGAGAGAGAGAAAAGCGCGAGCGCGCAGAAGACGGCGAAGGGCCAGAACGGGCCGAGTCGCTGTTTTAAATTTGTCATGTTTGTTCCTGAATGAGACTCTAAACGTCTGTCCACAGACGTTTTTTTAGTTGTTGTGAGGTTATGACAGATCGAATTGGTTAAGGTTGCATTCAAGTTTGTTAAAAGTCGGCATTAACACATTTATCATCTAAAAATGTGATGTCGCGCCACTAATGAGCACAGCATAATCTGCTGGGTAAAATGTGAGCCACAGCGTGTATGGATGGGGAGCTGGTGTTTATAATTGCCGCGAATTATCTCAATCGGAGCCGAAGGGATGCCGGTCTTTATCGATGTCGAGTATGTGCGGGGATGGCGCCTGTTTCTGGTGTTATCGGATGGCACCACGGGTGTGCTGGATCTGACCCCCTGGCGAACCCAGCCGCTGTTTGCAAAGCTGGAGAGCGAGCGTCACTGCGCCCGGGTCTTCATCAACCGTCACCACCAGCTGGAGTGGCCTGTTGGCTGCACGCTATCCGCTCATGAGGTCTATCACCTCATCTCTCCCATCGATGAGCGGGAAGCCTTCAGCTAATCCCCATTTTTTGTGAGCCAACGCCAGATTCCTGTTGCTGGAATGTTTGCCCGTTTGCCTTTCTGAGCCAACTTGGGTAAAACCTGCGCAACATTTTGCCAACTTGCCTTCGCTTCATCTGACAGAGGCTTGCCGCTTTCGCGCCGCAGGCCTTTTTTGCGGCCTGATGGTAAACCTTTCCCTTGCTGAAAGGTTTGATTGGTTGAATGAAAATAACAAAACAAACAAATACATAAGGAAAATGTATGGCTTGTCATATGCGCACACCCCTTGCCCTGCTGGTGGGCGGGCTCGCCTGTCACGGCGCTGCCGGTCAGGAATCGGTTCAACAGCTGGATCCCATGGTGGTGGTGGCAACCCGCCCCGCCAGCACACTTGAAGTGACGCTGGATCCCAAGAAGCCCGGTTCCCCCATGCCCGCTGCCGACGGCGCCGGTTATCTGAAGAATGTCACCGGCATGAGCATGGTGCGCAAAGGGGGGCTCGGTGGCGACCCTGTACTGCGGGGGATGGGGATGTCCCGCCTCAACGTGCAGATGGATGGCGGCATGCTGGCCGGTGGTTGTGGCGGCCGGATGGACCCGCCCACCGCCTATGTGTTCCCCCAATCCTTTGACCGGATCCGGGTGCTGAAGGGGCCGCAATCCCTCGAGCAGGGTGCCACTCTGGCGGGAACCGTGCTGTTCGAGCGGGACAGACCCGAGTTCACCGCACCGGGCCTCAAGGCCGATGCCTCGGCCCTCTTTGGCAGCTTCGGCCGCGATGACCAGATGGTGGATATGACGGCGGGTTCGACTGATGGCTATCTGCGCGGTCAGTTCACCCACTCCGACAGCGACGATTACCGCGATGGTCACGGTAACAAGGTGCGATCTTTCTATCGCCGCGAGAACGGCACCGCCCAGCTGGGCTGGACGCCGGGGGAGCACACCTGGCTGGAACTCACCGCCGAGCGCAGCAACGCCCGCGCCGCCTATGCGGACCGCACCATGGATGGCCCCATGTTTGATCGCGAATCCTTCGGGCTGAAGCTCAAGCAGGAGCAGATCACCACTCACTGGCAGCGCAGCGAGCTGACCCTGTGGGACAACTACATCGACCACATCATGGACAACTTCAGCCTGCGGCAAAACAGCGGCATGAAGATGCTCTCCAACCCGGATCGCCGCAACACCGGCGGGCGCTGGGCCAACGATATCGCCCTGCCTGCCGACTGGCTGCTGACCGCCGGGCTAGACAGCAACCGGGATCAGCACCGCAGTCGGAGTGGGGTCGACTATGCCACCAAGGATCGCCAGCGCACCCTGCGTTTCGAGCAGCAGGGCGGCTTCGCCGAACTGGGTCGTCAGCAGGGGGCTCACAGCTACAAGGGCGGTTACCGTCAGGATAGGGTAGAGACCACCCGCTATGGCGCCGGTGAACAGACCCTCTACAGCGATACCCTGAGTCTTAACAGCGGTTTTGGTCGCTATGAGTACCAGTGGTCGCCCCGCTGGTCCAGTTATCTGGCGTGGGGACAGGCAGAGCGGGCGCCGGACTACTGGGAGCGCAGCAAGGACAGTACCCCGTTCACTCTCAACCCGGAGCGTAGCCGCCAGTGGGATGCGGGGTTGGCTCTGCGCAGCCGCGAACTGGACCTGACCCTCTCCCTCTTTAGCGCCGATATCAAGGACTACCTGCTCTACAACAGCAAGTCGAACAAGGTGCGCAATATCGATGCCCAGACCCGGGGTGGCGAGCTGGAGGGGCGCTGGCAGTTTGCCGAGCAGTGGCGTCTCGATGGTGGTCTGGCGGTGGTCTACGGCGAAAATCAGAGCGACAACAAGCCGCTGGCCCAGATGCCGCCGCTTGATGGCAAGCTGGCGTTGGGCTGGCAGCCGGACGAGGCGCTGAGCTTTACCTTGCTGGGGCGCGCGGTGGCGGCGCAGGAGCGGGTGGACATCGGTTCCGGCACCGTGGCGGGTCAGGATCAGGGGGAGACTCCGGGCTTCTTCACCATGAACCTGAGCGGCGCCTGGCAGTTTGCCAAAGGGTGGCAGCTTTCGGCCGGGGTGGACAACCTGTTCGACACCTTCTACTACGAGCACCTCTCCAAGTCAGTGCACGCCAGTCAGGCGGGGTTGGGCTATGAGCAGAGCGGCCGCATCCCCGAGCCGGGCCGTTCCTACTGGCTCTCGCTCAACTACCGTTTTGCCTCGGCAGGGGTGCTCTAACCAGTTGAGTCAGATAACGTTTTCAGTCACAGACACCGCTGTGTGAGCATCGCTATCATGGTGAAAAACAGGCGTATCAGACGCCTGCTCTCACAGCGGGAACATAACAATGAAACAGGGAACGTTACGCTATGGCGGCCTGCTCGGGGCCGCCCTGTTACTTGCGGCTTGCGGCGGCAGCGGTAGTTCAGGTGGGGAGAGCGCTCCCCCCGTCGTCAATCCGCCGGTCACCCACCCTCCGGTCGCCACGGCCAGTCGTGCCTGCTATGGCGACGATAAACTTGCCTGCAACCTGCGCATCTATCAGGTAATGGTGGAGTCGTTTGCCGATGGTGACGGCAGCGCCAACTACGGCGTCGGCTATGGCCCCTCCCAGCACAACGGCGATCTGCAGGGGATCATCGACAGTCTCGACCACATCAAGAGTCTCAACGTCAACGCCATCTGGCTCACCCCGGTGTTCGACTCCTGCGCGGGGCAAGGCGGCGATAACAAGCTCGATGCCACCGGCTACTTCGCCTGCGACTTTTTTACCGTGGATCCCAACTTTGGCAGCAATGCCAAGCTCAAACAGCTGGTGGATGCAGCGCATCAGCGCGGCCTCTACGTTTTCCTCGACGGGGTGTTTGGCCACGTCAACAAGGTGGGGGTGAGCAAGCCCTCGCCAGAGGGGCGTCTGCCAGCCCTCACCAGCGGCGGTGCGGGTTATCCCGGCCAGCTGGTGGATTACAGCAAGCCGGAGAGCCTCGCCTACTTCAAGGAGGTGGCCCGCTATTGGGTCGAGCAGTACGGCATCGACGGCTGGCGCCTCGATCAGGCCTATCAGCTTGGGCTGGATGATTGGCGCGCCATTCGCAGCGAGGTGGAGCAGGCCAGCGCAGCGCGCAAGGCCGCCGGTCAGCAGTGGGGCACCCTTGGCTACATGGTGGGCGAGGTGTGGAAGGGGGCTGACGATATTCGCGCTCAGGCTTATGGCAGCAGCGACAATCCGGCGCTCTCCTCGGCCTTTGACTTCCCGTTGCGCTACGGCATCGTGCAGGCGCTGGCGGTGGAGGAGTCCGGCAAGGGCGGCCAGGGGGCCAGCGTGCTCGATGCCAGCTGGAACAAGGTGGAGAACTACCCGAATCACGCCATGCCGAACCTGATGCTGGGCAACCACGATCTGGTGCGTTTCGGTGATCTGCTGGAGCGCGGCAACTTCAAGTCGACCGAGTACTGGCAGCGCCACAAGGCGGCCTTCAGCTTTATGGCGGCCCGCTCCGGCCCCATCACCTTCTACTATGGCGAGGAGTTTGGCGACGAGGTGCCGGGCTTTGCTGCCAAGGTCAGCGGCGACTGTGCGGCGCAGGGCTTGTGCGACGATCATGTGGCCCGCAGCGATGGCAAGGTGCCCGCTGTCACCGGCTTTGTGCCGGGTAGCGAACAGGCCGAGCTGAAAGAGTGGCTGGCCCAGTTGCTGGCGATGCGTGCCGCGTACCCCGCCCTCTATCAGGGGGAGCGAGTCAAACTGGTGGCCGATGGCAGCCTCTATGGCGACATCAAACAGACGGCTGGCGAGCAGATAGTCTACCTGCTCAACCTCTCCACCACGGCGCTCAGCTACAACCTGCCGGCGGGCAAACTGCGCAGCGGCAGCGCGCTGGTGGATCTGCAAAGCGGCGAGAGTCTGGCCATCGGCGGCAGCAGCGTGACGGTGGAGATACCGCCCTTGAGCGGGCGTTTCCTGCGTCTGCAATAAGTCAGCCACAGCACGCTTTGATATGAGAGAGGGCCCCATCGCGGGGTCCTCTCTGTCATTGTGGGCGACAAAGTCATGGCGGGTTATGCGGTGCTCTGGCCCCGGTTTTCCAGCCGCTGGCGGAAGGCACGGGCCAGTCGCTCGTAGAGATCCTGCGCCTCCTTGTCTTCGATATCGCCACGTATCCAGGGGTTGTCGACGATCTCCAGCAGCACGCAGTCACGCCCTTGCTGGCGCAAATCGAGCCCATAGAGGCCATTGCCGAGCTGATGGACGGCGCGGCGAGCGGTCTGCAGTACCCGCTCCGGCACCTCGTTAAGCGGAAGCGCCTCGATGCGGCTCATGTCGAGGGGGTGCTTGCGGCGGCGAATGCGGTTGCCGGGTTCGGGCCGGTAGCGGCGGCAGGCGAACAGCGGCGAGCCATCGAGAAAGCCGATGCGCCAGTCGAACTCGGCGGGGATCCGGCTCTGCACCAGCAGCAGGGCGGATCTACCCAGCCCCTCGTCCAGCAGGCGGGCCAGCTGCTGCTCGTCGCTGGCCATGGCGAGATCGCGCCCCTGCGCGCCGTCGGGCACCTTCACCATCAGCGGCAGGCCGAGCCGTTGCACCAGTTCGTCCACATGGTGGCGGCCGCGGCGGGTGACCACCATGGTGGGCGGCATGGGCACGCCGCTGCGCACCATCAGCTCGTAGAGGTAGAGCTTGTTGCTGCAGGCGAGGATAGCGCGGGAGCTGTCGATCACCGGCATCTTCAGCTGTTCGGCGCGATGGGCAAATTCGAAGGTGTAGTGGCCGACCGCGGTTTCGGCACGCAGCCAGAGGGTGTCGAACTCCGGCAGCCGCTCTATGGCCGACGGTGGCAGGATCTCGGCCCGGATGCCCTGGGCGGCGGCAGCCCGGATAAAGCGCTCCAGCGCCAGCCCGTCACTGCTGGCACGGCCATCATCGGGATCCACCAGAATGGCGAGCTGGTAGAGCGGCGCCGCCTGCTCCTCATCACCGGTCCCCACAAGTGCCTGAGCGTGGTGCAGCATCAACTCTTTCTCGCTTGGGCTCAGCTCCAGCGGCGACAGGCTCTGCTGCTGGCGTACCGACCAGCCGTGGCGGCCGCGCTTAAGGGTCAGCTCCTGCAGCGGCAGCTGGCTCAGGCCATAGTAGTAGCGGGCCAGTCCCGCCAGCTCGCTCTGTTCACACTGGCCGAAGATGGCGCGCACCCGGATCCTGTCCTCGCTCTGCTGGGCCAGCCACCCTTGTGCCTTGCGCCACAGCTTGGCCGGTGGCTGCTGGGGTTGCAGTCGGCTGATGGCCTGCAGACCCGGCAGGCAGTGGTGGCCGCGGGCCTGGGCCAGCAGCGAGCAGTAGTAGCCTGCGCTCAGGTGCTCCAGATTGCGGCAGAGGTTGATGATGCGGGGTCGGCCGCCGGTGGTCGGCACGCCATGTTGCAGATAGGTGCGGGCGGTCAGCAGATAATCGGCATGGCAAGGCCAGTCGCCCAGCTCTTCGACGATGACATAGGTACTCATATTTTCGGCTCCACAGATCAGACTGCCTGAACAGGCAGGATCCCCAGTGGGCTTCGATGCACCGACAAGCACGACAATGGCGCGAGGGGAAACAAGAGGTTACAGTGCCTAATATGACGCCTTGGTAACTTGTGATACAAGTCGCATTTTTGGTGCTGAGGATAAATAACCGAACAAGGACTCCCCGTGTTGACCGTACGTGCGGCCCGAACCGATGATCTGGGCGCCATCGTTAATCTTGAACGCTACTGTTTTCCCCCCGAAGTCGCCTTTGGCCGCAGCCGCTGGCACTATCTGCTGGCCCACGCCAAGGGGCGCACCCTGTTGCTGCTGGATGAGAAACATCAGCTGATGGGCTATCTCTGCCTGCTGGAGCACAGAGGCTGGGATCGGCTGGTCATTCAGGCGCTGGCCATCCGCTGGACAGTGCGCCGTCTGGGCTGGGCCCGCCGCCTGCTGGAGCAGGTGATCCGCGAGGGCAAGGCCGCTGGTTGGGGGGCGATTCGCCTAGAAGTGGGGGACGCCAACGAAGAGGCGCTGGCGCTCTATCAGGGATTGGGATTTCGTCCCCAGCAGCGGCTGGCGGACTACTATGGCCGCGACCAGCACGCCCACCGGCTGGTGCTGCCGCTGGTGAGCGACGAGGAGCGTGAGCGGCGCAGAGTGGCTCGCACTCAGGCGCGCAAGCCCTCTGCGCAGGCCAACTGATCATGTTGAACGAGCAGAATCGAGGAGCAGGATGAGCTGCGACAACTGTCTTGCCACCGCTATCAGAGCAAAGCTGGGGCGCTGTCCGGTCTGCGCCATCCAGACCTTCATCATCGGCCTGAGTGGCTGGCTGGTCTGGTGGTGGTGCGGTGCCGACACCTCGGTCAACGCCCTCACCGGCCTGCTGTTTGCGCTGGGTGGCTCGGGCTTGTTGCTGCTCCATCTGGTGGTATTTGTCTGGCGCAAGGCGACCGGACGTGAATTGAGCGATGAATGAATCTTAATAGATTCAAATAGATAAATAACAATATCGGTGTAGATATGGAGGTTCAGATGATTGCAATGGTAACGGGCGCCTCGTCCGGTTTTGGTGAAGCCATCAGCCGCCAGCTGGTGCAGGCAGGCTACAAGGTGATCGGTACCGGTCGCCGTGCCGAGCGGCTGGCTGCGCTGGCCGACGAGCTGGGCGAGCAGTTTCTGCCGCTGGCGTTCGACGTGCAGGACAAGGCGGCCACCCGCGCCGCCATCGCTGGCCTGCCAGCCGCCTGGAGCGAGGTGGATCTGCTGGTCAACAACGCCGGTCTGGCGCTGGGGCTGGAGCCGGCCCACAAGGCGGATCTGGAAGATTGGGAGCAGATGATCGCCACCAACATCAGCGGTCTGACTCTGCTCACCCGATTGCTGCTGCCGGGCATGGTGGCGCGCAATCGCGGCCATGTCATCAACATCGGTTCGATCGCGGGCACTTACCCTTACCCGGGCGGCAACGTCTACGGCGCCACCAAGGCGTTCGTGAAGCAGTTCAGCCTCAACCTGCGCGCCGATCTGGCGGGCACCGCCATCCGCGTCACCAACGTGGAGCCGGGCCTGTGCGGCGGCACCGAGTTCTCCAACGTGCGCTTCCACGGTGACGATGCCAAGGCGGCCTCCGTCTATCAGGGGGTGGAGGCGATCCAGCCGGAAGATATCGCCAATACCGTGCTCTGGGTGAGCCAGCAACCGGCCCACGTCAACATCAACAGCATCGAGATCATGCCGGTGGCGCAGACCTTCGGCCCGCTCAATATCAGCCGTCGCTGATGGCTGCTGCGGATGAAATAAGAGAGGCTCCCAAGGGAGCCTCTTTGCATTGGCGAGCCAATTAGAGGCTCATGATCTTCTTGAACTCCTCCGGCGAATACTTCTTCTCGGTGCGCTTGGTGAGATCCGTCATCAGCTTGTAGCGCAGATCTTTGGCCATCTGATAGGTCTGCTCCAACTGGCCATAGGAGTAGTCGGCGGCCAGCCCGATGGCGGTAGCCTTGTCGCTGGCGTAGGCCTGTTTCAGGCTCTTGTCGAGCAGGGCGACCTCCTTGTAGAGCTTGTTGCTCTCCTTGCTCCAGACGCCGCGCAGCAGCGGCAGGTATTTGTCCGGATCGGCGCTGGCCAGCGCAGTCAGGCTGCGGAACTGCCAGTAGGCGGAATCATCGGAGTAGCTGTCGCTGCCGGTGCGATAGGGCAGGGGATAGTTTTCCAGGGTGTTGTAGAGCGGCACCATCACAGATTCGGCCAGCACGCCGTAGCTCTGCCAGATCAATCCCTGCAGCTCTTTGGGCATCTCCTTGCGCAGCTGGATGACGTGGGATTCCAGCTGGCGATCGACGCGGATAGGCCGCTCCGCCTTGCCCGCCAGCGGCGTACCGTCATAGGTGGCGCTCAGCAGCCTAGCCACGTCCGGCACGGCGATGGGGGCATCCGGCTTCATAAAGAGCGGATATTGCGCCTGCCGGGTCGCCTGTTTGTGGGAGGCGGTCAGCATTTTTTGGCCGAGCCACTCCCGATCCACATTATATGGGTCAGCGATGACCCCGAACGCCTTGGCGAAGTTGAACTCTTTCGGGTCGGCGTTATCCAGCAGTTTGTGTTCACGCACGAACTCCAGCAGCTTGGGCGAGTGCAGCACATCGGCGCTGTCGAGATTGACGCCGTGGATCCGCAGGCCGTTGGCCACCATGGCGTAGCTGTCGTCCGGCACCCGCACCGCGATCCAGTGGTGGCCGGAGCCAATTTCCATCAGCCAGGCTTCGTTCACATCTGCCAGATAGAGGCTGTTGCCCTCACCGGCGCCATATTGCTCCACATAGCGGCCGAGCAGCTCGACCCCCTCTTTGGCCGTTTTGGCCTGTGGCAGGATCAGGGTCGGGATGATGGCTTCAATCACTCCCTTCTCGATCAGCGGATCGGCTTTCTGGGCCTTGTCGTTGACCTCGGCACTGGTGGTGGCCGAGATGGCGACGTTGAACTCGTTGATGCCGCGCTCCTCATAATATTTGCCTGCCGGATCGCTGGTGGTGGCATCCCAGTCGTGGATGGCGGAGTAGGCGAAAAATGCTTTGGGCATCGGCACTTCCAGCCCGTTACCCAGTTTCCAGACCTTGCCCTCGTTCTGCTGCGCGGGCCGGAAGGCGAGGTACTTGTTCCAGTTGTTGACGCCAAAATCCTCGTTTCTGGCGATCATCACGCTGCCATCGGCACTGGCCCCCTTGCCGACGATAAGGCCGGTACAGGCGTCGGCACTGGTGCCAAGCAGGGTGAGCAGGGTGGCGTAGAGAAGACTCAAGGTGTGTTTTTTCATCGTTATGCCCGAAAGGTTGAGGTGAGTGAGAGTCAGACGAGGGGATGAGGTGTGGGGAGGCCGCAACTCCGAACTGGCAGCGGAGCGAGCTCGGCAGATTGGTCTGCCTGTTATTGGTTTTTCGAACAGATCATCCATGACACGGCTGGCTGGTTGCGATGTGCGCCAAAATTGTATTCCTGAGTGGTTGTTTATTTTGTGATCGAGCTGCGGTTCCTGACTTTTCTCTGGCGTCGTGGCGCGTGGACGGCGAAATGTGCCAAAACAGCGAGAGCCGGCAGCAGATGAGTCATGATTCTGACGCCAGCCTTGCGTGGGGGGCGTGGTGAGATCCGCCATAGCGCGGGATCTTGCACCATCTGACAAGTTGGCCTGTAACTTGCTGGTTTAATTGATAATGGTGGGGCATGACGCCCCATGTGACCGGATCAGCCTGTGCCCATTGCCGCAGATGCGCACCGAATTGGAGCCCCCATGGATATCAAACCCTACAGCCAGCAGCTTGCCCAGAGCGCATCCAACAACCGTGCCCTCGCTACCCTCAACAGTGCCAGTGGCGGCGGTCAGGGTGGTGGCTGGGAGGAGATGGTCAGCCTCTCCACCCAGCGCATGACCGGTCAGGCCCAGCAGGTGCTGACCTACGAACATCTGGCCAAGAACAACAAGTTGCCACCGGCGCTGGATATGAGCTCCGACAAGGGGGGCGTGGTGCAGCAGCTGGTGGACAAGGCGCTTGGTTTCGATCGCAAGAAGTTCAACGAGATCGAAGAGAAGCTCAAGACCATCGCCGATAACAAGAAGCTGACGCCGGAAGAGCGGGCGGAGCAGAGCAAGCCGCTCAACGAGCAGCGAGAGGCGATGCTCAAGGAGGCGATGGATCGCCTGACCGGCAAGAAGAGCTCATCCACAGATGAGGCCAAAACCGCCTGATCCTGCCGCTGTTCTGAGATCTACCCGGTCGGCACCGATGGGCCAGTGTCGACCGCCGATGGGCAAGCTTCTGCCACCTCTTTTGACCTCACCTCCCCACAGGCGCACAATGTCCGCGCATTGAGCCAGTCGAGGAGTCCGCCGTGTACAACTTCCAATATGCCAATCCGACCCGTATCTGTTTCGGCGAGGGGCAGATCGCCAGCCTGCCCGAACTGATCCCGCCCGGCAGCCGGCTGCTGGTGCTCTACGGCGGTGGCAGCATCAAGCAGAACGGGGTGTATGAGCAGTTGACCCGTGCGCTGGAAGGGGTGACGTGGCAGGAGTTTTCCGGCATCGGCGCCAACCCCAGATTCGAGCTGTTGATGGAGGCGGTGGCGCAGGTGAAGCGCGAGCGCATCGACTTCCTGCTGGCGGTCGGTGGTGGCTCGGTAGTCGATGGCACCAAGTTTGTTGCGGCGGCAGCCTGCTACGAGGGGGATGATCCCTGGGATATCTGCGGTAAACAGGCGAGTGTGCACAAGGCGCTGCCGATGGGCTGTGTGCTGACCCTGCCGGCGACCGGCTCCGAGAGCAATCCCACCTCGGTGGTGAGCCGCGGGGATGTGAAGGTCTCCTTCAGAAGCTCGCTGGTGCAGCCGCAATTTGCGGTGCTCGACCCGACCACCACCTACAGCCTGCCGCCGCGCCAGACCGGCAACGGGGTAGTGGACGCCTTCGTCCATATCGCCGAGCAGTACCTTACTTTCCCGATCGGCGGCGAGGTACAGGATCGGCTGGCAGAAGGCCTGCTGCAGGTGCTGGTGGAGAATGGCCCCAAGGCGCTGGCGGAGCCGACCAACTATCAGGTGCGGGCCAATCTGATGTGGGCGGCCAGTTTGGCGCTCAACGGCCTTATCGGTTGCGGAGTGCCGCAGGATTGGGCCTCTCACGCCATCGGCCATCAGCTGACGGCGCTCTATGGGCTGGATCACGGCCAGAGCTTGGCGGTGGTGCTCCCCTCACTGCTCCGTGAGCGGGCGAGCCAGAAGCAGGACAAGCTGGCCCAGTTTGCCAAGCGGGTGTGGCATTCGACCCGCGAGGACAAGGCCCTGCGCATCGAGGAGGCGATCATCCGCACCGAGCAATTCTTCCAGAAGATGGGACTGGGGACCCGGCTTGCCGACTATGGCCTCAGCGAAAGCTGTATTCCGGCGGTCTGCTCCAACCTCAAGCGGGTGGGGCGCACCGCGCTCGGTGAGCAGCAGGATATCGACCCGGATCGGGTGGCACGCATTCTCGCCCGCGCGCTATAAGCCGGCGCCGGTTTGTGTCCCTGGCTGATTCATTTTCCCAATTAAAGAGGGCCGCTTGTTGCGGCCCTCTTGCATGACGGGTTAGCCGATCACTCGGTGCGCGCCTTCAGATAACCGGCGTAATCCGGGATCTGTACGCTGAACGCCTGCCGCATATGGGGGCTGTCCATGATGAAATCGGCGGTCGCCTCGTTGGTGGCGACCGGGATGTTCCACACCGCAGCCAGCCGCAGCAACGCCTTCACGTCCGGATCGTGCGGCACCGCATTGAGGGGATCCCAGAAGAAGATCAGCACATCGATCTTCCCTTCGGCGATCAGGGCGCCGAGCTGCTGGTCGCCCCCCATGGGGCCGGAGAAGAGACAGGTGATGGGCAGTTGTGCCTTCTTGCCGAGCATGGTGCCGGTGGTGCCGGTTGCATAGAGGTGGTGCAGCTTGAGCTCCTCCTTGCGGCGCATCACCCAGTTCAGCAGAGGGGTCTTCATGTTGTCGTGAGCCACCAGTGCTACCCGTTTGTGGGGCGCCATCTCGCGTGCAATCTGTTCCATGGAAATCGTCCGTAGCATTGTTATTGGAAGAGAGCCGTATCCTAATCGAAAGCCATGACAGATGCTGTGTCGGGCGTATTAACTGTGATCCTGTCGAAAAGTTTTCGGGTCATGGCTGCTCAAATGAAGAGACCCGCGCTGGCGGGTCTCTTTGCTTGCTGGCCTGCTGGCTCAGGAGCCGTGGTGCAGTTGCGACTGCTGGTAGTTCTCCAGCCCGATGCGATCGATAAGGTCTAGCTGGGTCTCAAGCCAGTCCACGTGCTCCTCTTCATCCTCCAGGATCTCCTGGAACAGGTCGCGGCTGATGTAGTCTTGCACCGACTCGGCATAGGCGATGGCTACCTTGAGGTCGGGGATGGCATCCATCTCCAGCGAGAGGTCGCAGCGCAGCATCTCTTCCACCGTTTCACCGATACGCAGCTTACCCAGATCCTGCAAATTGGGCAGCCCTTCGAGAAACAGCACGCGCTTAACCAGCTCGTCGGCGTGTTTCATCTCATCGATAGACTCGTGATACTCCTTGTGCCCGAGCGCCTTGAGGCCCCAGTCATCGTAGATGCGGGCGTGCAGGAAGTATTGGTTGATGGCAATCAGCTCATTGGCCAGCACCTTGTTGAGGTGGGCAATGATCTTGGGATCTCCTTTCATCGACAGTGCTCCTTGGTTCGTGCCTGAGGCTTCGATCGTTAGAGCTTAGTCCAGAAAAGTGACAACAAGAGGTCTGGCGATCCAGCTCGCCTGAGAAAAGGGGTGACCCTGTTGGCGGGTCGCATCAGAAAAGAGGTGTCCGGATCAGGCCACTTCGTAGTAGAGCACCGGTTGCTCCTGCTCCATCTTGTCGAGCTCGGCGGCGATGATCTCCATGGTCATGCGTACGCATTTGCCACACTGGGCGCCCACCTCGAGCGACTGCTTGAGCTGGCGGAATTCGCTTTTACCTGACTGCACCGCTTTGCGGATCTGGGTATCTGTGATGCCGCGGCACAAACAGACGTACATGATGGTCACCTCTTGTGGAATGAGATGAAATCTAAATGAGAATGGTTCGTAGTGCAAATAACCATTGGTAATAAGATCCCCTGCTTGCCACTGTGCAACCCCTTGGGGACAATGCTGGCAACCAGAGGAGATCACCATGCTCAAGAAACTGTTCAGCGCCCTGTTCGGGGGCGAGCCGACCAAGGCGCCGGAAGTCACTCCCACCGAATATGCCGGCTATCTCATCTATCCGGAACCCATGGCCGAAGGTGGCCAGTACCGACTGGCAGGGCGCATCACCAAGGAGCTGGACGGCGTGCTGCAAACCCACCGTTTCATCCGCTCCGATCTGTTTGTCAATCCGGCCGATGCCGAGCGTTTCATGGTGCAAAAGGCTCACACCTTTATCGATCAGATGGGAGATCGCATGTTCGATCCCCGCAAACCGGCTGACAGCCAAGCTTCATGACACAGCAAGAGGTCACCCTGCTGCGCGAGGCGCTGGCCCGCGCCGGTGAACGGCGCCTGATATGGCTGGAGGGGGAGGAGGCCGAGTGCATTGCCCGCGCCCAATCCCTGCTCGGCGAGACCGTCTTCTGGCTGGGGGCCGGGCCCGAGAGTTATGCCCCGCAACCCGCCGCCAAGGCGCTGCAGCGGCTCGGTCAGGAGTGCGACACGCTGGTGTTCAACGCCTTCAGCGGCTTTCACCCCGACGCCTTCGGGGCGCTGGCAGGTACTTTATGCGCCGGTGGCTTGCTGTTGCTGCTGACCCCGCCCAGAGTAGAGTGGCCTTCATGGCCGGATCCTGATCGGATCCGGCTGGTGGCCCAGCCGGAGGAGGCCGGTCGGGCCGGTCACGGCTTTATCGCCCGGCTGGTGCGGTTGCTGGCGGGGGATCCTGCCCTCTCGCTGGCTCCGCCGGTTTGCTCGCAGCCGTGGCAACCGCTTGGGCCCGAACGCAGGCTGAGCTGCGATCAGGCACGGGCGTTGCCCGCCATCCACAAGGTGTTGCACGGTCATCGCCGCCGTCCGCTGGTGCTGAGCGCCGACCGCGGTCGTGGCAAGAGTGCGCTGCTGGGGCTGGCTGCCGCCGAGCTGCTGCGCCAGCAGCCCGGGCTGAACATAGTGGTGACAGCTCCCTCGCAGGCGACGGTAGCGACCCTGTTTGCCCACGCCGCTCGCGGGCTAGATACTACGCCGGAACAGCTGGGCGGGCTGAGCTACTGTTCGCCGGATCGGCTGGTGCACGAGGCGATGAATCCCGATCTGCTGCTGGTGGATGAAGCGGCCGCCATTCCGACCCCGCTGCTCGAGGCTATGCTGGCCCGCCATCGCCGCATCGTCTTTGCCACCACCGAGCACGGTTACGAGGGGACGGGGCGCGGTTTTCACCTGCGCTTCAAGCGGGTGCTCGATAGCCAGACCCCGGAGTGGCAGGAGATCCACCTCTCTGAGCCCATTCGCTGGAGTGAGCGCGATCCGCTGGAGCCGCTGATTTTCCGCCTGCTCGGCCTCAATGCCGAAGTGGCGGCGCCTATGTCGCCGACCAACCCGAGCTGGCGTCTGGTCAGTCAGGAGGCGCTGGCGAGCGACGAGGCGCTGCTCAACCAGCTGTTCGGCTTGCTGGTGCTGGCTCACTACCAGACTACGCCGAGCGATCTCAGATCCCTGCTTGAGAGTCCGGATCTCGACATCCATCTGCTGGAGCAGGATGCGAGCCTGCTGGGAGTGGCCTTGGTGGTGCGGGAAGGGGGAATAGAACCCGAGCTGGCCGAGGCGATCTGGGCCGGTCGCCGCCGTCCGCGCGGCCATCTGCTGCCCCAGTCGTTGCTGGCCCACGCCGGTTTCAAAACGGCGGGGGGGCGCAGCTACGCCCGGGTGATGCGTATCGCCATCCATCCCGAGCTGCACCGCCACGGACTGGGTTCGCTGCTGCTTGGCAGGCTTGAAGAACATTATCGTCAGGCGGGGATCGATTACCTCGGTTCTGCCTTTTCGGCTAGCGCCGACCTGCTCCCTTTCTGGCGCAAGGCCGGGCTGGAGGTGCTGCGCATCGGCCTGCAGCGGGATGCCGCCAGCGGCTGCCACGCAGCCCTGCTGCTAAAGGCGCTGAAACCCGAACATGAGCCCGAGCTGGCCGGGTGGCAGCAGCGTTTCGTACGCCAGTTGCCAACCTTGCTGGCAGGCGAGCTGAAAGGATTGGAGCCCGAGCTGGTATGGCAATGTCTGCAAGGCAGCACCGTCACCGCGCCGGAGCTTGGCGAGCTCGAGCGCGACGAGATTGAATGCTTTGCCCTGCATCACAAGCCGTTCGAACTGAGCCAGTCGAGCCTGCAGTTGTGGCTGGCGGGCAATCTGGTCCGGTTGGCCGAGCTCACCCCGGATGAGCGTTATCTGCTGATCGCCACCATCTGGCAATATGCCGACTGGGGGGCGCTGGCCGCGAGATTGCAACTGGCGGGCAAGCCCGCCGTGATCAAGAGGTTGCGGGCGCTGCTGGCGCGTCTCTTGAGTTCCTCTACCACTCGATAGGTTTGCCCTGCCAGTCGAGAAAGCTCAGCTCGCCATCCGGTTGCAGCCGGTCCATCAGGTTAATCAGATGGTCGGCTACCAGCTCGGGACTCTGCACATTTCCTGGCGGTACATTGGCGTGAAACGGGCGGGAGAGTGGGGTATCCACTGTGCCGGGGTGGAAAGCCAGCAATTTGACGCCTGGGGCCCGCCGGGCCAGCTCGATGGCGGCACACTTGAGCAGCATGTTGAGGGCGGCCTTGGATGCGCGATAGCCATACCAGCCGCCAGCCCGGTTGTCGCCAATGCTGCCGACCCGAGCGCTGAGAACGGCCAGAGTGCAAGGCTCGCGGCCAAACAGCGGTAACAACTGGCTGATCCAGCGCAGCGGCAGCAAGGCATTGGTCTGGTAGAAGCGGGTCATGGCATCGAGATTGATTGCTTCGAGCCGCTTCTCTGGCTGGATCTCCCCCTGATGCAGGATGCCGTTGCAGATCACCACCCTGTGCGGTCTCGGTGCCAACTCCGCGATGCGCGCCACCACTTCTGTCATCTGCTCATCGCTGTAATCACAACATAGCCAGTGCAGACCCGGCGATGAGAGGCCAGCAGGTGCGGGCTGACGGCTGATGGCAATCACTGGCCCGACACCCGCCGCCAACCAGTGTGTCACCAGAGCCGCACCGATACCGCCAGAAGCGCCAATCACGACGATACCTTCAATCATCTCAGGCTCCTTGTGAGTGCATGATGGATTTTACCATCCGCCAATGTTGTCCTGATTGGCAGATACGCTCCCGCCAGTCTGCGGGATCAAGCGGTTAACGCTGCAATCTTGCCGAGATCCGAGCCGTTGGGTGAATTCCATTCCTATACTGAGGGAAAACCGCAGCGGTCTGCTGCCCGCGCAACCAGAATGAGAGTCACCATGATGTCCAAAGATGGGGAAGAGCGTAAATCTATCCTGACCGAAAGTGGCACCAACGAGCTTGAGATCATCGAGTTTCACCTCAAGAAGCAGTTACCGGACGGTCGTGAAAAAACCGCTTATTACGGGATCAACGTCGCCAAGGTACGCGAGGTGATCCGGGTGCCGGAGACCACAGATTACCCCAATGCCCAGCGTCATATGGTGGGGGTATTCTCCCTGCGAGATCGGCTGATCCCGCTGGTGGATCTGGCGGGCTGGCTCGGCATCAAAACCAACCCTGACCCCAGCCACAAGGTGGTGATCGTCACCGACTTCAACAAGATGGCCAACGGTTTTCTGATCGATAGCGTCAGCCGGATTCACCGGGTCTCTTGGGAGGATGTGGAGTCCCCCAGCCAGTTTCTGGAAGCGGGGGAGAACGACTGCGTGGTGGCCGTGGTCAGACGCGATGGCAACCTCATCATGATCCTCGATTTCGAGAAGATCATCGCCGATATCAACCCCGAGCTCAGCATGGAGAAATACGACGTCACTCAGGACCGCAAGGTGCTCATCGACGATCGCATGATGGCGCTGCGTCAGGGCAAAACCATCCTGGTGGTGGATGACTCGGCCTTTATCCGCAAGATGATCGAAACCACCCTGCGCACCGCTGGCTACAACGTGATCACGGCCAAGGACGGGGGAGAGGGGCTGGAGATGATGACGGATTTCGATCGTCTGGCCCAGGAGGAGAGAATGCCGGTGACCGGCTTCGTCAATGCGGTGATCACCGATGTGGAGATGCCGCGCATGGATGGCATGCACCTGCTCAAGCGACTGCGGGATACCCCCTCCTACAAGGAGATGCCCATCGTGATGTTCTCCTCCCTGATGAGCGATGACAACCGCCAGAAAGCGCTGCAACTGGGGGCCAACGATACCATCACCAAGCCCGAGATAGGGCGCATGGTGGGGATGATGGACCATATGCTGCTGGGGATTGCCCCGCCTTCGCCCGCCAACAACATCTGACCTGCCATTAACTTGCCATTGGCCGGTCGAATTCACTGACCGGTTGCCTCAAGCGGCCACTCCTTGCCAAGGAGTGGCCGCGCTGTTTTGGCTGTTTGCTGCGATCCCGACGCCCCTTGTCTCCCGGATACGATTCATGTAATGATAATTATTATCATTTGTTGGTGTGAAGCATATGACAGCAACCTGGGTGAAGGGGTGGGTCGAGTCGACCGAAGGTGGCAGCAGCATGAGTCACTGGAAACAGCAGACCCGAGAGGGTAACCGGCTGTTTGACTGCGGCGAGTATCATCAGGCGTTGGCCCATTATCAGCAGGCGCTCTGGCTGGCTCGTCAGCAATTGGTGCAGTGGCATGACGCCGATGAGGCGGTGGCTGCGCTGGTTGTGGCTCACCACAATCTGGCAGATCTGCTGGTGGCTATGACTTTGCCCGATCGCGCCGCCGACCTGCTCTGCTATGTGCACGACTGCCTGCTGGCGACCTGTCACTCCCCCGCTTGCTCCTCTCGCCTGCGAGAGGCGGCTTTGCGCCATACCCGCACAACCCGTGCCGAGTTGCTGACGTTCGTACAGCGCCACGGCAGCCACACCGGGATCATGCGTTCGCTCGGTCACTGCCTGTGTCAGAGCGAGCCCTCATCCCGGCTCCATTAATCCGAACAGAGGTCATCATGAGCCATACCCTGCCAGCCCTGAACTATGCCTACGACGCACTGGAACCCCATATCGATGCCCTGACCATGGAGATCCACCATAGCCGTCATCACCAGACCTATATCAACAACCTCAACGCCGCGCTGGAAGGGGCGCCAGAGCTGGCCGCAATGCCGGTTGAGGATCTGCTGCGCCGCTTCGACACCCTGCCAACCGCCCTGCAGGGGGCGGTCCGCAACCATGGTGGCGGCCATGCCAACCACTCCCTGTTCTGGCTGGTGATGAGCCCACAGGGGGGCGGTGAGCCGGGTGGTGAGCTGGCTCTGGCTATCAAGCGGGAATTGGGGGGATTCGATGCCTTCAAGCAGGCTTTCACTCAGGCTGCCCTGAGTCGCTTTGGCAGCGGCTGGGCCTGGCTGGTGGTGGACAAGGCAGGCAGATTGCAGGTGGAGAGCAGTGCCAACCAGGATAGTCCCCTGATGCATGGCCATACCCCGATCCTGGGGCTGGATGTGTGGGAGCACGCCTACTATCTCAAGTACCAGAACAAGCGTCCTGACTATATCGCAGCCTTCTATCAGGTGGTGGATTGGGCCGAAGTGGCCCGCCGCTATCAGGCGGCGATAGGCTGACTTGGTCGCTGGGTATGGGTGTGCAGGATCGCCGTCACAACCCGCGCTGCAATAACAGGACCCGCCAGTTGGCGGGTCATCTGTTTATGGTGCGGCTGTGCTGGCGGCTGAAGGGGCCATCGGCATTGTGGGCAAGGCAGCGCTGGGCATCTCGGCGGCGGTTTCTGCAGCGGATTTGGCGGGAGTGACCGGCTCAGTCGTTGCCGCTGCGGATAAAGCTGGAGTGACTTGTTCAGTCGTGGCCGAGGCTGATGGAGTAGCCGATTCGGTGGCAACCGCGGCAGAAACTGCCGCTGGCTTGGCCTCATCCACCGCCGATTTGGGCTGCTTTAGGCAGGGTTGCAGGCTGCCGATGGTACTCAGTGATTGGCAAGGCACAGGCAGACCGATGGGGACCGGTGCCCCGAGGAACTTGGGCCCCTTGTCCAGTACATAGAGGTCGAGCAGCCCCATCAGGCGGGCAAAGACTTCCCGCACCCGGGTGCGGATCCCCTGATAGGCGCTGGGATCCTCGGCATTGAAGCCGACCGCATCGATACCGAAATGGCGAGCGATAAAAATGGCCCGCTCGTTATGAAAGCCCTGGGATACCACGGTAAAGCGCTCCTGGCCGAACACCTCCTTGGCGCGAACCACTGAGTCGAGGGTGCGGAATCCGGCGAAATCCATATAGATGGCGGAGGCGGGGATGCCCGCCTTGATCAGGGCGCGGCGCATCTGGCGTGGCTCGTTGTACTGCACGGTAGCGTTGTCACCGGAGACGATGATGAAGTCCACCTTGGCATTGTTGTAGAGCTCGGCCGCCGCCTTGATGCGGTATTTGAAGTAGTGGTTGGGGCCGCCACCGGAGAGATATTTGGAGGTACCCAGCACCACCGCAACCCGGTTGTAGGGCACCTTGTCCACCCGATCGTAGGTGTAGTGACGGGCATCCGAGACGATCCACTCGCTGTAGCCCAGCAGCATGGCAATCAGGGCCAGCAGCAAAACAAGGCAGGCGAGGAGGATCTTGGCAAACTTCTTCATGCGCGGTGCGGTCAGGGTCTGAAGTTGGAAGTGGCTATCGGCATTCTATTACAACTCGGCCGCCGGCGTCAGGTTTGATAACGGGCGGGCACCTCATTCGGGCAGAGGTTGTCGCAGCAGAGGCCGGGAGAGCGGGAGGATAAAGCGAGGGGCTGCGGTGGCAGCCCCTCTGGTCGGTGAAGGTTTATCAGTGGGCGGAGTCATTGCCCTTGCAGGCGTCTGACTCCTTGTTTGCTTGCCACCAGGGCAGCAGATCCCGGGCGAGCCACGCCTGATAGGCGTCGCTGTCGTTGGCGATCAGCCGGTCCAGCTCCCCTTCGAAGTCGCTCATCGCCTGCTGTCGATCCGGATTGCGCAGCGCCTGTGCCAGCGCCAGCCAGCTGGCGCCGCGACCGGTATCGTTGAGGAAGCGGTGCACAGTATAGGACCAGGAGTAGACCATCTCGCCACCCTGGTCGTAGTCAAGGTGGAGGATCGCCGCCAGTGTCGGGCGCTGGTTGGCGGGGCGGTTTGCCACGTTATCCAGACCCCGGGCAAAGCACTGACCGTGGGCGATGTACTCTGCAACCCCCTCGGCCCACCAGGTAGTGCGGTTGAGTGGATAGTGGCCGAAGCTGCCGTACTGGTTGAAGCGGCCGTCGAGATAGTGAATGTACTCGTGGCGCAGGTTCCACACCTGGAAGGCGGGGCGTTTCCACTCCGCCTCATAGGCGAAGAAGCGGGCCTGATTGCCGGGCCGAGCCGGATCCCCCTCGATATAGATGCCGCCATTGTCGGTGGAGACGCCAAACAGCGCGCTGCCGTAGCGGCCCCAGTCGGCGGAGGAGTTGAAGATCACCAGCTCCAGCGCCTCGTTGTGATCATCGGCCACCGGTTGCCAGCCTGTCTCCATCTGCTGGTGGAAGCGCTGCTCTTCATCACCCAGCTCGCGGCAGATCCCTTCGGCCTGAGCCAAGGTCAGATCCTGGGCGCGCAGACGCAGGGTGGGTGAGCAGGTGTGCTCGAACGGCAGAATATCTTCCATGCGGATCGGGGTACAAAGCCCGGCGAACTCGCCGCTGACACAGGCTTCGCTGGTGCGATCCGTGTAGGTGAGGTAGTAGCTGGAGAGGGTCAGGGAGACCTCTTCCAGCATGGTAGTCGGATGCTGGCCGCCCGGGATCAGTCCCTGCTGGCGCATGATGGCGATGACATCGCGATCCAGCTGTTGGCGATAGGCGATCGCCTTATCCGGGCTGGTGTGATGGAGGTAGCGCATCATCTGGTAGAGGCGGCTGTGGGCATCGAGGATGTTGTTGAAGATAAACAGATCCCGTGAGCCATCGCGCTGTTTCCAGAGGGCCAGCTCGCTCAGGCCCAGTTGCAGCAGGCTCTGGCGCAATGCCGCTTCCTGCTGCAGCACAGCTGCGCTGAAGTCAGCCTGCTGACCGTAAGAGGCGCTCTGATCGACCAGATTGAGCAGCTCGAACAGGCCATCGGCCCAGGGTTTGTGGCCATTGATCTGTGCCGCATGTTGCACCGCATAGCCGAGCGCCTGGTTGAGCTGGGCCAGCATGGGGGCGGCACTCTGGCGGAAGGCGGCTTGCCCAAGTTGTCCCTGCGCTGCCACGCTCCAGGCTTCCAGCACTGTGCCAGCCTGATCCTGCGGTTCAGCTCCCAGCAGCAATGGGTGGTTGAGCAGATCAATCATTACCCCGGCTAGTGCCCGGGCAGCCTGATCACTCTCTTTGCCAACGCCGCCGTGGTAGTTGTGGGCGCGCACATAGTAGAGCAGCTTGTCCATTGCCGGATGGGTCGGCTGGTTGGCCGCCAGCAGAGCACGCATGCCGCGCACCACCGCCATCAGCTTGGCGTCATCGTGGCCGTAATCCGCCTGCCAGGCAGGGCTGTTCTGGCCGCTCACGTCGGCCACCAGTTTGGCGGCATCGCTGTCGAGCAGATCCACATCGGGTTGCTCTGGCTCCGAGCAGAGACGACCGTTGGCGCGGCGGCACTCCAGCTGCTCCTCCTTGCTGGCCAGCACGATGGGGCGATTGAGCACCCGGCTCTCCTGCCACTCTTTGCTCTCTGGCAGGGGTTGCCACTCGCCGCCGGCGACCGGGTATTGGTAGCCGCTATCTTGCAACGTTACCTGAACCTCGCTGCCAGCGGGGATCACCTGACGGCAGATGCGATAGCGGATGGTGTTGCTCCCCTCCTTGCGCTCCTGCGGCTCATCACACTCCTGCTGAGGCGTGAGCTGATCCAGCTGCCATTGATAGCGGCGCCAGACGTGGATCTCACTGACCTGAGCGGCAGCCTGACTGCCTGCCACCGGCTGCAGGCGGAAGAAGATCTGCTCCAACCGGCCATCCCGCTCACTCGGGGTCTCTTCAAGTACCTGCAACTGCTGCCAATCCTGCGGCTGATAGTGCCACTCCGACTCGGTGCAGCGGCCCTGCGCGTTGAGTTCGCAGCGATCCAGCTCCCTTTCGCTCTGACCCAGGATGATGGCTTGCGGCAGCGGCAGACGATCCTGCCGTTGGGCGGTCGGCGTGCCCGCCAGTTGCTCCCAGCGACCCTGCTTGAGGCCATAACCAAAGTCATAACTGCTGGCGGGGATGAGCTTGCCCGCCGGAATCCGATCCTCACAGCGCACGAAGCGGATCTGCCAGCCCGCATCTACCTTGAGCTGCGGCTCGCCACACTGTTGCTCGGCCAGTGCGGCGAGATCGCTGCTCTGCCAGTCGAAGCGACGGTAGACCCTAAGCTGCTGGTAAGGTGCATTGCTGCTGCGCGCCTTGAGCTCGTAGGTGATCTCGGTGATGCGAGCGGCCAGTTGCCGGCTCGATTCGCCAGTCAGCTGATATTGTCGCCAGTCATTGGGGGAGTAGTTGGCTTGCGCCGAGGATGTAGCCAAAAGCAGGGGGCCTGCCAGCAGCATCCACCCGGTACCTGAACGGTTCATTTTTATCCCTTTGTTCTTGTTTGTGTATTGTCTTGCGAGTAATCGCAAGGCAATTTAAACAGTTCCAAAGGGATATCAATTGCCAATTAAAAATCAGATAAATCAATAAGATGGTGACTTTTTGAGTCTGATCGAATTATCGTGGGTTGGCGCCGCAGTAAGGACTCACATGTTTCTTTTTTGTTTTCAAAGAAGATCGGTAAATTGTGAGTCCGATCTCATTCAGCTTGTCGTGCCCGAGTGGTTTGTTGTCGGGCTACCTTGCCCAGCAGTTGGCGGGAGGGTTTGAGATTGCCGCCAAGATCGGGCCAGGGGAGCCAGTGGTCGGGGACCATAAAGCCGGGCAGGGTGCTGCGGATCCAGGCTGCCAGCTCGGGGTAGGGCACCGGCTCGCCGTGCCAGTCGATAAAGGCGGCGGGGCGTTGCCCCCACTCGTCGCTCGGCACCGGCACCACCAGCGCCTGGGCGACGGCGGGATGATCCACCAGTCGCTGCTCTATGGTTTCGGGCTGGATGTTTTCGCCACCCGAGATAAAGAGGTTGTCGAGCCGCCCCTCTACCAGCAGCTCCCCTGCCGCAGTGAACCTCCCCTTGTCACGGGTATGAAACCAGCCCTCGTTATCGAGGGGCAGTTCCAGCGCGCCAGCCCGGTAGTAACCGGCGAACAGGGTGGTGCCGCGCACGCAGATCTCCTGCTCCCGGATGCACACCTCCCGTCCCGGTAGCGGTTTGCCAACTACGCCAGCATCGCCGGGGATAGCGGTGCAGACCTGACTGCCCATCTCGGAGAGACCATAACTCACCTTGGGTTCGAGCCCCATGGCGCAGAGGCGGCTCACCAGCGGCTGCGGGATGGCGGCGCCACCGAGCAGTAATTCGCGCAGGCGGGTACGGGCGGGATCAAAACCCTCTGCCAGCAGGCGCCAGAGCTGGGTCGGCACCAGCGAGAGATGGGTAATGGGCTGCTGTTCAAGCCGCGCCTTGAGCGGCTGACTGCGATCGTCTAGCACCAACGTGGCACCCGCCAGAAAGACCCGAAACAGGATGGCGTAGCCGCCGACATGAAACAGCGGCAGGGAGAGTAGCCAGCCGCAGGCCTCATCGAGGGGAATGAGAGTTGCAGAGCCGCGTGCCGAGGCTAGGTGGTTGCAGAGCCGGTGCACCACCGCTTTCGGCGTGCCGCTGGAGCCCGAGGTGAGGATCATGTTGTTGAGCTGGGTCGATTCCAGCGGCCACGCTTCCTCGCTTGCCGGCAGTTCGCGCGTGAAGTCGAGCGGCAAGGGCTGCCAGTTGCCTGCCGGGATCTCCCCTGCCGACCAGAAGGCATCGGCATCGAGTTGCACCGCCAGCTCGCGCTGCTTTTCGAGAGGAAAGGCGGGGTTGAGCGGGCAGAACACCACGCCGCTGCGTACGCAGGCCCACGCCAGCAGCACATCTTCCAGCGCACCGCGCACCACCGCAGCCAGATGTTCACCACGGCGCACTCCGGCTTGTTTCAGCTGTTGGCACAGGCTGTTGAGGCGGGCATCGAGCTGGCGGTAACTGAGGGGCGAGGCGGCGTGGATGGCAATGCGGTTCGGGGCTGTGATTGCCCGGTGGCGTACCGGGCAAGGTGTCTGTTCGGGTGAACGTGTGGGTTCAATCACGGTAATACAGTTGCTCCAGTCGGCTCAGGTCCGGTTTGCCATCTTCCCCCAGCAGGTTGCCCGCCATCCAGCGGCGGGTATCCAGACCCGGCGCCTGTTCCGGCGCCCATTCGCTCGCCAGATGAAAGAGCTGGTTCAGGCCCAGATCCGATTCGAAGCAGGAGGAGATGATCACCTTGAGCCGCAGTTCGCGGGCGCGGGCGATCAGCGCTTCGCAGTTGGCGAGTGAACCGAGCAGGGTAGGCTTGAGCACCAGCGCGCGCAGTTGCGGGATCGGTTCCCACGGCTTGCCTTGTGCCAGCAGTTCGTCCAGCGCCACCGGCATGCCGGTGCGGTTGGCGACAAAGGCGATGTCGGCAAAGTCGGCGCAAGGGTCTTCCAGATACTCGACGCGATTCGGGTCGAGGTGGCCGCAGAAGGTCCACGCCTCCTCGCGAGTCCAGCCCTGGTTGGCATCCAGCACCAGCTTGAGGGAGGGGAGGCGGTCGCACAGCAGGCGGATCAGCGCCAGCTCGTCACGCATCGGGTAGCGTGCCACCTTCAGCTTGGCCTTGCCGGGCGTGCGGTGCAGCCACTCTTTCCAGTTGCGCAGCAGCTCCTGGGGGGAGCCTTGAATGAGGGGATAGGGCTCCGGCAGCGGGTTGCGCTGCTCGGGCCATGTCCGGCGCGCGCAGTCGAGGCCAAATTGCACCGACGGCAGCACGGGGTTCGGGGTGTCGCCGGCGGCCAGTGCTGCCAGCGTGGCAAGGGCTTCTGCCTCTGCCTGTTGCAGGCTCTCTTTCGAGAAGCCGGGCAGGGGGGCAATTTCCCCCCAGCCGTCGTTGATGCGCACCAACAGCCCCTCTCGCGCCACCTCCACCTTGCCGTGAAAGGTCAGTGGCTGGGTAAAAGGCAGTTGATAGCGATACAGGGCGAGTGTCATCAGGGGTTCCGCTTGTATTTGGAGAAGTCGGGGCGACGCTTTTCGTTGAAGGCGTTGCGGCCTTCCTGACCCTCTTCGGTCATGTAGAACAGCATGGTGGCATTGCCAGCCAGCTCCTGCAACCCTGCCTGGCCGTCACAGTCGGCATTGAGGGCAGCCTTCAGGCAGCGCAGCGCCATCGGGCTGTTTTGCAGCATCTCGCGGCACCAGCGCACGGTTTCGCGCTCCAGATCCGCTAGCGGCACGACGGTGTTGACCAGACCCATGTCGAGGGCTTGCTGGGCATCGTACATGCGGCAGAGGAACCAGATTTCGCGGGCTTTCTTCTGGCCGACGATACGAGCCATGTAAGAGGCGCCCCAACCGCCGTCGAAGGAGCCCACTTTCGGGCCGGTCTGGCCAAACTGGGCGTTGTCGGCGGCGATGGTCAGGTCACACATCATGTGCAGCACGTGGCCGCCACCGACTGCGTAACCGGCCACCATGGCAACCACAGGTTTCGGGCAGGTGCGGATGTCGCGCTGGAAGTCGAGCACGTTGAGGTGGTGAGTCCCCTCGTCATCGCGATAGCCACCGTAGTCGCCACGGATCTTCTGGTCGCCGCCGGCGCAGAAGGCTTTCTCGCCAAAACCGGTCAGGATGATGGTGCCGATCTGATCGTCATAACGGGCATCGGCCAGCGCCTGCAGCATCTCTTTGACGGTGCGGGGGCGGAAGGCGTTGCGCACCTGGGGACGGTTGATGGTGATCTTGGCAATGCCATCGTTGGACTTGTGATAGAGGATGTCCTCGTAACCGGCGGAGCAATCTTGCCATTCAACAGGTGCATACAGTTCAGCTTCCGTCATTGCTTCAATCATGGTTTTTTCCTTCTGATCTGGGAGAGTGCAGTTGAGCACCGAGTTGACCACTGAGTTGAGCAATCCCGGCATGTTGAACAGGTGCATACAGTTCAGCTTCCGTCATTGCTTCAATCATGACTCGTCTCTTCTTGTTGGTTGACCCACTCCGCGAGGAGTCGGGCAAAGTTATCAGGCTGATGGGCGTGCAGATTATGGCCGCCATCCAGCACCAAGTGGTTGATTCTGCGATCCTGGTTCGCCAGCTGGCAAGCCAGCTGATGGAATTTGTGATCCCGCTTGCCACTCACATAAGTAACCGGCAGCTGGCTCGCCATGAGCCAGGGGGCGAGATCCGGCTGCTTGCCGAGCGAAGTGGCGCGTAGCATGGTGGCGATGCCCTGACCGTTGTTGCCAAGGCGGCGGGCGATCTGTCTGGCCCGGGCCGCATCGTCAAGATCGGCAAACACCCCTTGCCGGTACCAGTCAGCCAGCACGTCAGCCAGGGGCTCACGCTCAAAGCGCTGCGCCCACTGTTCATCGTGCTGGATGCGGGCGGCCCGCTCATTGTCTGGTAGCCCCGGGTGGCAGTTCTCCAGCAGCAGCCCCCGCAGCCCGGAGGGCTCGCGGCTGGCGTGGTAGAGGGCCAGTCGCCCACCCAGCGAGTAACCCGCCAGCAGATAGCGTTCAATGTTGCGGCTGGCCAGCTCGGCCACCAGCCACTGGTGGCTCTGCTCAAAGTCGCTGACGTTGAGAGCGCTATGCTGGCCGTGGCCCGGCAGGTCGAGGGCGATGCATCGGATGGCGGGCAGCCGGTCGATCACCGGTTGCCAGTCGCCGCAATCCCCCAGCAGGCCGTGCAGCAGCACCAGCGGCACATTGGTATCTTTATTTACCACGGATGGCGGCCCCCAGCGCCTTGAGATCATCGGCCACCTGCTCGCTCGGTACCCGGATCTCGATCAAGGTAACGCCATGTTGGAGGGCGGCGCGGTAATCGCGTTCGAACTCGGGCAGGGTGGTCGGCGCCCGATAGGCGAGGCCAAACATGGCGGCAGCATGTTCAAAGCTGAGGCCGTGGGGCAGCCGGTAGTAGCTCTCCAGCAGCTCCCCTTCGGTGGGCACCGGCAACATACGAAAGATGCTGCCGCCATCGTTGTTGAGCAGGATCACTACCAGCGGTCGACTCGCCTTGCTGAGCAGGGCGAGGCTATTGAGATCGTGCAGGGCGCTGAGATCCCCAAGCAGCAAGGTGGTGGGCTCATCACTGTCCTGCTCGATTGATTGGGCAAACCCGTAGGCTGTGGCGATCAGGCCATCGATGCCGGAGGCGCCACGGTTGGTCATCACCCGGCTCGGCCCCTTGCCCGTTTCGCCGAGCATATCCATCAGTCGGGCTGGCATGCTGTTGCCGACAAACAGTTGGCCTTCGATAAGGGAATTGAGGCGATGGCAGACCCCAAGCTCGGAGAAGTGCTCGCAGGCAGCGGCGATCTGCTGGCTGGCGTTGTGTTGCAGCTCGGCCAATGTGTGCCAAGGGGCTTGTGTGGTGACCGGATGGGCCGCAGCAAAGGCGCTGGCACTGCAGAGCAGCCGGTTGCGCAGCCGGTAGTCGGGATCGAGCCGCGCTGGTTGCGGATCCACCAGCCAGTAATCCTGCCATGAATGGTGCTTGATGAACTGGCCGAGCCGCTTGGAGACAAGCCGCGCACCAAATTGCAGCAGCACCTCGGCGCGGCCCAGCTCGGCGACGAATTCAGGGTCGTTGAGCGCCATATCCATGTGGATGAGGTTGCGGCAATCGAAGCGGATCTGGCTCTGCAGATCCGCCAGCAGCGGCCAGCCGAGTTGCTCCGCCAGTGCGGCGGCGGCCTGTGCCTGATTCGGGTCGGTAATTCGGCCAGCTACAACGATGCCGCGCTGTTGCCGAAAGGTTTCCCACTCCGCCTGAGGGGGGCAGCTTGCCGCGCTCTGTTGCCACGGGCTCCATGGCTTGTGCGAGCCGAGCCAGTCGCCGAGGGGGGCCAGATAGTCGGAGAAATCCTGATAGTGCTCGCCCGGATAGAGGGGCTCGGGGTACATGCAGTTGAAGTGCACCACTCCGGGAGTGAGCGCCTGTTTGGCCAGCGCCTGATCCACCGAACTCAGCACAAACGCCGCCGGAATGGTCGGGGTGGGGCTCGGCAGGTTCTGCTGATAGATGGGGTAGCGGCCGAAGATCCCCTGCTGGTCGATCGCCTGATTGGCGCCGTTGTCGATAAGCTCGTGAGGGCGATCGGCGGAGAGAATAATCAGTGGCACGCCGGTGAGCTGGGCCTCTGCCACGGCGGGCCAGAGGTTGGCTACCGCGGTGCCCGAGGTCATGATCACCGCCACCGGCCGGTTGCTCCCCTTGGCCAGCCCCAGCGCCATAAAGCCGAGGCCGCGCTCGTCAAAGTGCAGGTGACGACGAAAGCCCTGATGCGCTGCGGCTGCCATTGTCAGCGGCGCAGAGCGGGAGCCGGGGGCCAGCGCGATGTCGCGTACCCCGAGGCGAAAGAGCTCCTCCAGCAAGAGGGAGGACCAGACGTGGTTGAAGGTGGCGTGCTGGCTCGAAAACGGGGGGCAGGCAAACTCTTCGCTGGCAGGCTCTTTACGGGTGGGCATAGGGGCTCTCGTAGCGTGAAAAGGGTGAATGACTATCCCAGCAGGGAGAGCACATTGGCGATCTTGTTGTCGAGTTCGGCCCACTCGGCGACAGGCTCGGAACCGGCGACAATGCCGGCACCGGCAAACAGGGTGACGCAGCCCGGCTGAATGCGGGCGCTGCGAATGGCGACCGAGAACTCAGAGGTCTCCCGGCTCAGCATGCCGCAGGCACCGGCGTACCAGCCCCGATCGTAGGGTTCGAACTCGCGGATAAAGGCGAGCGCTGCCTCGCGCGGGGCACCGCCCACAGCGGGAGTCGGGTGGAGGGCGTCGAGCAGCTGCCAGTCGCAGACCCCGGGCTTGAGCTCGGCTTCGATATCGCACTTGAGATGCTGCAGCAGCCGCAGTTTGAGAATGCGCGGCTCGGTCAGGGTGGCATCGTGGGTCAGTGGCGCCAGACGGCTGAGGATGTCGGCGTGTACCAGCCGGTTCTCCAGCCGGTTCTTGCTGTCGGCCAGCAGCTCGGTGGCCAGTTGGGCATCGACCTCTTCATCGCCGGAGCGGCGAATGGTGCCCGCCAGCGCCTCGGTAAAGAGGTGGCGATCTTCCCGGCGGTAGAGCCGCTCGGGAGAACAGGCGATAAATGCCTGCTCGGGGGAGAATTGAAAACCGAAGTGGAAGCAGTCCTGGGCGTGGCGGGCCCACTGGTCGAGCATGGCCCAGGGATTGATATCCGCATCATGGTTCGGACTGGTCAGCACGCTCTCCCGCGACAGTACCACCTTGGGAGTGTGTGCCTGAAAATCGGAGGCGGTGACGCGCTCCACCAGCGTCTGCCACTGGGCGGGACCGGGACAATCCTGTCGCTGCCAGGGCTGCTTTTGCAGGGTGGGCAGCGGGGCTTCCGGGCGCAGGGCATCGAGGGCGGCTTCGGCCGCCCGCAGTTCGGCCTCGAGGTTGTTTTCATCCAGCCAGAGGTTGAGGCAGAGACTGACGCACTCGCCACGGCGCACCAGCTCGATGCGGGGCAGCACGAAACGGCAGGGGCCAAACCCTTGCCAGCCGGACTGGGCCGGATCGAACGCCAGTCCGCCATAGTAGCGAGGGCTGTCGTCATGATGCTGGTTGGCTGTGTTAGTGCACACCTGCTTGATGGCGTGCGGTTCGGTCAGTTCATGGATGGCGCCCAGCGCGACATACTCGGGACGAGCCTCTCCACGGGCCTGCCAGTAGATGCGGGGATAGAGGGTTTGCGCCGCGAGCCAGCCCAGAAAGGAGCGGATTTCGATCGCCACTCGCAACCGTACGAAGCCGCTGACGTTGCTGTGACGCAGGGCGTCCAGTTGTTGCTTGATATGGGTCTGAGCCAACATGGATTCTTGTCTGAGCCGGGTAGTAACGAGCGATCCGGTAGCTGGATGCCGTAGGTTTATGCCAAAGGGCGATGATTTCCTATATATTATCTGCCCATTCGTCCATGTAAATCGCCCGCGGGAGCTTCACTCTCCGGGGCCAAGTATACCCAAATCCGGTTCGATAACCCTTAACACGATCAATATCCGATTGTTTGGCCATCACAAAATGACAAATACCTTCTCTGTTTGGTTGCTGGCGGCGCGTTTGCGAACATTGCCGCTCGCCTGCTCTTCCATCCTGCTGGGCTCGGGGCTGGCTGCCAGTCGTGGCGCCTTCGATGGCACCATCATGGCGCTCTCCCTGCTGACCGCCATCTTGCTGCAGATCCTCTCCAATCTGGCCAACGATTACGGCGATGCGGTCTCCGGCGCCGACAACGGCGAGCGGATCGGCCCGCAGCGGGCGGTGGTCTCCGGCCTTATTACCAAAAAGCAGATGTGCGTGGCGATGGCGTTGACCGCGCTGGCGGCGGTGGCCAGTGGCCTGCTGCTGCTCGGCTGCGCCTTCGGCGGCCAGTGGCTGCAGATTTTGGCATTTGTGGTGCTGGGTGGCGCGGCCATCGTTGCGGCGGTGACCTACACCGTGGGCAAGACCCCTTACGGCTATCGCGGGTTTGGCGATATCTCTGTGTTCCTCTTCTTCGGCCTGCTCGGGGTGCTCGGCTCCTACTACCTCTTCACCAAGACGTTGGAGTGGGATCTGCTGCTGCCCGCCACCGCTTGTGGCCTGCTGGCCACCGCCGTGCTCAATATCAACAATGTGCGTGATATCGAGACCGACGCCGCCAGCGGCAAGATCACCCTGGCAGTGCGCCTTGGCCGCAACCGCGCCATCGCTTATCACTGGGTACTGTTGGGGGCGGCGTTGCTGGCAACCATCGCCTTTATCCTGATCCAGCCCGCCAGTTTCTGGCCGTGGATCTTCCTGCCCGCCATGAAGCCTCTTAGCGATGCGGCCAAGACCCTTCGCGAAAGCTACGATGGCGAGGTGCTGACCGGCGCTCTCAAGAAGACCGCCATCAGCGCCTTTCTGTTCAGCCTGCTGCTCTCCATCGGGTTGGCGCTCTCCTGACAGCTGGTCGCAGCTCGCCAAGGCGAACAATAAAAAGGGCTCCCGAGATGGGAGCCCTTTTGGGTTTTGGCCGGTTTAGCTGGCGCGCGCCACTTTGAGCGTGCGGCGGGAGAAGAGCAGGTTATCCAGCAGCCAGATGGCGACCATGGAGGTGCCCACCAGCGGGAAGGCGATCCCCAGCAGGATGAGCAGGGTGATGGCACCTCGCATCGGCGGGAGTTTGGCGGGCAGTGGCGGCGCGGCGAGACGCCCCTGCGGGCGGCGGCACCACCAGATCCACAGACCGCTCACGGCGCTTGCCAGCACCATCAGGCAGATGAGCAGCATGGCAAGCTGGTGGGGCCAGCCGTAGAGCTTGCCCATGTGCAGCATAACGCCGCTCTCCACCGTTTTGGCAACCGGGCCGTAATCCTGCCAGCGCACATCGGCCAGCACCTTGCCGCTGTATTGATCGATATGCAGGGTGGCGTCGTTGCGCGGATCGTCGGCAAACAGGGCGATGGTGTAGACGCCGGTGGCGCCGACCGGCGGGGTGATGCTGTAACCCGGTTGGACTCTCCGCTCATGGGCGATCTCGACCACCTGTTGCAGCGCAATGCGCTGGCTGGCCATCACCACTCCCTCGTGCTCGCCGTGGTTCATGGCACCATGATCGTGCGCTTCATCGATCGGCTGCGAACTGGGCATGGGGGTATTCTCCACCGCCCAGGGGATGGTCTGCTCGTGAGCCTGATTGAGGGTGCGGGCCAGTGGCGCCGATTTGGGCACCTCGTTCCACATGGCGGCCGGGAAGCGGTTCCAGACTGCGGCAAACTGGTCACCCCAGAATCCGGTCCAGGTCATGCCGCTCAAGAGCAGCAGCAACAGGAAACCTGCGCCCCAGAAGCCGACCACGGCGTGCAGATCGCGCCACCAGAGGCGGCCACGCTGATTGACTCTGGGCCAGAGAATACCGCCCACCCCGTGCCCCTTGCGCGGCCACCAGAGATAGAGACCGCTCAGCAGCAGTACCAGCCCCCAGCCTGCGGCCAGTTCGATCAGCCGATCCCCCGTGGTGCCGAGCAGCAGGTCGGCGTGCAGGGCGCGAGCGACCGCCTGTAGATTCCACTTGTTATCCATGGTGCCGAGCAGGGCGCCGCTGGTGGGGTCCATAAACAGGGTCAGCTCGCGATCCCCCTGATTGACGATGAACTGGGCGCTCTGGTCGGGAGCGGCAGGCGGCAGATATTTACGCAGGCTGGCATCGGGCATGGTCATCATCGCCTTGGCCAGCAGCTGGTCGGCACTCAGGGTCTGGCTGGCGGGGGCGACCTTCATCAGCTCGGGGTACATCAGGTTGTCGAGCTGGGGTTTGAACAGATAGACGATCCCGGTCAGCGACAGCAGGATCAGGAAAGGGGCGACAAAGAGACCGGCGTAGAAGTGCCAGCGCCAGATCCGTTGGTAATGACTCGAGTCCCTGTTTTTCATTGCACATCCTTGTTGAGGTGCCAAACCTTTCGGCAGGTGGAATGTTTGTGGCGGCGCGGATAATAGCAGTAACGTTTCGTTAACTGCAATCGCACATCTTGATATCGATTCCGTGCGGGATGTGGGTAACATGAGGTGCCGACGGTTTGCTGGATAGGATGAGCACGCTTTGGGAAAAGCCTGTTTGCTGCTGGACTTTTCCTTATAAATTATTACCTTGTGGTAACAATTTGCAGGCGATGGTGGTGGTAACGGAATGGGAGCAGTCATGCAGCCACATGGGCAATTTGACATGGAGCGCAGGGGCCAGATGCTGATCTGCCGCCCGAGTGGCCCCTTCAATCTGGCTGGTGCCATGGCCTATGAGGCGCACTTTCGTCACGAACTAGCCGGATTGATGGATGGCCCCTGGGGGATTGTCGAGGTCGCGACCGAGTTTGAAGCGGCCGGGCCCGAGGTGCTGGCCCGTTTTCGTCGCCAGTTTGGCTGGTGTGCCGAGAGTGGCTGTCAGTTTCTGGCGGTGGTCTTCGTGGGGGGCTTCAAGCGCTATCTGGCGGATAACATCTTCAAGGGATTACCCTTTCGGGCGGTACGTTACTTCGAGCAGGAGGCAGCGGCCATCCAGTGGCTGGGGGAGCAGCTCAACATCACTCCCTGTGAACCTGCGAGCGCTTGACCACCCCGCTCACCGCTTGGGTGGGTTTTACTCCAGCTTGATAAACCACTTGTCCCGTTCGTCAACGCAGTCGGGTTCACCCATTTCGAATTCGCGGCAGATCAGCGGTCGCACCTCGTAGATACGGCACATCATGGTGTTGCGGTCGAGGGCGGCGCACCAGCCATCGTCCAGCCGGCGCATGACCGGTATCTCGCCTTCCCGTTCCAGTACATAACGGTCCGGCACGCCGGTATCGGTAAAGAGCATCACTTCGAGGCGGCAGCAGCAGGCTTCGCAGTTCTGGCAGCTCACTTCGGTTTGGATTGCTTGGGTCATGGTGCCTGTCTTGCCGCATGGCGGCATCGGAGATATGAAACAGGCGCCTGTCAGGCGCCTGTGGTCTGGCTAACGGCTTGCAAAGAACCTTAGCCCAGTTTGCGGGCGCGGTAGCTGCGACCCTTGATCTTGCCTTCCTGCAACCGCTTGAGGGCGGCGCTCGCCACGCTGCGCTTCACCGCGACGTAGGAGTACTGCTCGGAGATCTGGATCTTGCCGACATCGGCACCGGCAATGCCGCCTTCACCGGTCAGGGCGCCGAGAATGTCACCGGCCCGCACCTTGGTCTTGCGGCCTGCATCGATGGAGAGGGTCACCATCTGCGGGGCGATCGGCTTGATGTCGCGGCCGATGCTGTCGAGATCACCCAGCGGCATCGGAGCCTGCTGGTACTCTTCGATAAAGTTGACGCGCTGGGCCTCGTTCGGCTGATAGAGACTCAGGGCCAGACCCTGCTGGCCGGCACGACCGGTACGGCCGATGCGGTGCACGTGCACTTCCGGATCATAGGTCAGCTCGTAGTTGATGACGGCGCCCAGCTCCTTGATGTCGAGGCCACGGGCCGCCACATCGGTGGCCACTAGAATGGTGGCGCTGCCGTTGGCAAAGCGCACCAGCACCTGATCCCGCTCGCGCTGTTCCAGATCGCCATTCAGCGCCAGCGCCGAGAAGCCCTTGGCGGCCAGATGGTCGGCCACGTCGTTACAGGCGCGCTTGGTGTTGCAGAACACCACGCAGGAGCTTGGCTGGTAGTGACTCAGCAGCCAGGTGAGGGCGTCGAGGCGCTGACCGGCAGGCACTTCATAGAGCTTCTGTTCGATGGCGCTCCCCTCGTGCAGGGACTCCACGCTCACCTCGACCGGATTGCGCTGCACGCCGCGGCTCATCTGGGCGATCCCTTCCGGATAGGTGGCGGAGAAGAGCAGGGTCTGGCGCTGCTGGGGGGCATAGCTGATGACCCGGTTGATATCTTCGCCAAAGCCCATGTCCAGCATGCGATCCGCTTCATCCAGCACCAGCGTCTTGAGGCCGGATAGCTCCAGCGTGCCCTGCTCCAGATGCTTGAGAATGCGACCCGGGGTGCCGACGGCGATGTGGGCACCAAAGCTCAGGGTGGCGGACTGCGGTGCGGTCGGGGTGCCGCCGCACAGGGTGACCAGCTTGACGTTGGGCAGGGCGCGCGCCAGACGACGGATCTCCTGAGCCACCTGATCCGCCAGTTCGCGGGTCGGGCAGAGCACCAGCGCCTGCACTTCGAGGCGGTTGACGTTGAGCTTGGCCAGCAGGCCGAGGCCGAAGGCGGCGGTCTTGCCGCTGCCGGTTTTTGCCTTGGCGATCAGGTCTTTGCCATCGAGCACCAGGGGCAGGCTCTGGGCCTGGATCGGGGTCATCTGCAGGTAACCCAGGCTGGTGAGGTTCTCTTGCAGGGCGGGGGAGAGATTGAGGCTGCTAAATTCGCTGTTGTTCACAAAAGGACTCTATTTCGGAGAAAACGGGGATGCGCGAGCGCTAAGGCCGCGCATCATACCAGAATGTGGCACCGGATGTGGCGGATTTTTGAACGGCTGGTCACGAGGGGCCATTAAAGGTTCATTTGTTGCCAAACAGATCGCGGACGATCACCGACATAGCAATAAAGACTATTTTTCAAACACTCATCTAATTATTTATCGCGGATAAACGTTTTCTATTTTCAGTGTTTTAATATAATGACTGGAAAATATTCTGCGAGCAGTTACTGCGCCACAAGGAATGTTGCGAAAATGATGATTAAATATTTTCAAAGAACATAAAAATGGTGTGGATCTTGCCCAAAATGATGTTTTTAAAGGGATTTATATTTCCCATGTTGCGCGATTAATATCAGTTCATTGCGCAATTAATTTAAAAACGTTTGTATTATCCTGCCTCCATAATATTGCGCGGGATTGTGATGGCTATCTGATTTTTAAATGTGCAAATGTCTATGATGGCGCCGGTCAAAAATTACAATTTACTCAGGTGCTACAGGTATGGAATACGTTCACTTTGTGCTCGGACTGGTGATGGTCCTCGCTCTCTCTCTGCTGGCTAACCGCCACAACTGGAAACAGATCAAACTGCGTTATATCGGTCAACTGCTGGTGGTCGAACTGGCGCTGGCCTGGTTCATGCTGAACTCCGAAGTGGGTCTGGCGGTGGTGGGTGGCTTCGCGGCTGGCTTCACCAAGTTGATGGAGTTTGCCAAACAGGGTACCGACTTCGTGTTCGGTGGTCTGGTCAACGAAGGGGCCTTCTCCTTCTTCCTGATGGTGCTGATGCCCATCGTCTTCATCTCCGTACTGATCGGTATTCTGCAGTACATCCGTCTGCTGCCGCTGGTGATCCGCGGTATCGGTACCGTGCTGGCCAAGATCAATGGCATGGGCAAGCTGGAGTCTTTCAACGCCATCAGCTCGATGATCGTTGGTCAGTCCGAGAACTTCATCGCCCTCAAGAACATCCTGCCGCACCTGAACGAGAAGCAGATGTACACCCTGGCTGCGACGGCCATGTCTACCGTCTCCATGTCCATCGTCGGGGCCTACATGCAGCTGATCGAGCCGCGCTACGTGGTTGCTGCGCTGGTGCTCAACATGTTCAGTACCTTCGTCGTGCTCTCTCTGATCAACCCCTACGAGCCGGATAACTCCGTGACCGACATCAAGGCCATTGCCGAAGGTGACGAGCACCACACGCCGAAGAAAGAGAACTTCTTCGAGATGCTGGGTGAGTACATCATGGCCGGTTTCACCGTTGCCGTGATCGTGGGTGCCATGCTGGTGGGCTTCATCGCCCTGATCGCCCTCATCAACTACCTGTTCGAGATGGCATTTGGCGTGAACTTCCAGTTCGTCATGGGCTACCTTTTCTACCCGATCGCCTGGATCCTGGGTATCCCGAGTGGTGAAGCGCTGCAAGCCGGCTCCATCATGGCGACCAAGCTGGTGACCAACGAGTTCGTGGCGATGATGGATCTGGGCAAGGTGGCTGCCGAGCTCTCTCCGCGTACCGTCGGCATCCTCTCCATCTTTATGGTCTCTTTCGCCAACTTCAGCTCCATCGGCATCATCGCCGGTGCGGTAAAAGCGCTGAACGAAGAGAAGGGCAACATGGTTTCCCGCTTCGGTCTGAAGCTGGTCTACGGTTCTACCCTGGTCAGCCTGCTCTCTGCTGTTATCGCTGGCATCATGATCTGATCCTCTGGCGGTACCCGCCACGGTTTGAGCCCCTGACCTCGTCAGGGGCTTTTTTGTTTCTGGCTTACAGGCGCCAGCCGCACCACCAGCCGGCGACCAGCAGGGTGAGAGTGCAAAAGCCGGTTTCGATGGCACCGCCGCTGCGCAGCGGCCAGCCCGGCAGGCGGTAACGGCGTTTGATGGGCCAGAAGAGCGGAATGCCCGCCGGGGTGAGCCAGTCCCCCAGCAGATGGCTGAGGTAGCCGACGATAAGCGCATCCTTGACCCCCATGGGCAGGGTGCCCGGCGGCAGGCTCTGGTTCAGCCCCCAGATAGCGGCGGCGACCGCCAGCAGACTGTGGGTGAAACCGCGATGGCCGAACAGCCGCGACAGAGGTTTCGAGATCCACGGCAGGCGCTGCCCCAGCACCGATTTGGGGTGGTCGAGGTCGGGCAACAGGGCGCTGGCCAGCGCGGCAGGGATGGTCTGCCACAGGCTGGCATCGGCCAGCGCCGGAGTGAGCTGCAGTTTGTGGGCGATCAGGGTGCAGGTAACGGAGAAGAGCAGGTGCCCTTGGGCGGTCATGATGATTACGGCGTGGACAAGATGGCGGCGCATCTTACCAGCCTGACGGTTGTGGTCAGCTCTTATTTTAAAAATCAGGATGTTACGGCGAAAAAGCGCCCAAATTGGGCGCCTTTAGGGTCTCTTTACAGCTTGCCTTTGACCAGCCACTTGTCGAGGGCGTTGGCGAAGCGCTGCTTGTCGGCGGCATTGAAGGGGGCCGGGCCGCCGGTCTGCACGCCGGCCGAGCGCAGCTCTTCCATAAAGTTGCGCATGCCGAGCCGCGCCTTGATGGTTTCGCGGGTGTAGATCTCGCCGCGGGGATTGAGCGCTTCGCCACCGGCATCGATCACCCAGGAGGCGAGAGGGATGTCGCCGGTGATCACCAGATCGCCGGGCTGAACCTGCTGGGCGATGACATGATCTGCCACATCGAATCCCTTCTCCACCTGCTGGGTTTTGATGAAGGGCGAGGGGGGCACCCGCAATCCCTGATTGGCCACCAGGGTGGTGACGACCTGGGCGCGGTGGGCGGCGCGGTAGAGGATCTCCTTGACCGGAATGGGGCAGGCATCGGCATCAACCCAGATGGGCATGGCATGGTTTCCTGTAGTGAAAGCGGATAAAAAACGAGAGCGGCCATGTTAACACAGGCCTCCCTTCCCGGCGCGGGGCTGAGTCGGCCCAACCTTTGGTGTAAGCTGGGGCCTGCACATGAAACGAGAAGGAGACGAGATGGATCGGGTGCCCGGTGAAGTAATTTATGCCCTGACCCTGGATGGCAAGGGTGGCATGGCGCCGCTGACGGCGGGAAGCGAAGTTCCGGCGGCGCATCCCGGCTGGCTGCATCTGGATTACGGCAATCCCGATTCGGCGCGCTGGCTGTTGCAGACCCCCTTGCTCAGCGAGGCGGCCAGGGAGTCGCTGCTCGGCCAGAGCAATCGTCCCAAGCTGGTGCGGATGGGGGAGACGGTGCTGCTGATCCTGCGCGGCATCAACCACAACAAGGATCACAGGCCCGAAGAGATGGTGGCGCTGCGCATCTTCATCACCCCGGATCTCATCATCAGCAGCCGTCGTCGTCCGCTGCTCTCAGAACAGGATGTTTTCAACCAGCTCAAGCTGGGGGGCGGCGCCGATACCCCGGCCGACTGGCTGGTGGAGATCTGTGATGCCCTGACCGATCGGGCGGGGGAGTTTGTCGAGGAGCTGCACGACAAGATCCTCGATCTGGAGGAGATGGTGCTGATGCGCGACATGCCCGCCAATGGCCGACTGGCGCTGATCCGCAAGCAGCTCATCATGATCCGCCGCTACCTCTCGCCGCAGCGGGATCTGGTGGCGCGCCTTGCCAACGAGAAGATCAGCTGGCTGGATGAGGATGACCGCCGTCGCCTGCTCGATATCGCCGATCGGCTGCGGCGCTGACTCGATGACCTCGATGCCGGGGTGGCGCGCACCGCTGTGCTGGCAGACGAGATCAACAATCTGATGGCGGAGGCGACCAACCGCCGCGCCTACCAGATGTCGGTGATGGCACTGCTCTTTTTGCCTGCCAGCTTCCTGACCGGCCTGTTTGGCATCAACCTCGGCGGTATCCCCGGGGCCGAGAATCCGACCGCCTTCTGGGTCTTCTGCGGATCCTTGGTGGCGCTGGCAAGCGGGCTGGCTATCTGGCTCAAGCATCGGCGCTGGTGGTAAGGAGGCATAACCCATGTGGCAATCAATTGGCCTGACCCTGCTGCTGTTGCTGGGTCATACCCTGATCCGGCGGCTGATTCACAAGAGCCTGCTGGCGCTCGGTCAGAGCAGGCAGGTGAGCGAGAACCGGGTGCTCTACGTGGCCCATGTGTTCCACTTCCTGCTCGGTTGCGCCACCTTGCTGGTGCTGGCCGGGGTATGGGGGCTCGACTTCTCCCGACTGGTGGTGCTCGCGTCCTCCTTCTTTGCGGTATTGGGGGTCGCCATGGTGGCCCAGTGGTCGATCCTCTCCAACATCACCGCCAGCATCACCATCTTCTTCGCCTTTCCCTACAAGATTGGCGACCGGATCCGTATCCTCGACAAGGATGATTCGGTCACCGGCGTCATCACCGAGATTGGCCTCTTCTACGTGCGGGTGCGTGATGACAACGGCGATCTGGTCACCTATCCGGCCAACCTGATCCTGCAAAAGCCGGTCAGAAAGCTGGAGGGCAAGGTGGCGGAACCGCTGCAACCGGAATAGAAAGCAACCGGAATAACAAAAAGGCTCCCTCGGGAGCCTTTTTACTCTGCGGTGGTTGGCGCTAGCGTTCGAAGAAGCGGTAGAGGTGCTCCACCTGAACCGGGCAGTCGGCCACCTGATGCAGATGTTCGCGGGCCTGCTCGACGGTGCCGAAACTGACCGGGCAGCCGAGGGTGTCGGTCAGCTCGTAGAGGGCGCCATCCTTGCCTCTGAATTCGATGAGCCAGCCGGGAATGGCCACGTCGTGGAGGATTTCGGCCTCGTGCAGGATCTGTTGCTGATAGAGCTTACGAAGTTCACTGACTGTCATGATGCTCTCCTGTGGGGAATATCCAGCTTCAGTCTATGCCTGCCCTTTATGTGCGGCAACAGTGGTGCGGCAACGGGATCATCCCCGCAGAACCTCCCATGCCCAGCGGATGCGGATAAAGGTCTCGGCGTTGCCGCCCCGATCCGGATGGTGCTGCAGTGCCAGCTCCCGCCAGCGGCGGCGGATCGCCTCCTGACTCGCCCCTTCATTCAACTCGAACAGGGCCAGCGCCTCAGCTTTGTGTCCCTCACCGTCATAAGCGCGCCAGAAGCGGTTGAGCAGGGCCTCCACTTCGGCACGGTCGGTCTGCCAGAACACCTGCCAGTCGAGATAGTAGCTACGCAGATTTTCGCCAAGGGCAAAGCCGTGGTTGGCCTCCTGGTTCCCGGCCAGCGGTTCGAGCCGGATATCCAGGGTGCTGATCACCAGCCACCAACCCTCTTCATAAAGCTCGGCCTGCAACTGGTAGAGGGCGTTCATGATCAGGAAGTTGACCCGAAACAGCTGCAGCTGCTCATCGTCAGCCAGTCGGGGGATTGCTCCCTGCTGGCGCAGAGCGGCCATCAGCTCATGCACCTTGTAACTGCCCGCCGCCTGTTGCAGCAGCACCAGCAGAGGGGCGACCAGCGGATTGTGGCTGGCTTCGCTCATTCGGCACCCTGCTCTCTGGGCGGTTGCAGGGCGATCAGCAGCTCACCCGCCTGCGGGGTGACGGGGCCGGTGACGATCTGGGGCTTGCCCTTGCCATCCATGATGAAGAGCGGGATGGCGCCGGGATTGGCGGTCTGATACTGGGCCCAGTCGAACGCCTCGCTCAGGCGGGTCGCCTTGATCTGGCCATCCCGGCTCAGCAGGCCGCTCAGCTTGGCATAGTTGATGTCGGGGCCGAACAGGTTCTGGCGAGCGCGAAAGGTGGCGCTCTCCCGGTTGGCCTTGCCGTGCTGCTCGCTGGAGCGCAGGGAGTAGACCTGCTCCTCGCCGTAGAGGTGGGCGAAGTACAGCACCCCGAGGGCGTTGTTGTGGCGGTTGGGGGAGAGTGCCAGCACGGTACTGATGCTGGTAAGCGGCAGGTGCAGCTCGGCATGTTCCGACTGGGGGTTGCCGAAATAGCAGGGCAGGTTGCTCATCCGCGCCTGTTTGCAGAACTCCCAGGCGGGATCGCAGAGCTGCACTGACACCCCCTGATCCGCCAGCGCCCGGCCTATGGCCCGCGCCACCGAGTTGGCCCCTATGATGAGCCAGGTGTTGGGGGCGCTCTGGCGCATCTTGAGTAGGCTGGCCAGCGGTGCCGAGGTGAGGCTCTGCAACACCACGGTGGAGATGATCACTGCAAATACCAGCGGTACCAGCTTGTCGGCATCGGGGATCTCGGCCTGATGCAGGCTGATGGCGAACGAGGCACTGACCGCCGCCGCGACTATGCCGCGCGGGGCGATCCAGCTCAGCAGAGCGCGAGCCCGCCAGGAGAGATCCGAGCCCCAGGTCGAGACCAGAATACAGAGCGGGCGCGCCACGAACTGAACCACGCACAGCAGTGCCAGCACCATGGGGCCGAGCTGCCAGAGCTGGGCCAGATCGAGGCGTGCCGCCAGCAGGATAAACAGGCTGGAGATAAGGATGACCGCGAGATCCTCCTTGAACGCCAGCACCTCCTCCAGATCCAGTCCTTCCTGATTGGCGAGCCAGATGCCGAACACGGTCACCGCCAGCAGGCCCGATTCGTGGCTGAGCCAGTTGGAGAGGCTGAAGGTGACCAGCACCAGCGCCAGCACGCCGAACTTGTGCAGGCTGACCGGCAGCCAGTCCTTGCGAATGAGCAGGGTGGTGAGCCAGCCTGCCGCCACCCCGATCAGGGAACCGACCAGCACTGTCTTGCCCAGCGCCAGCAGGGTATGGCTGATGAGATCCCCCTGACTGCCGAGGCGCACCGCCTCGAACACCAGCACCGCAAACAGGGCGCCGATAGGGTCGATGACGATCCCCTCCCAGCGCAGGATGCGGTCCACCTCCCGGGTGGGGCGGATCACGTTGAGCATGGGGGCGATCACCGTCGGGCCCGTTACCACCAGCACAGCGCCGAGCATGGTGGCGACCCGCCAGTCCAGCCCCAGCAGGAAGTAACCGGCGCTGCCGATGACGGCGAAGCTGACCAGCATGCCGGTGGAGCAGAGATTGCGCACCACCTTGCCGATCCCCTTGAGCTCGGCCAGATGAAGGGTCAACGCCCCCTCGAACAGGATGATGGCTACCGACAGGGAGACCAGCGGAAACAGCAGATCCCCGAGCAGGGCATCGGGGTCGAGCAGGCCGCTGACCGGGCCCAGAGTCAGGCCGGTGAGCAGCAGAAACAGGATGGCGGGCACCCGCAGCGACCAGGCGAGCCATTGGGCCAGCACGGAGACCAGGGCGATCCCGGCCAGAGAGAGGGCAATCATGCAGACCTCGATTCAGGCAGTGAGTATGGAGCTAGTGTAGTGGCTAAGTTGGTCAGATTGACACCTGAAGGAGCGTGCATCATGGCCGGGATGGGGAGATGTGCGACAGTCGGCGTCATGGTGGCTGGCGGTGGTGTGCAGGGCGCCAGCCAGACGCCAACCGTGGTGATGGGGTGGCCTCGGGGCCGGATTAGATGGGGCTCTCCTTGTGGAGCTCGCCGACACAGTCGGCCAGCGCCAGTACCAGTGCGGAGCGCACCATCTGATCGAGCCGGTTGAGCTGCATCTGGTAGAAGGCCCAATCCTCTTCGCTGGCGGGGGGCTCCAGCTTCATCATGCCGCCCTGATTGACCCCGTGCAGGCGGTCGAGCAGATCGCGGATCGGCTTGTCGCTGAAGCGGTAATCCTTGGGGTCGCGCACCAGAAAGTCGCGGATCTTGATATAGGCTTCGATATCCTGATAGCGCTCGAGTGAGATGAGGCCGAGGGCGAAGATGAGCTTGAGGCGCACCTCCAGCTGGCCGAGGGGGCCGCTCTGGTTGAGCAGGGGTTCGATGGCGTATTTGACGGCATACTCCTCCTGACGGAACGCGCGTCGCATCAGGGAGTCGACCGCCTCTTCCAGGATGGTCACGGCTTCGAGAAAGAAGCCGCGGGGGCCATCCTGCTCATTCAGTCGTTCCAGTACTTCATCTTCCTGGTGTGTGGTCATAGGTGCATTGGGTCCAGCTGACAGGGAGAGAGTGGGCCTCTCTCCCGGTTTTTATCATATGGGGCACATTCCCTTGCCATTCAAGCGCTTGGCGCGCTATCAGTGGTGGCTGAATGCGCCGCAAGCAGGGTTATTACAGGGTTTCGTAACGGGCGACGATGGCGCGAACCACTTCGCTCTCTTCATCCAGTCCGGTGACGCGGGCCAGCGCTTTGGCCGGGCCAAGCTCCGCCAGCAGGGCTTGCAGCTCCACCGCCTGCGGGTCATCGGCATTGCGATAGTGGAGCGCCGCGGCGATCCCCTCCTGCAACTGCTCGTTGGGCAGGCCGTACTCCAGGGTGCCCAGCAGCGGCTTCACCAGTCGATCCCCCGCCGCCAGCTTGCGCAGTGGCTGACGACCGACCCGGTCAATCTCGTCCACCAGATAGGGGTTGGCGAAGCGGGCCAGGATCTTCTCGATATAGGCGGCGTGCAGGCGCGGGTCGAAGCCGTAGCGTTTTACCAGCACGGCACCGCTCTCCTCCATGGCGCGGCGCACCTTGCTGCGGATCACCGGATCTTCGATCGCCTCGCGCACTGTGCGGTAGCCCCGCAGTTTGCCGAGATAGGCGGTGACGATGTGGCCGGTGTTGAGGGTGAACAGCTTGCGCTCGACGAAGGCCATCAGGTTGTCGGTGGGCTCCATGCCCGCCACCTGTGGCAGCTCCCCCTTGAACTGGGTCTGGTCGACGATCCACTCGCTGAAGCTCTCTACCGTCACTTCCAGCGGGTCATCGTTGGCAGCCGCGGCGGGCGGCACGATGCGATCCACCGCCGAGTCGACGAAGCCGATGCAGGATTCGAGCGTGGCATGATACGCGACCGGCAGGTACTTGAGTACCTCCCGCTTGAGGTGGCTGGTGCCGCGCACCATGTTTTCGCAGGCGATGACGTTGAGCGGAGTCAGGTTGCCGGCATCGAAGCGAGCTTGCAGCCCCTTGGCCAGGGTGCTGGCAATCTTGTCCAGAATGTTGGGGCCGACCGCGGTGGTGACCAGGTCGGCGGTGATGATACGGGCGATCACCTCGTGACCGGCGGAGCTCACCGCCGCCACGTTGCGCACCACGTCCAGCTTCTGATCCGCACCCACCACATGGACCTTGTACTCTTGACGGTGGTTGAGCTGGTCGATCAGGGTGTCGTTGACGTCGGCGAAGGTGACCTGATGGCTGGCATCCGCCAGTACTTTGCCGATAAAGCCGCGACCGATGTTACCAGCACCAAAATGCAATGTTTTCATGATATTAACCTCTTGAACCAAAGACGATGAAAGATGATTACGCAGCCTGTTCGGCACCCAGCAGATCCAGGAAGGCCTGTGGATCCGTGGTGCTGGCCAGCCGGTCGATGAGACCGGGTTCATCCAGTGCATTGGTCAGGCGGGTTATCACCTGCATATGTTCGTCGTTGCGGGCAGCGATGCCGATCACCAGCCGCGCCACCTCATCGGCGGCTTCGCCAAAGGCGACCCCGGCCGGGTACTGGCAGATGACGATGCCGGTCCGCTTCACAAACTCCTTGGCGGCAATGGTGCCGTGGGGCACGGCGATGGATTCGCCGAGGTAGGTGGAGACCAGCTGTTCACGCTCCAGCATGGCGTTGACGTAGTCGGGCGCCACGTAACCGCGCTCTGCCAGCAGTCGGCCAGCGGTCAGGATGGCGGCCTCCTTGTTGTCGGCTTTCAGTCCCAGATGCACGTCATGACGGCTCAGGGTAAAGACTTCGGCTGCTTGCGGCTCGTAGCTGTCGTCGTTGGCGGCCACCAGCAGCTGCGGGTTGGCGACATCATCGTTGGCGGCGCGGCTCAGGCTCTGTACCAGCTCCTGATAGAGGCCGTTGTCGAGGAAGTTGGTCAGGGAAATATGGTGAGCGTTCGGCGCATGGCGACGGGCCCGCTCGGTCAGATCCTTGTGAGTGATGACCCAGTCCACCTGATCGTCGAGTTGATCGATGGCGCGGTTGGTGACGCTGATATCGAGCCCGGCGGCCTGTACCCGCTTGCGCAGCATGCCGGCGCCCATGGCGCTGGAACCCATGCCCGCATCGCAGGCGACCACGATATTGCGTACCGCCATCAGTTCGCCGCCCGGCTTCTTGGCCGCTGCGGTTTCGGGCTTGCCGCCCTTCATGGCTTTCATCTTGCGAGTGGCTTCACCGAGGGCATCGGCCTCGTCCGCTTCCGGTTGCTGGGCGCGAACGAATACGGCGGCGACCAGGAAGGAGACCAGAGTGGCGCTGATGATGGAGAGGGCGACCCCGATCAGGGAGGCTTTCGGCGTCATCAACAGCACGGCGAAGATGGAGCCCGGCGATGCGGGGGAGACCAGACCGGCGTTGAACAGGGTCAGGGTAAAGACCCCGGTCATGCCACCGGCGATCACCGCCAGAATGAGGCGCGGGTTCATCAGCACGTACGGGAAGTAGATCTCGTGGATGCCGCCGAAGAAGTGAATGATGGAGGCGCCAGCCGCGGACTGCTTGGCCGCACCACGACCGAACACCATGTAGGCCAGCAGCACACCCATGCCCGGGCCCGGGTTCGCTTCAATCAGGAAGAAGATGGAGCTGCCGTGCTCGGTCGCCTGCTGGATCCCCAGCGGCGAGAAGATGCCGTGGTTGATGGCGTTGTTGAGGAACAGGATCTTGGCCGGTTCGACGAAGATGGAGGTGAGCGGCAGCATGTGGTTTTCCACCAGGAAGCCGACGCCACCGGCCAGCAGACCGGAGAGCACCTTGACGAAGGGGCCAATCACAAAGAAGGCGAGGATGGCCAGCAGCATGCCGATAAGGCCGGCGGAGAAGTTGTTGACCAGCATCTCGAAGCCGCTTTTGACGCGACCGTCCATCGCCTTGTCGAAGCGCTTGATTGCCCAGCCACCGAGCGGGCCGACCATCATGGCGCCCATGAACATGGGGATATCGGTGCCCACGATGACACCCATGGTGGTGATGGCACCAACCACGCCGCCGCGCTCACCGCCCATCAGTTTGCCGCCGGTGTAGCCAATCAGCAGCGGCAGCAGGTAGGTGATCATGGGGCCGACCAGCTTGGCCAAGGTTTCATTGGGCAGCCAGCCGGTGGGGATGAAGAGGGCGGTGATAAAGCCCCAGGCGATAAAGGCGCCTATGTTGGGCATGACCATATTGGACAGGAAGCGTCCAAAATTCTGTATCTTGACTTTGGTATCCGGTGATAACATGTCGGGACCCCGTTTTAAGCCTGTTTGATTAAAAGTGGTAGTCGGGATGGCCGGTTTTGCCGAACCGCCATCCCGGTCGTCTAAGCAACTTCAATCTACCAGCTTGATATCAAATTAGGCTGAAAACGGGGTGTCTTGTGATCCAGCTCTCAGATACCCAGCGATACCCCATCCATAACCAGTGACCCACATCACATTCCCATGCTGTAATTCGGCTACATTTCGATCTTTTCTGTTTTGAACGACCATTTTTTGTGATTTATATCACCAGTTCAGCTTTGCCGCTCCTTCGTGCAAAGGTGATTTGCATCACGAATTCAGTTTTTGTATTCGAATGGGACAAATCACTCAATTACTCATCAGCGGGTATTGACGATGGATCTATCGCAACACTCCATTGATTATCAATGAATCAATAAATTTGTAACCCGCTTTCAGTTTTTACGGTTGGTGATGAGGGCTCTTTTGCGGCTGATTGATGGGAATGGGCGCCAACATGCAGGATGCTATCGAGCGGCAGTGTTCGGGGCGCTTGTTTTCCGCGCAGGCCAGATTGCAGATAAAAACAAACCGCCAGCAGGCGGTTTGTCGGTTTTTACGAGCTATCCCCTGTCGGGGGCTGCGGTTTAGTAGAAGCCGGCATCCTCGGGGGAGGGGCGGGTCTTGAAGCGGCGATGGAGCCACATGTACTGCTCTGGCGCCTTGCGCACGGCTGCTTCAATCTCTCGGTTGGCGCGAGCCGCATCGACCATGTCATCCCCGCTCGGGTAGTCGGCGAGCGGCGCGCCGATATGCAGGATGTAACCCTCGCTGGTGCGGATGTTGTAGCAGGGCAGAGTGACGGTGTTCTTCACCCGCGCCAGGGTGGCGGTGCCGGTGATGGTGGCGGCCTGCTCTACCGCGAAGTAAGGCACGAACACGCTGGCGTGGGAGCCGTAGTCGTGATCCGGTGCATACCAGAGGGCGTCACCGTTGCGCAGCGCCTTGATCATCCCCTTCACATCCATCCGGTCCACCAGATATTTGTTGGAGGCGCAGCGACCGTGGTACTGGGCATACTCCAATACCGGGTTGGTGTTGGGGCGATAGACCCCGACCCCGGGGCGCACCAGCCCGAAACAGCGGGCGTTGAGTTCCAGCGTCAGGAAGTGGCAGGAGAGCAGCAGCATGCCCTGGCCTTTTTCCATGGCGGCGATGACGTGCTCTTCCCCTTCCACCTTCATCAGGTTGCGCATCCGCCAGTCTGGCCAGAACCAGGCGATCCCCACCTCGAACACGGCGCAGCCCACGCTCTCGAAGTTTGCCTTGAGCAGTTTCTCCCGCTCATCTCGGGTCAGCTCGGGCATCGCCAGCTCCAGATTGCGACGGGCAATCTTCACCCGGGACTTCAATATCCTGGCGGCGAGACGACCGAGCTGACGGCCCAGCCACATCTGGCTACGCCACGGCAGCAGGGTCAGCAGCCAGAGCAGGCCTAGGCCGAACCAGCTGGCCCAGTAACGGGGATGAAACAGGCGGGGCTCCAGGCGGGGAGCGTTGTCGTGGGCCATGGCTAATCTCTTGTTCGCAAACACAATCGGGGGATTCTAGCCGAAAAGGGGGGGCGGGGGCGAATGGCTGTGTGCTGGTCAGAGGGGTAGCCTGCGTCCGGTTAGCGTGACAGCGGCGGCAACTGCGGTCGGCTTTTTCTACACCGGATAAAAGAGTGTGATAAAATCGCCCGCTGATTTTTCAGGTTTTGAGAGTCGATACAGATGAAGATCACCCTGCCCGATTTTGAAAAAGCCCGCGTTCTGGTCGTTGGCGATGTCATGTTGGACCGTTACTGGCATGGCCCCACCGGCCGGATCTCGCCCGAGGCACCGGTGCCCGTGGTCAAGGTTGAACACATTGAGGAGCGTCCGGGCGGTGCCGCCAACGTTGCCCTCAACTCCGCCGCCCTTGGCGCTCATGCCGTGCTGCTTGGCCTGACCGGTCAGGATGAAGCGGCCGATGCGCTGGCTGGCCAGATGGCTGGCGTCAAGGTGGCCTGTGACTTCGTTCGTCTGGCCGACTTCCCGACCATCACCAAGCTGCGCGTGCTGTCCCGCAACCAGCAGCTGCTGCGTCTGGACTTTGAAGAGCCCTTCCACTCCGTCGATGCCACCCTGCTGATGAGCAAGGTCGAGCAGGCACTGCCAAACAGTGACGTGATGATCCTCTCCGACTACGGCAAGGGTGCCCTCAACGATGTGCCCGGCATGATCCAGCGTGCCCGAGCCGCCGGTATTCCGGTGCTGGTCGACCCTAAGGGGACCGACTTCGAGAAGTATCGCGGTGCCACCCTGCTGACCCCCAACATGTCCGAGTTCGAGGCTGTGGTAGGCAAGGTGAAGAGCGAAGAGGAGCTGGTCGCCAAGGGGTTGGAGCTGGTCAAACGCTTCGAGCTGGATGCCCTGCTGGTCACCCGTTCCGAGAACGGCATGACCCTGATCCGCGAAGGTCAGCCGGAGCTGCATCTGCCGGCTCAGGCCCACGAGGTTTACGATGTGACCGGTGCCGGTGATACCGTGATCTCTACCCTGGCTACCTCGCTGGCGGCAGGCAAGAGCCTGGACGAAGCCTGCGCGCTGGCCAATACCGCAGCTGGTATCGTGGTCGGCAAGCTGGGTACCTCTACCGTTAGCCCGGTCGAGCTGGCCAACGCCCTCTATACCGAGCAGGAGACCGGCTTCGGCGTCATGTCCGAAGCCCAGCTGAAAGTGGCGGTTCGTGCCGCCCGTCTGCGTGGCGAGAAGGTGGTGATGACCAACGGTTGCTTCGACATCCTGCACGCCGGCCACGTCTCCTATCTGGCCAACGCCGGCAAGCTGGGGGATCGTCTGATCGTGGCGGTCAACACAGACGAGTCGGTTCGCCGTCTGAAAGGGCCGGGTCGTCCGGTCAACCCGACCGAGCGCCGCATGGCCGTACTGGCTGCGCTGGGCGCGGTGGACTGGGTAGTGCCGTTTGGTGAAGATACCCCGCAGCGCCTGATCGCCGAGATCCTGCCGGATCTGCTGGTCAAGGGCGGCGACTACAAGCCGGAAGATATCGCCGGTTACGCCGAAGTGACTGCCAATGGCGGTGAGGTGCGCGTTCTCAACTTCGAGGATGGCTGCTCCACCACCGACATCATCAAGACGATCCGCGAGCGCGGCTAACGTTCTGCTGGCCCCGCAATCTGGCGGGGCTCATTATCGGCGGTAGCAAGCCGACAGAAATACGGATAACAAAAAGGCGACCTTGCGGTCGCCTTTTTCATGTCCGATAGCGGCTATCAGCCTTTGGCTTTTGCCGTGGCGGGCATCAGGCCCTGGTTCACTTCCACCAGATCCTGCGCTTCCAGAATACCGGCAGCCTGTTTCAGGCTCAGGATATTGAGGATGTAGTTGTAACGGGCTTCGGAGAGCTTCTGCTTGGCCTCGTACAGCTTGCGAGTAGAGTCCAGCACGTCGACGATGGTACGGGTACCCACTTCGTAACCGGCTTCGGTCGCCTTCAGGGCGCTGTCGGCGGAGACCACAGACTGGCTGTAGGCGCGCACCGAGCCGATGCTGGCGTTCACGTTGTTGTAGGAGGAGCGCACTGTGCTCTGCACCGAGCGGAAGTTCTTCTCAAGCAGTTCGCTGGCCGCTACGTAGTTGTATTGAGCCTGCTTCACCTTGGAGCTGGTGGCGCCACCGCTGTAGATGGGCAGCTTGAAGGTCAGACCGATATTGGCCTGATTGTCATTGCCGCCCGGCATGCTATCCAGCTTGTAATCGGTATTGCTGGTTTGCAGTCCGGCATCCAGATCCAGCGTCGGCTCATGGCCGGTCTTGGCCAGATCGATCTGCTCCTTGGCAATGTCCTTGCTGATGCGGGCACTGTGCAGTTGCAGGTTCTTGTCCAGCGCCAGCTCCAGCCACTTGTCGGAGCCGAAGGCGGTCTTCTGCGGGCTGAAACGATCTGTGTTCAGCACGTCCAGATTGCGATGATCGATACCGGTCAGCTCGCGCAGGGTCTCGTAGCTGTTGTCCAGCGAGTTTTCGGCATTGATCTCGTCAGCCAGCGCCTGGTCGCGGGAGGCTTCGGCTTCATGGACGTCGGTGATGGCGGTCAGGCCCACTTCGAAACGCTGCTGGGTTTGCTCCAGCTGACGCTCTACCGCAACCTTGTTGGCACGAACGAACTCCAGGGTATCCATCGCCTTGAGCACATCAAAGTAGGCTTTGGCGGTGCGCACCATCAGGTTCTGGATTTCGAGGTTGTAGGCAACATCTGACTGGGTAGCCTGCTTCTCGCTGATATCCAGATTGACCCAGTTACTGCGACGATAGAGGGATTGCGACAGCGTCACTTCACCCTTGGCTTTGGTATTGCTCTGGGTATCGTTCTTGTTTTGCAGATAATTGAGCCCGGCACCCAGATCGATCTGGGGCAGCAGAGGAGCACGGGATTCGTTGATCTTCTCGAAGGCCTGGTCGCGAACGGCTTTGGACTGCAGCAACTGCGGGTCTTTGATCTGGGCTTGCTGGTAGATGTCGAGCAGGTTTTCGGCATGGGCACCGGCACTGACGCCCAGCAACACCATGACTGACAAAAGTGTTCTTTTCATAGATCGTTTTAACCTTATGTAGTAACCCAAACTGGTTGCTGGAGAGGCAAATATTGTCACCGACCAAGCTTGATTGCAGCTTAATCACTCTACTATAAGCAAAATTTAATGCTAAGAGTCTCAGGTCCGGTGACGGGAACGTCAAGAACCGGACGCAGTTTTCTCCCCGCGTGCCTAGCCAAATGGTCTGTGGCTGCTAAAATCCACCCCTCATTACCATGGCATGCCGAGTGAATGAACGTTCATTCATGTTCCTCGGATTTTATGGTCAAACTGATACAAGTCAAGCTGACGGGAGCCCCGGATGTCGCAGCAACCCTTGCCGCAAGATCGGCATTACGCCGCCGATGATGTGAAAATCATTGAAAAATCAGCTGGATATAACGGCTTCTTCAAGGTGAATGTCTATCGTCTGCAGCATCGGTTATTTGCGGGCGGCTGGAACCAGCCCATCGTGCGCGAGCTGTTCGAGCGGGGTCATGCCGCCGCGTTGCTTCCCTACGATCCGGTGCGCGACCAGATCGTGCTGGTGGAGCAGTTCCGTATCGGCGCCATGGAGACCAGCCCGACTCCCTGGCTGCTGGAGCTGGTGGCCGGCATCATTGACGAAGGGGAAACCGCCGAGGCGGTGGTGCGCCGCGAAGCGGTGGAAGAGGCCGGGATCGAGGTGGCCCGCTGCGAGCATGCCATCAGCTATCTGGTGAGCCCGGGCGGCAGCACCGAGCGGATCGAGGTCTTTGTGGGCGAGGTGGATGCCAGCAAGGCCGAGGGACTGCACGGTCTGGCTGATGAAGGCGAGGATATCCGGGTGCACGTGGTGAGCCGCGAACAGGCCTACGCCTGGCTTAAAGAGGGACGCATTGACAATGCGGCCTCGGTCATCGCCCTGCAGTGGCTGGCCCTCAACCATGGCGAGCTGCGTGCCCGCTGGCTGGCGGATCGCTGAGGTGGCGCTGACTCTGCAACAGAGCAGGCGCTATGTGCCTGATCTGATGTCCTTGCAGCGTACCTGCGAGGTCAACTACTCACGGGTGTTGATTGATGGAGCTTTGCGATGCCGTTAGTTCAATCCCGGACCAAACGTTATGTGCCGGATTTGATGTCTTTGCAGAGAACCTGCGAGGTCAATTACATGGCGTTGATGAAACTGCTGCCGCCTGATGGGGAAGTCGGGGCCGAGCGCCGCTATCGGGTCGGCAACGATCTGCAGTTCCAGCTCACCATCATTGGCGAGAGTCGCTTCACCAATCAGGTGATCCTGAGCCAGCACAACCCCGAATTGCCCGAATATTTACAAGCTCAGATAGAGATTCGTTTGTATCATGATGTGCGGATGGCGGAAGTGTGTGCAGCGCAACAGATTTCCCGTTTGCAACCACGTTATGATTATCCCAATAAAAAGATGCACCAGCGGGACGAAAAGGAGCAGGTAAATCTGTTTCTGGCCGAATGGCTAAAATTTTGTCTCAGACATGGTACCAGCCCGATCAATATCTCCAGTTGAACAAATAAAAAGAAGCGTGATTTTGGAAACAGAGCTCCCCCAGGCGCAGGACGGCAGTGTGCGCCTGTTGCAAATTACCGACACCCACCTCTTCGCGAGTGCCGAAGGGCGGCTGTTGGCTGTGCGCACCGCAGAGAGTCTGGCCGCCGTGCTGGAACAGGTGCAGGCCAATGAACACCCCTACGAGGTGATTCTGGCGACCGGCGATCTGTCGCAGGATCACAGCCCGGAATCCTATCAGCGTTTCGCCTCCATGATGGCGCCCCTGGGTCGCCCCATCTACTGGCTCCCCGGCAATCACGATGACAGCCCGCTGATGACCGAATACCTGCATGCCGCCGGGATCAGCGAATCCAAACAGCTGGTGGGCGACCACTGGCAGGTGATCCTGCTCGACACCCAGGTGCGCGGCAAACCCCACGGCATGATTGGCGATCACCAGCTGGCCGCTCTCGACCGTGCCCTGCGTCAATATCCTGATCGCCACGCCCTTATCACCCTGCACCATCAGGCGGTACCGGTGGGCTGCGCCTGGCTGGATCAGCACAATCTCAAGAATGCCGATGACCTGTTCGCCGTGCTGGCCCGTCATCCACAGCAGAAGACCATCCTGTTCGGTCACGTCCATCAGGAGTTTGACGAGGTGCACCGCGGGGTGCGGCTGATTGCCAGCCCCTCCACCTGCATTCAGTTCAAACCGCTATCCGACGGCTTCGCGCTGGATGAATCCGGCCCGGGCTGGCGCTATCTCACCCTCTATCCGGATGGGCGGGTGGCCAGCGAGGTGTGGCGCCTGCCGGTGGGGCAGTTTGTGCCCGACCCCAACGCCACCGGTTATTGAGGAGAGCATTGCATGAAGTCGGTTCTCCTTTATCTGCACGGTTTCAACTCCTCACCGGGCTCCGCCAAGGCGCAGCAGATGGCTGCCTGGGTGGCCGCCAATCGGCCGGATATCGAGGTGATCATTCCGGCCCAGCCCAATACGCCAGCGGCGGCCTGGGCGGCTATCGAGCAGACCATCGCCGATCTGCAGCGTCGTTATGGTAGTGAATTCAAACTCGGCGCCGTGGGCAGCTCCCTCGGCGGCTTTATGGCGACCCGGGTGAGCGAGCAGTACGGCTGCCGCGCGGCGCTGATCAATCCGGCGGTGCGCCCGCACGAGCTGCTCTGTGACTACCTTGGCCCCCAGACCAATCCCTATACGGGTGAGCAGTACGAACTGCTGCCTGAACATATGGACGAGCTGCGGGCACTGGCGGTACCTGTGATGGCGCCGGAGCGACTCTGGATCCTGCAACAGCAGGGGGATGAGGTGCTCGACTATCGCAAGGCGCTGGATCAATACCGCTTTGCCCGCCTCTCGCTGGAGTGCGGCGGCAACCACGCCTTTGTCGCGTTCGAGCGCTACCCCGCCCAGATCATCCGTTTCCTCGGGTTATAGTCAGGTTTGAGTCAATAAGGGCGGTCTCGCCCTGCTTGTTCTTCTCCAGATCAAGCTTTCGGTGCGGGGAGTTTGTTCTACCCCCGCCTAGCAGTTAAGATTCCCTCCAAACGTCAATTCGCAAGGCCCTCCATGTCTACTCAATACAATGCGGATGCCATTGAGGTCCTCAATGGCCTTGAGCCGGTGCGTCGCCGCCCCGGCATGTATACCGACACCACCCGGCCCAACCACCTCGGCCAGGAGGTCATCGACAACAGCGTCGATGAAGCGCTGGCAGGTCACGCCCGCAATCTGGAGGTGATCCTGCATGAAGACCAGTCCCTCGAAGTGATCGACGACGGCCGCGGCATGCCGGTCGATATCCACCCGGAAGAGGGGGTCAGCGGGGTGGAGCTGATCCTCTGCAAGCTGCACGCGGGCGGCAAATTCTCCAACAAGAACTACCAGTTTTCCGGCGGTCTGCACGGGGTGGGTATTTCGGTGGTGAATGCCCTTTCCGATCGGGTCGAGGTGACGGTGCGCCGCGACGGTCAGGTCTACGACATCGCCTTCGAGCGCGGCGAGAAGGTGCAGGAGCTGACCATCACCGGCACCTGCGGTCGTCGCAACACCGGCACCCGGGTGCGCTTCTGGCCGCAGGCGAGCTACTTCGATTCGCCCAAGTTCTCGGTCACCAAGCTGGAGCACCTGCTCAAAGCCAAGGCTGTGCTCTGTCCCGGCCTCACCATCAAGTTCCTCGACAAGAACACCGGCATCAAGCTGGAGTGGTGCTACGAGGATGGCCTCAAGGATTATCTGGTCGATGCGGTCAAGCAGTTCACCTGCCTGCCGGAGCAGCCCTTTATCGGCTCGTTCAGCTCCGAACAGTCGGCGGTGGACTGGGCGCTGTGCTGGTTGCCGGAAGGGGGCGAATGCCTCGCCGAATCCTATGTGAACCTCATTCCCACCGCCCAGGGCGGTACTCACGTCAACGGCCTGCGTCAGGGCCTGCTCGATGCCATGCGTGAGTTCTGCGAGTTCCGCAACCTGCTGCCGCGGGGGGTCAAGCTCACTCCGGAAGATATCTGGGATCGCTGCGCCTATATCCTCTCCATCAAGATGCAGGATCCGCAGTTTGCCGGCCAAACCAAGGAGCGCCTCTCCTCCCGCCAGAGCTCGGCGTTTGTCTCCGGCGTGGTGAAGGATGCCTTCAGCCTCTATCTGAACAGCAACACCGAGCTGGCGGAGCAGATCGCCGAGATCTGTATCTCCAGCGCCCAGCGCCGGATGCGCGCCGCCAAGACGGTGGTGCGCAAGAAGATTACCCAGGGCCCGGCCCTGCCCGGCAAGCTGACTGATTGTAACTGCGCCGACCCCATGCAGGGGGAGCTGTTCCTGGTGGAGGGTGACTCCGCGGGCGGCAGTGCCAAGCAGGCGCGGGATCGCGAGTTTCAGGCCATCATGCCGCTGCGCGGCAAGATCCTTAACACCTGGGAGGTGGAGGCAGGTCAGGTGCTCGCCTCGCAAGAAGTGCACGATATCTCGGTCGCCATCGGGCTCGACCCCGACTCCGAGGATCTCAGCGGCTTGCGCTACGGCAAGGTGTGCATCCTCGCGGATGCGGATTCGGACGGTCTACACATCGCCACCCTGCTCTGCGCCCTCTTTGTTAAGCACTTCCGCACGCTGGTGGAGAAGGGCCACGTCTATGTGGCCATGCCGCCCCTCTACCGGATCGATATCGGTAAAGAGGTTTACTACGCCCTCGACGAGGATGAGAAGAACGGCGTGCTGCAACGGGTCGAAGCCGAGAAGAAGAAAGGCAAGGTGATGGTGACCCGATTCAAGGGTCTGGGTGAGATGAACCCGAAACAGCTGCGGGAAACCACCATGGATCCCAACACCCGCCGTCTGGTGCAGCTCACCATGGAGCCGGCAGGAGAGAGCGAAGGGGATGCGGCTGACGAGACCCTGCAGCTGATGGACATGCTGCTGGCCAAGAAGCGGGCGGGTGATCGCCGCGAGTGGTTAGAGGAGAAGGGTAACCTCGCCATCATCTAAGCCGTCGGTCACCTGCCGACCCGCATTTCAGGCATGCCCTCCTGGGGCGCGCCATAGCAAGAGAAAAACATATGAGTGATGCTATCGAGCTCAGTCTGGACGGGGTAGAGCGCCAGCCAATGCGCACCTTTACCGAACAGGCTTACTTGAACTACTCCATGTACGTCATCATGGATCGGGCCTTGCCGCATATTGGCGACGGCCTCAAACCGGTGCAGCGGCGCATCATCTACGCCATGAGCGAGCTGGGTTTGTCGGCCCTCTCCAAGCACAAGAAATCCGCCCGTACCGTGGGTGACGTGCTGGGTAAGTACCACCCCCACGGCGACAGCGCCTGTTATGAAGCCATGGTGCTGATGGCCCAGCCCTTCTCCTACCGCTACCCGCTGGTGGACGGTCAGGGCAACTGGGGTGCGCCGGACGATCCCAAATCCTTCGCGGCCATGCGTTATACCGAGGCGCGGCTGTCCCGCTTCTCCGAGCTGCTGCTCTCCGAGCTGGGGCAAGGCACTGTGGAGTGGACGCCGAACTTCGACGGCACCATGAAGGAGCCGGTGGTGCTGCCCGCCCGCCTGCCGCACATCCTGCTCAACGGGGTGACCGGTATCGCGGTGGGCATGGCGACCGACATCCCGCCCCACAACGCGCGGGAAGTGGCCTACGCCTGTGCCGAGCTGCTCGACAACCCCAATGCGGGGCTCGATGTGTTGATGCAGCACATTCAGGGGCCGGACTACCCGACCAACGCCGAGATCATCACCCCGCGCGACGATATCCGCAAAATCTACGAGACCGGCAAGGGCTCCATCAAGCAGCGGGCGGTCTGGAGCGAGGAGGATGGCGACATCGTCATCACCGCGCTGCCCCATCAGGCCTCCGGCGCCAAGATCATGGAGCAGATCGCTGCCCAGATGGTGGCGAAAAAGCTGCCGATGGTCACCGATCTGCGGGATGAATCTGACCACGAGAACCCGACCCGTCTGGTGATCGTGCCGCGCTCCAACCGGGTGGATGTAGAGGGGCTGATGGCCCACCTGTTCGCCACCACGGATCTGGAGAAGAACTACCGGGTCAACCTCAACATCCTCGGCCTCGACAATCGGCCGCAGGTGAAGTGCCTCAAGACCATCCTCAGCGAGTGGATCCAGTTCCGTCGCGAGACGGTGCGTCGCCGTCTGCAATTCCGCCTCGACAAGGTGCTGGCTCGCCTGCACATCCTCGAAGGCTTGCTGATTGCCTACCTCAACATCGACGAGGTGATCGAGATCATCCGCACCGAGGATGAGCCGGGCAAGGTGATGGTGGAGCGCTTCAACATTACCGAGACCCAGGCCGAAGCGATCCTCGAGCTGAAACTGCGCCATCTGGCCAAGCTCGAAGAGTTCAAGCTGCGTGCCGAACAGAACGAACTGGCCGAAGAGCGAGACAAGCTGGAGCTTATTCTGGGCTCCGAGCGTCGCCTCAACACTCTGCTCAAGAAAGAGCTGCTGGCCGATGCCGAGAAGTACGGCGACGATCGCCGCACCCCGCTGGTGGAGCGTGCTACCGCCGTGGCGCTGACCGAGAAAGAGCTTATTCCCAGCGAACCGGTCACTGTCATCCTCTCCGACAAGGGATGGGTACGCGCCGCCAAGGGCCACGACGTCGATGTGGCAGGGCTCTCCTACAAGGCTGGGGACAGCTATCTGGCCCACGCCTGTGGCCGCAGCAACCAGCAGGCGGTGTTCCTCTCCACGCTGGGCCGCACCTACGCCCTCGAATCTCACACCTTGCCTTCCGCGCGCAGTCAGGGCGAACCGCTCACCGGCCGCTTTGCGCTGGGGGCAGGGGAAGAGGTGCGCCATCTGGTGATGGGCAACGAAGGCGAGCCCTACCTGATCGCCAGCGATGCCGGTTACGGCTTTGTCTGCACCTATGACGACCTGATCGGCAAGAACAAGAACGGCAAGGCGCTGCTCACCGTGCCGGAAGGGGGTCAGGTGATGGCACCCCAGAAGATTGGCTCGCCAGAGACCGATCTCTGCATGGCCATCTCCAACGAGGGGCGCATGCTGCTGTTCCCGCTCAATACCCTGCCGGTGCTCGGCAAGGGCAAGGGCAACAAGCTCATCAGCATCCCCTCTGCTCGGGTCAAGGCTCGGGAGGAGTTTGTGGTGATGGCTGCCGTGATCCCGCAGGGTCAGTCGGTCACCCTGTTTGCCGGCAAGCGCAAGCTGACCCTCAAACCGTCCGATCTCGATTACTATCGCGGCGAGCGCGGCCGCCGTGGCGCCAAGCTGCCCCGCGGTTTGCAGCGAGTTGATCGCATCGAGATTGAACCCGCCGCCGGTGCCGAACCGGTAGCCGGGGAAAATCAGGAAGGGTAATAATTAAAAGGGAGCTATTGTTTGCTCCCTTTTAATTTGTGTTACTGTTTTTATTTTTTTGATCGTAAAGGCTCTTTGTGAAAATCGTTGTATTCATAAGGTATACAGTTCTTTCTCAAATAGCCTGCTCCAGTTCCATTTGTATAGACCACGCCCTTATTTCTCCACTGAATAATACTTGGCCATAAGCTTGGGTTATAATGTAGAGTTTCTGTGTGTATTATAGCCTTTTCGTGATGCTCAGCTGTTTTATAATCAACTACTTTATAACGTGTATATTCACCTTCTTGATAATCAAAAATTGCATAATTAATTCTGTGACGCGCAGGGGGTTTTATTTCGGCCACTGATTTAAATGAGGTATCAATGAATTCATGGTGTTGTATGCTCTTAAAAAACAAGTTTGATCTACAATTTAAAAGCTGATGTTGATTAAATGCTTCAACATCTCTTTTTTGAGATATAGTTGTCCATCCATCTTGATGAGGAATACTATACACATCATAATCATAAGCTACAAACATAATATTAGGGGTTATAGGAAGTAGTAGCAAATCACCTGCAGTACCTAACCCAAAAGATCTAAACTTGGTTCGTTCATCATTCAAATGCCATCTATTTGTAAGTATTGCTGGATCATCAGAGGTTATGAAAGGTAATTCAGTTTTATTGAGAACCAAACAGACTTTTAAGTCGTCAACGATCTCCATATTTTTTGCATAGAGATCCATTGCAATGAGCACAGCCTCTTTGATACCTAAATTAAATTCTTTTCCCTTGACTTGTGCTATATCAGCTAGGCCACTTGTCATTTCGACAGTTCTTTTTGAGGCCGCTTCTGTTCTTAAATATTGAAGAAGCCAGAAGCGCTTTAGCACTGTCCAATGATATTCATTCAGGCTTCTAGGGTTGTGGACAATATCTCTTAATATTGAGGCGTATGCCCGCTCTACGAACTGAATTGCATCCTCTAATTTAGGGTCCTTTCCGTAGAAATAATCTCTTGAACATTGGTTTTTTACTGGAGCAAGAGGGATCGATATTCTCCTGTCAACATTATAAACATTAATGGTTTTGTTTTCTGAATTATGTGTAAACGCTTTAAGATAGCACCTTGGAACAAAATGTTGATTTTTATTTGTTGCCATATAACCCTATTTTCTGTTTAGTCAAGAATACTTATTAAACATAGTGTCAATTGAGTTAAAGTAAATGAAGTTATGTTTTGGTGGGCATTTTATCAGTAGTGGGTGGCTCTTTATTGTGAGCAGAATCAGTTTTTTAAAGCTTAGAGGCTCGTAGATCTGATTAGCGAAGCGTAATCAGACGATCGCGAAAATCGGTTGCCGTAATTTTGCTGGTGCTCCAGCTGATCTCTTCTCTATGTCCATAGCGACCGGGATTGCTGTGCGGACGATTACGCTTTGCTAATCGACCCTACGCGCTCCTGCTTGATTTAACGCTCTGCTGCTTGTCGATGGTTTGCCCCCTCATCCCCGCCCCTTCTCCCCTTGTCTATGGCAAAGAGTGGGAGAAGGGAGCAGAGATCGCAGCCATTTTGGTATGACGTGACAACTAGGGCCAAAGGTTGGCATGCACTTGTCCCCTGCGAGATCGTGCTTCTCAGCGTACCATCTGGTCTTTTGACCCGTCTGCGTGGATCTGATGGATGGCTTCATGGCAATAATGGGGGCATTATTCTGCCTGCACGGCGCTTTCGCTAACTAACAAGGAAGGGGTTCGATGGTCAATATTGGGATGCATTTCGAGATTCCGGTAACGGATATGCAGCGAGCAATTGCCTTCTATTCTGCCGTTTTTGATATCGAATTCGAACGAGTGGAGATCGATGGCAATGAAATGGCGCTATTTCCGCTTATTGACGGTGCCGAAGGCTGCTCTGGTGCGTTGGCCAGAGGGGAGAGTTATGTCCCGAGTCTGGATGGCACGCGTATTTATCTGACGGTGAACGATATTGAGTGGGTGATGGCAGATGCGCTATCGGCGGGCGCCAGGTTGCTTTACCCCGTGACCCGGGTGGGGGAAGTCATCAAGGTGGCCGAATTTCAGGATTCTGAAGGTAACCGGATTGCCTTGCTGGATAAGGCGATTTGCACTGATTAGCGAAGTCTAAACGATCCATCCCACCAAAAGCAGAGGCCCCGCAATCCATGATTGCGGGGCCTCTGGTCTTGTCTGCGGCTCACGCTGCCAGTGGTTCAAATCGATCAGACGGGGATAGCTGTCGCCGCCGGTGGCGGGGTGATTTTCGAGGCGATCAGCAGGCGCAGGAGGGGCACCAGCAGTAGCAACACCACGCCGCCCGCCAGCGAGCCCCAGCCGAGCATATTGAATACCGAGCTGTAACCCGGGTTGGTGGCGACCGGGGTGCTGCCGATATTCTGCGGCATGGCGCCGGAGACATAGCCTGCCAGCACCGAGGCGATGCCGGTCACCATCATCCAGCAGCCCATCAGCAGGCCCTGCAGGCTGGCGGGGGCCAGCTTGCCAATCATGGCGTAGCCGATGGGGGAGATGAGCAGCTCGCCAAAGCTCTGCAGCACATAGCTGATGGCGATCCACTTGAAGGCGACCAGCCCGTCGGCCCCCGCCAGATGGATGCCGAGCGGCAGCACCAGCATGCCGAGCCCCATGCAAAACAGGGAGGCGGCAAACTGGGAGGGGATGTCGATATTCCACCCCTGTTCGCGCAGTCGCTTGAACAGCAGCGCCATCAGCGGGCCACCGATGACGATGACGATAGTGTTGATGTTCTGGATCCACTGGGGGGCGACCCGCAGCCCGAACACGTTGAGGTTGATGTTGTGCTCGGAGAAGAGCATCAGCCCCATGGGCGCCAGCTGGTAGAGCGACCAGAAGATAAGGGAGCCAAGGGCGAGGATCAGGTAGGCCACCATGCGGCTGCGCTCGGCGGCGTCTGGGTGTCGGGCAGTCATCACGCAGAGCAGCACCAGCACCACGGCGCCCAGGATCAGCACGAAGCTGCCGCTGAAGCTGGCGTGGGTCAGCAGCAGACGCAGCGCCGGCACCAGCATGGCCAGAATGGCGATCCCCGCCAGCATGCGGCGGTAGAAGCCGCTCCCTTTGACATGGCGCAGCGGGGTGCTGATATCCGCCAGAATGGGCCAGCAGGCGAAGGTGGCGATGATGGCGATGATGTTGCCCAGCGTCGCAAACAGGAACAGGGTGCGGTAATCCTCGGTGAGCTGGAAGTAGCCCGCCACCGTGAAGCCGATAAAGAAGCCCAGATTCATCCCGGCGTAGTTCCACAGGAAGGCGCTCTCGCGGCGGTGATCATCCGGGGCGAAGCGCTGGGTCAGCATCATGTTGAGGCAGGTGACGTTGAGGCCGCTGCCGGTGAGGAACATGGCGAGCCCCCAGTAGAGGCCGGTGATCCCCATCTCGGCGATGAAGTAGCAGCCGATCACCTGCAGCACCATCCCCATCACGAACAGGTTGCGGTTGCTGAGGTAGCGCCCGCCGAGATAACCGCCAAACAGGTGCAGGCCATAGTTGAAGGCCCCGAAGACCCCCATCATGGCGTTGGCCTGGGATTCGCTGAAGCCGAGCCGCTTGGTGGCGTAGAGCACCAGCGTGGAGTAGAGCACGGCAAACCCCAGGGTCGAGAAGGTCTGGATAAAGAACAGCGCCCCGGAGCCGGGGGGAATGGTGGGGTGTTGATTCGAAGCGCTCACGGTCTGTCTCCTGTGAGAGAAGAAAGTCATAACTCGTCCTGAGAGCGTACCGGTCTGCTGCCGGCTAGCCTTGTGCGCTTCCATGCTGGTCTGAAGGCCGGTCTGTCATTTAGCGGCCAAGCGGTGCAAATAGCCATACCTGAAATTTAATCCGGCGCGATTAATTGCTTTTTATTGATCTATTCCGCCTTTTTATGCGCTATTGAGCCGTGGTTGTAGCTCGATTTAGCACGTGATTGCGACACGGTTGATGTGATCCAGTCGGCTATTTGGTGCCGATTATGGTGCTGTGGCGGGATCTGCGTCCCGCTTTGTTGTCCCGAAACGCAGCTGGCCCCAAGCGGTTGTATCGCAGGTTGTTTATTCATCCTTGGGCATTGAGTGAATAAATATTGGGAAGAGAAGGGGCAGCCTCAGGGTGACTTGCGTGTGTTCTCTCTTTGCTGTCGAGAGGGTGAGGGGAGGATAGAACAACGCCCGGCAGGCCGGGCGTTGTGGTGCGACTGATGGGCGGCGAAAGCGGCCTTAGAAGTCGTGGTAGAGCGGCCAGCCGAGCAGCGGGTGCTTGAGACCGGCGCGCATCTCGATGTTGTCGAGCTTCTCCGGCGAGGCGTTCTCTTTTTGCAGCAGCTGGTACTGGCGCACAAAGCCGAGGGTGTGCAGCAGGTTGGGCACAAAGCCCGGGCTCAACTCCTGCCGCAGGGCGGCGGCCATGTCGGCTGGCAGCGCGCTCAGCATCAGGGCGAGCTGGGCGGCGAGGTAGTCGGTGTCATACCAGCTCTCGTCGAGCTCAATCTCCCGCGCCAGTTTGCGCTTGAGATCCTGCTTCACCTTGAGCGGGGCGGCGCCACAGCCCTTGCCGCAGAGAATGCGGTAGAGCAGCGCTTCGGCCAGCTTGTCCTCCATGGTGGGGTGGTCGCTCTCGCAGGCGAAGAAGTGCTGGTCGATGAGCTCCATTAGGCGGCTTTTGTTGTGCTCGGTCAGCGCCTTCTCGTACTCCTGCCACCCTTGCCACTCCTCCACATCGGGCGGGCTCGAGATCTTGTCCAAGAGCCGCGCATCCACGTCACCGTAGAGGCTGTTGCCAGCCTGCTTGGGGCTGACGGTAATGAGCATGGACCAGCCCTTCTGGAACGGCTTGATGGGGCCTTCCGGCGCCTGCAACAGGGCCAGTGCCTTGGCCGGATCCCGTTGGGATAGCTCCTGCAGACCGAGGCTCACCACGCCGATGACGTCGTGGGCGGCCTGCTCCAGCAGGTGCATCTTGTACTTGTTGTAGTACTTGTCGGCGAATTTGAGGCTCATCAGCACCGCCTTGCCCTTGATGGCGGCGAGCTGCTGCTGACTCAAGAGTTCGTTGTCGCGGCCAAAGCGCAGCACCTGGGTCAGAAAGGGGCCCTGGTTGGCATCGCGAATGACTAACTGCATGAATGGGCTCCTTAATCCAGAAAGCTGAACATGTCGTCGACGTCGCCGTACTCGTCTTCCTCGACCTTGTTCTTCTCTTTGGCCTGCATCACCAGCTCGGCGGCAAACTTGTTGATGATGCCGTCCCAGGTGGAGTGCTCGTTGCGCAGCAGCGACTTGATGGATTTTTCCACCTCGGGGGCCAGCTCGCGAATGAGCATCAAGAGGCTGCGCGGGTCGTCCAGCGCGTAGTCGTGGCTGTCTTCGGCCTGCTGGCGCTCGCTGTAGCGCAGGGACTCTTCGAGATCTTCCTCTTCGGCGTGCAGCACGTCGCGATACCCTTCGTCCTCTTCATAGCGGTCGCCGCGATAAAACTCGATAAAGGGGATGGCGAGGTAGAAGAGACCGGCCGGATCTTCGGCCACGCACTCGAGGATCTCGCGCTGCTTGGCTTCGCTATCCTGGGTGCGGATCAGGTAGTTGAGGAAGTCGAAGGTGTGCTGTTGCAGCTCGTCGGCGTTGTTCTTGATCGCCTCTTCCCAATAGAGCGGCTGCTGGCAGACGATGTCGCGGATCCGCTCCGGGGTCATCAGCTCGGAGATGATGGAGGGGAAGGAGATATCGTGCTGGCCGTTAATCTGGGTCAGGGTAACGATATCAATGTTTTCAATCACTTCTGCCAGCTGGTCGTCAGACATGGTCTTGGCGATCAGCTCGAACTTCTCGCTGGCCTGCTTCGGCTCGATAACGGCCAGCTCTTTGATCTCGATGGCGGTAATTTCTATCAGACTGTTGCTCATGCCTTGCCCCAATTAGAAACGGACTTCGTCGTACATATCCTGATCGCCGTCGTCATCACCATAGCGGTCACTGCCGCCGTGGTAGTCGGCGTCGGCATCTTCCCCGTCTTCATCTTCTTCGTCGCGCAGCTCATAGTCATCATCACCGCGGTGGCTGCCGCGCGGCAGCGGGTTGTCGAGCAGGAACAGCACGGCGCAGGCTTCCATCAGCTGATCTTCGCTCTGGGCCCGCACTGCCTTGACCAGCGGCAGGGCGGCGTTGTTGAAGCCGACGCTCACCTTGAACTCGTCCCAGCTTGGCTGCTCGCCGCTGGCGAGCCACTTGTTCCACTGCGACTTGGCCTTGGCCGGGAACTGCACCCGGCCATAGAGGGCCAGCGGCAGATACTCGGGCATAAACTCCAGCATGCTCATATCGGCCAGCAGCAGGCTCTTCATCTGGTCGGTGAACTGTTCCAGCCCCTTGGGGTCGTCCTGATCCCGGTAGGATTCGATGTTTTCGCTGGCATCGCTTTGCAGCGACTTGAGCCGCGCCTGGTCCCATCTCTTTTGCATAGTTGCTCTTTCTGCCTGCTGTTTCAGGGGTAGAACTGATCCCACATCTCCTGCATGGCGGAGGCGGGGTCGGTCACGATGACGTTGTTGAAATCCTTGATAAAGGCGGCCCGCTGTTTCGGATCGGACAGCACTTCATAGGCCTGCTTTACCTGGTGCAGCTTGATGGCTGCCTGCTCTTTCTCTTCTTCACTGGCCCCGTGCAGCTTGTCGGGGTGGTACTGGTTCGACAGCCGACGATAGGCTTTCTTGATGTCGTTTTCGCTGGCGTTGGACTTGACGCCCAGCACCCGAAAGTAGTTGTTCATGGCAGATCCTGCATCACTGGCATCATAGGATTCACGCTGCGAGTGCCTGATGGTGGGGATTGGCAAACCAGGCACGGCAAAAACCCGTCATTTTAACGGAAACAGCCCGCCAACGCGATGAGTTGGGCGATCAATTAACGGGCGAGATGAAGAGGTGTCAGTTGAGCGTCTATTGTTGCCAGTCGGTCTGGCCAGTGCAAGGGCGGCGGGGCAAAAGCGATGAAAAAACGGGCAGGAAGGGGGCGGGCGGCAGGCCGGGGCGAGGCTGCCGCCGCAGGGGCTACTCCTCCCAGAAGGAGGCAGAGGTGTGGTAGATCATCTTCTTGCTCATCCCGCCATCGACCACCAGATTGGCACCGTTGATAAAGTCGTTGCGAGGATCCGCCAGAAAAAGGCAGGCGCGGGTGATGTCGTCGGGGCGACCGACCCGGCCACTCGGGTGCTGGCGATGATCCGCCTCGGTCAGGGTGTGGTAATCCTCCGCCTGGATCCAGCCCGGACTGATGGCATTGACCGTGATGGGGTAGTCGGCCAGCGAGTTGGCGAGGGACTGGGTGAGGGCGACCAGCGCTCCCTTGGAGGCGCCGTAGGCATCCCAACCCGGTTCGTTCTGCTGCCAGCGGGTGGAGGCAATATTGATGATGCGGCCATAGGGTAACCCGCGGTTGGCCTGCACAAAGGCGCGGGCGCAGAGCATGGCGCCGCGCACATTGACCGTCATCACCTGATCGAACTGGGCTGCGCTCAGCTCCTCGAAGCGGGTGTGGAACTTGCTGATGGCGCCGTTGTTGATCAGCAGATGGATGCCGCCATGCTGCGCGCGCACCTCGGCAAAGAGCCGCGTGATAGCCTGCTCGTCCCGCAGATCGAGCGGGTGAAAGTGGATCTCGGGATGGTCGAAAGCGTGAGGGGCCAGATCGGTGGCGATCACCCGATAGCCCGCCTCGGCCAGCCCGATGCAGAGCTGGCGGCCAATCCCGCCCGCGGCGCCGGTGACCAGTGCGATTTGTTTACCGTTCATTGTGCCGCTCCATTGCGTGCCCGCAGCACCTTGATGAGGGCTGACACCTCCTGCTGACCAAACCCTTGTGCCACCCCTTCCTCAAACAGATCGGCGGCAAAGCGCGGGAAGCGGCTGTCGATCCCGGCATCGGTGGCGTGACCGGCGAGGCGGCTGATGGCGGCGCTCCAGGTTTTCAGGCTGGCGTAGGGGTGATCGAAATCGCCGCTCGCCAGCGTCTTGCCAAGGTGGGCCACATCGCCACCGAGAATGGGCGAGAGCTCGCTGAACTGGGCGCACACTTTGGCTACCGGCAACCCTTCCGCCTCGCAGATCAGCGCGCCGTGCAGGGCCCCGAGCAGACCGCCAGCAAAATAGGCGGCAACGGCACAATCTTGCGCCGCGGCGGCGCCCACCGCCTCGGCCACATGGTCGAGGGTGGGGGCGAGCAGGCGCAGCACCGGCTCGGCGTCGCTAAAGGCAGCGCTGGCCCCCGAGCAGATGATGCGGGCATCAGTGGTGCCGATCTGATCCGGGAAGCAGAGGATGGCGCCATCGAGATAACGGGCGCCGCGGGCATGGCTCCAGCTCTCTAGCGCTCTGGCCCCCTGCGGGCTGCCGGTAGAGAGCTGCACCAGCAGCTTGCCCGCCACCGCATCGCTCGCCTCATCCAACAACTGCTGGCTGACGGCGTAGTTATCGACGCAGACAAGGGTGATATCGCTTGCGGCAATAGCCGTGCTAACCGAGGGGGCGAGAGTCGCGCCCAGCGCTTGCAGCGGGGCCGCCTTGGCGGCGCTGCGATTCCAGATGGTGACCGGATGGCCCGCCTTGATCAGGGTGGTGGCGAGGGCGGAGCCCATGGCCCCGAGGCCGATGACAGAGAGATGGCGCATGATGGCTCCTGACAGTGTTGATAGACGCTGATATAGAAAATTGGGATGCCTTGTGGCAGGTAAGCCACTATATTTGCCCAGTATCGCCGTGAAAAATGGCTTTTATGACTGTCTGGCATAGGTGAATTCTATGGATGTGCGAACTCTGCGTGCGTTTGTCGCTGTCTTCGAGGAGCGCAACATCACGGCGGCCGCTACCCGCCTTTTCATTACCCAGCCCACCCTCTCCACCACCATCAAGACGCTGGAGGATGAGCTGGGGGTGACCCTGTTTGTGCGGCAGGCGCGCGGGGTGGAGGGGACCGAAGCGGCACACCGGCTCTATCCCCGCGCCAAGCGGCTGATCGCCGACACCGACTCCCTCGCCCGCGAGTTTCGTGAAACCTCCCCCTGCCTCGAGCTGACGGTGGGGATTGAGGCGGATCTGGGTGATGGCGTGGTGGGGGCGCTGGTGCAAGGGGCGCTTGCCCACGAGGAGATCCTGCTGACTCTGGAGGAGGGCTGCTGTGGCGATGTGCGGCTGGGCTGTGAATCCCTGCGTTGTGGTGACGAGCTCTTTATCCCCCTGCTGGAGGAGGAGTTCGTGCTGGTGCTGCCACCGGCTCACCCGCTGGCGGGCAAGGGGGCGCTCACCCCGGCAGCGTTGGCGGATGAACCCTGGGTCACCTGCCCGCGCCACGACTCCCACCTGCGGCTGATCGCTATTCTCGGCAATCAGGCGCCGCTCTATCCACGGCGGGCGGGGTCGCTGCGACTGGCGGCAACCATGGTGGCCGCCAGGGCGGGGATCGCCTGGTTGCCCCGTTCGCTTTGTCCACCCGGTTGTGCGGTCGTCGAGCTGGCGGCCTCTTCCTTCAAGCGGCGGGTGGGGCTCTGCTACGCCCCCGATGCATTGCGCTCGACGGCGGTGACAGCCCTGCTGGAGCAGGTGCGCGGGATGCAGCTCCCCGTCTGATGTCGGCATAAAAAAGGGCCATCCGGTGGGATGGCCCTGTTGCAGGCAACGATGCCGCGTGGCTAGAGCGACGCCCACCAGAGCCGCAGCTGCAAGCCCCGCTTCGAGCTCCAGCCGGTGGTGGTGCTCACCAGCTTGCCATCCTTGATAACGAGGAACGTCGGGGTGACCCCCACCTGCCACTTGGCGGCCAGCGCTCCCGACTCGTCGTTGTGGGTCGGGAAGGTGAGCCCCTTGTTGCTCATCCCCTTGGCTAACTTTTCCGAATTGCCGGAGCGCAGTGCCACCGTCAGCACGTTTTCCCCCTCTTGCCAGAGCTGCTGCACGGCCGGGGTGGTGAAACGGCAGACACCGCACCAGCTGGCCCAGTAGTAGACTAGCAGCGGCTTGCCCTGACTTAAGGTAGCGAGATCCGTGCTGCTGCCATCCTGCAGGGTGACGGGGGCGCTCATCGCCCCCTCTGGCAGGGTCGGGCTGCGCCACAGATCCAGCAGGGTCGAGATGACCAGCGCCATCAGCAGCAGCCAGAGTGCCTCCTTGCCCCAGCGGCGCCAGCGGGGTTGAGGGTTGGTGGTCATCCCTTATCCCAGATTGGCCAGTTCGGCCTTCACCAGCTGCTCCAGCTCCTCATAGGGAACGGCGCCCGGCACCAGCTGGTTGCCGATAAGCGTCGCCGGTGTGCCCTGTACCCCGAGGATGGTGCCGATGCGCAGGCTGTTGCGCAGCTCCTCGGTCGCCTTGGCGGCCGGTTTGAGCGCGGTATTGCCGGTGGCGGCCAGCGCCTTGTTGATATCCGCCTCGGTCAGCATCCCCTGCTTGCTCATCAGCTTGTCGTGCAGGGTGAGGAAGCGGGCGGGATCCTGCTGCCACAGGGTCAGGCTGTACTGGGCTGCCTTGGCAGAACTCTGCCCCTTGAACGGCAGCAGCTTGATCACCAGCCCCAGCTCGTCCGGATAGGCCTTGAGCAGCTTGGTCAGCTGGGGATCGAACTGCTTGCAGTAGGGGCAGTTGTAGTCGGTGAACAGCACCAGCGTCAGCTTGGGGTTTTTGGCGCCGAGGCGCGGGCTGGTGGCGCTGTTGAACAGCACATCCTTGTTGCCCTTGATGAAGTTGCCAAGCTGCGCCTCCTGGGCTGCCGCGTTCTGTTTCTCCCAGGATTCGGCGGCCTCGTCGAGGATCTTGGGGTTGGCGATCAGTGTCTCGCGGATCAGCTCCTTGATACGCGCCTCCTGCTCCGGGGTGAAGGGGGCGGCGTGCAGGACCGGAGCCAGCAGGGCTGCAGAAAGGGAGGCCAGCAGGGTCAGGGCGCTCAGAGTCGGTTTCATGGTTGCTCCTTAAAATCGGGTGGTGCCAGCCTGAAGCAGGCCAGCCTTATGCAATGTGGTCAGCAGATCGTCCTTGTCGAGCAGGGGTGACAGCGTGACCCCCTGCGGCAACTCCGGGCCGTAAATCTGGTTGAAGGGAACCGCAGCCGCGCCCCGCTTACGCAGGAAGGCTGCGATGGTGTCGCTTGGTTTGCTCCAGTCGCCGCGCAGGGCCACCACATCGGGGGCCGAGAGGGCCTGTTGTACCTCATCGCGCAGCAACACGTTGTATTTGTTGGCCTTGCAGGTAACGCACCAGTCGGCGGTGACATCGATAAAGACCCGTTTGTTCTGGGCCAGCGCATCTGTGATGGCGCGCTCAGAGAGGGGCTGCCAGACCACCTTGTCAACGTTGGCCGAGCCCTGCGCGCTAAAGGCACCGCTCAGCAGCAGGGGGCTGCCAATCAGTGCTGCTAGGGCGATCGCCAGCGTGAAGCCGCGCATGCCGTAACGCCAGACGATGCCAGCCAGCAGTACCAGCAGCATGGCAACCATCAGCCAGCCGGTGGCATAGCGGCCGAGATGATTGTCGAGCAGGCTGGTGAGCCAGAGGCTGGAGCCCAGCATCATCAAGCCGAGCAGGATGCGCAGATGGTTCATCCAGCGCCCCGGTTTCGGCAACCAGAGGGCGAGCCGCGGCAGGGCCGCCACCAGCAGCCAGGGCAGGCTCATGCCAATCCCCAAAGCTGTGAAGATAAGCCAGAGCTGGCCAAGGGGCGCTGCCAGCGCAAACGCCACCGCGGTGCCGAGGAACGGTGCCGAGCATGGGGTCGCCAGCAGGGTGGCGAAACTTCCCTGCAGAAAGTGACCGCCGAGGCCATTGCCGCCGCTGGTGGCAAGGCGGGTGCTGAGGGCGCTGGGCAGGCGGATCTCGAACAGCCCCAGCAGGTTGGCGCAAAACAGCAGGGTGACCAGCACCATCAAGCCGATAAAACCGGCGCTCTGGAACTGGATGCCCCAGCCGACGGCCCCTTGCGTGGCGCGCAGCAGACTGCTCATGGCCGCCAGCACCCAGAAGGAGGCGATGATCCCGGCGCTGGCGGCGAGGAACTGCTTGCGCACCGCTCCCTGTTCACGCTTCTGATGTTGCAACACAGTTCCCAGCTTGAGCGCCAGCACCGGCAGCACGCAGGGCATCAGGTTGAGGATAAGGCCGCCGAGCAGCGCCGCCCCCAGCAACCAGAACAGCGAATGACTCTGGTTGGGCAGCGCGAGTGGCGCGCCGATCGTCTCCTTGCCCTGCCATGCCAGCTCGCCACTGGTGAGCAGCAGGCCGAGGGATTGGCCGCGTAGATCCGGCGCATCTCCCTGCCAGCCATCGCTCACCGGCACCCGGGCGATCAGGGTGTTGCCTTCGACCTCAAGCGCCGGTTTGCCAAATTCGGCACCCTCCAGAGCGTCGATAAAGAGCGCAGGTGATTGCCAGCCCTCTGCCCGCTCGGCGCGCAGTTGCAACTGGTTGTGCTGATAACCGAGCTCGACCCGGGTGTCGGCAGGCAATTGCTGGGGCAGGGTGCTCATCGCCTTCGCCCAGGCAAAATCGAAGTTGGCTGGGGCCTGCCCATCCACCGCGAGGGTGAAGGGAAAGTCGGTCAGGATGCAGACGTTGCTGCAGGTCGAGAGGCGCAGAGTCCCCTTGAGCGGTTGCCCGGTTGGGTAGTTGAGGCTGAGGGGGAAGGTCACGTCCCCCTGATAACCCTGGGTGCTGAGCCCGGCTACCTCGAAGTGGCGTGGCACCGGCCAGCGCCACTGAAAGTCTCCGACCGGCTCATCCCAGAGGATCTGGGGGGCAATCCCCCCTTCTCCCGGACTGTGCCAGTAGGTCTTCCAGCCCGACTCCAGCTCGACATCGAGCAGGATGCGGGTCTGATCTGCCGTGCTGCGGTCGGCCTGCAGCCGTACCCGGGCGTGATCATTCTGTGGGCTGGTGAGCCAGCCCGTGTCGCTGGCCAATCCCATGGATTGCCACAGCAGACCGCCCAGTAGCAGGGCCGCCTTGAAGAGATTCGACATCTTTTTGGTCTCGCAAAAATTGAGTGACAGCTAACGAAAGAACGCTGCCGAACTCATTCCCGCCAGACGCAGAGGGTGAGGTGCAGACGCCGCTCGGGCGGCGAGATGACTCTGGGAGGGGGCAGTGGCGGTGTGTAGCGCCAAAGGGGGGCCAGCAGGGCGATCAGCACCGCCACGGCAAAGAAGAGCTGTTCGACGCAGAGCAGGGTGGCGGCGCTTAGCCACTTGCCATTGAGCTGGCAGCTGGTGGGCTGCGGGCTGGCCGGTTTGGCATCCTCTTGCTCCGTTGCCGAGCCTGGAACGGGCAGTGCCTGACAGCTGAGGGCGTGATCGAGCAGGGCAAGCCGGGCCAGCGGCTGGGCCGCACAATTGAGCACCAGCAGGCAGACCAGCAGCAGGAGATGTTTCGCTACCCGTTGTTGCAACATCATGTTCGCCCCGTCCATCAAGATGGGGCCATCCTAACGACCAATGGCGGGTGGGGCAAGTCGGCGGCGTATTGATGAGCAGTACTGTGGGGGGCGCGACGGGGAGGGTGGTCGGTTCTGTTTGGCGAACGCTTGTTCGCTAAAAGGGGGATCAGTATACTGCGCCGAGTTAAAACTCGAGGTGTTCGATGCTCAAAATTGCCCGTGTGCTGCTGCTTGGTCTGCTGCTCATTTTCTGGTTCCTGTTCGGCCTGCTGCTCTGTCTGGTTCGTCCGCGCCATCCCAACAACGTCTATGTCTTCGCCCGCATGTATCACGCGGTCTGCCCGCTGATCGGGCTGCGAGTCAAGGTGACGGTGGCCGACGAGGTCAAATCGGTCGGCCCGGCGGTCTACGTCTGCAACCACCAGAGCAACTTCGACATCTTCACCGTGACCGGTGCGGTGCAGCCTGGCGTGGTGGCAGTGGGCAAAAAGAGCCTGCTCTGGTTGCCGCTGTTCGGCCTTATCTTCTGGCTCTCCGGCAACGTGCTGATCGACCGCTCCAACCGCTCCCGTGCCATCGGCACCATAGGTCAGGTGGTGGATCGCATCAAGAACCGCGGCACCTCCATCTGGATGTTCCCGGAAGGGACCCGCTCCCAGGGGCGTGGCCTGCTGCCGTTCAAGGCGGGCGCTTTCCACACTGCGGTACAGGCTGAAGTGCCCGTGGTGCCCATCGTCTGCTCCAGCTACTTCGGTCAGGTCGATCTCAATCGCTGGGACAACGGCGAAGTGCTGGTGGAAGTGATGGCGCCGGTCTGCAGCAAGGAGCACGGTGCCAGCGGCATTCGCGATCTCTCCGACACCTGCCGCGCCCGGATGGAGGCCAAGCTGGCCGAACTGGACAGCAAGCTGGGCCACAGCCACGCTGCCTGACGGATAGCGCAGACGAATCGACAAGGGAGCCAGAGGCTCCCTTTTTTGTTGGTAAAAATCACCACTAGGTTGGCTATTTTCACCAATAAACGCTTCTTGAATTTCCTCGGTAAATTCCCATCTATATGTAAAACAACAATAATTTTTCTTGGCACGGCTCTTGTAATGCAATGGGAAGAGATAGCCATCCATCAACAAGGAGCCAGACCATGAGCGTATTCAGCCGCCTGACCGACGTGATAAATGCCAACCTGCACAGCCTGCTCGACAAGAGTGAAGAGCCGGAGAAGATGCTGCGCCTGATGATCGAAGAGATGGAGCAGGTGCAGGTCGAGATGCGTACCCAGGCCGCCCGCGTGATTGCCGAACAGAAACAGCTGGAGCGTCACCAGCAGGCGTTGCAGGCACAGATCCTGGAGTGGTCGGCCAAGGCCGAGCTAGCCATCCAGAAGGGACGTGAGGATCTGGCCCGCGCCGCCCTCACCGAGAAGCTGGCGGAGGTCAAAAAATGTGAACAGCTGGAGCAGGACAAGGCCCGGGTCGCCGAAGTGCTGGCCCAGCTTACCGCCGACAGTGAACGGTTGGCCTCCAAGCTGACCGAGGCCCGCGAGAAGCAGAAACTGCTGACCCTGCGCGAGCAGACAGCCCATAGCCGCATTCGTGCCCGCGCCCAGGTGGACAACCAGCGGATGCATGAGCTGATGGCGCGCTTTGACGGTTTTCAGGGCCGGGTCGATCAGCTGGAAGCCCAGCTGGAGGCGGCCACCCTGGGGCAGAATCCCTCGCTGGAGGCCCAGTTCCGCGAGCTGGAGCTCAATGACGAGATCGAGCGCGAGCTGGCTCGCCTCAAAGGCCAGAAGGCGGAGGTGTAATCATGAGCCCCTGGCCCAAGGATCTGGTGCATCGCAAGCTGACCGGGGTCTGCGCCGGTATTGCCAGGCGGTTGGGGGTCTCCAGAGTCACGGTGCGGGTGGTGGCACTGCTCGCCCTGATCCTGATGCCGCCGCTGGCACTGGCCGCCTATCTGCTGGCGGTGCTGATGATGCCGCCCCGTTATGAATTGAAGCGCTGGCTGGATTGACCGAAGGGGTGATCAGCCGGCAGAGAAGGTACTGATAAGGAGCAAGTTATGCTGGAATTTTTCATATTGCTGGTGGTGCTGCTGGTCATGGCACTGACCGGTTTTACCCTGGTAGCCATGTTGCTGGTGAGCGGCCTGTTCGTGCTGCTTGGGGCACTGGGCGGCATGCTTGCTCTGATCATCAAGCTGGCCCCCTGGTTGCTGCTGGTGCTGGCGGTTTGCTGGCTGATCAGTAACCGCAGCAAGCGTTCCAATACCTACCTCTAACCCGCTTGAGGTTGTGCAAGACGTTGTGTGATGCTCCCTGATTTCCCCTTTCCGGCCACTCATCGAGTGGCCTTTTTTTGCCTGTCGTCCTCAAGGCTGGGTGGCTGCGGGTAACCACTGGGGGCTCCAGCTCTGCCAGAGTGCCGGGCTGTGGATCAGCTGCTCCTTGAAGGATTTCGGCTGCTGCTTGAGGCGATATTCGATGCGCAAAGCCGCCCCCTTCTCGCCGACTTCCTGTTGCCACGCCAGCGTCAGTGGCCCCTTGCCGCGCAGGGCGCGAGCGCCCTTGCCACTCTGGTGCTGGCGCAGGCGGCGCAGCGGATCCGTGCTGATCCCGGTATAGAGCAGGCCGGTGGCAGTACGCACCATGTAGACAGACCAGCGGGAAGGGGGGGATGGTTGCTGTGCCAGTGTGGTGGTCGCGGGTTCTCTCATTCAAATTCTCTGTGCCAAACTCAGAGGCAGCTCAAGGAGGTGCGATGAGAGTCTGGTTTTGGTTGTGGTTATTGTTGTCGGTCCCGGCTCTGGGGGAGACGATCCGTCTCTACGATTACCATCAGCATCCCCCCTTCAACACCGGAGTGGATTCAGGGCTGAGCCGCGAGCTGGTCAAGTATCTCAATGAAAAGCTGGGGGGTGAACCCAGAATCGAGCTTTGGTTGGTCAATCGCGCCCGACTGGCGCTGGAGATGGCAGATCCCGACTTTGACGGTCTGGTGGTCTGGGTCAATCCCGCCTGGGTGGGGGATCCCCATCGCGAGCGCTATCTCTGGACCTTTCCGGTGATGCGCGACACCAACGAGCTGGTCTCGAACATTGACAACCCGGTCACCTATCGCGGGCCTGACTCCCTCAAGGGGCTGGTGTTTGGCGGGGTGGAGGGTTACCGCTATCAGGGGATCGATGATGCAGCTGGCCGCGGGGAGCTGGTGCGTCAGGATGCCAAGAAGGTGAAGACCAATCTTGAGCTGCTGGTGCGCGGTCGCATCGATGTGACGCTGGTGAGTGGTTCATCGCTGGGCTTTTTCATCGACGCACAGCACTATCAGGGCAAGCTGTTTATCTCGCCCTTCCCCCAATCCAGCTATACCCGCCATATCCTGCTGCCCAAATCCCGTCCCGAGCTGCATGCCACCCTCAACGACATCGCCGAGCAGATGGATAGGGATCCCCGTTGGCACAAGGTGTTGGAGTCCTATCGCGGTACGCCCTGAGGGCGGCGCTTGAGCCGGTGCAGCGGCAACAGGCTCACCAGCAGACCTGCCCAGACAAAGGCGAAACCGACCGCCTTGATGGGGTCCGGCGCCTCACCAAACCAGTAGATGGCGAGCAGGAAGGCGAGGCTGGGCTCGATATATTGCAGCAGCCCCACAGTGCTCATCCGGGTTCTCGCCACTGCGTAGCAGAACAGCCCCACCGGCAGCAGGGTGGCGGGCGCACTGCCCATCAGCAGCAGCTTGTCGGCCAGATCTCCGTTCACGAATGCCCCTTCCCCGTGCCACGCCAGCGTGCCGATGATGATCAGCGCGATGGGCAGTTGCACCATGGCTTCCAGATAGAGGCTGCTGCCGGTGTCGTAGTGGATCTTCTTCTTGATAAGGCCGTAGCAGGCGAAGTTGGCCCCCATGATGAGGGAGAACCAGGGGAGTTGGCCGTAGCAGAACAGCATGTAGGCGAGCCCCGCCAGCGCCAGGGCGACCGCCAGATGCTTTTGCGGGGTGAGTCGCTCTTTGAGGAAGATGACGGCGAATACGATATTGAACAGCGGGGTCATAAAGAAGGCGAGGCTGGTGGTCAGCACCTGCCCGGTGGTGAGGCACCAGGTGAACATGCACCAGCTGATGGACATTACGGGGCCCGCCAGCAGAATGAGGCCGAGCTGGCGCGGCTCGCTGCGCAGTTGTGCCCAAGGCACCTTGTGGCCAAGCAGCAAAAACAGGGCCCCCAGCAGCACCACAGACCAGAGCACCCGGTGGGAGATCAGCTCCCACATGTTGACCTCGGGCATGAATTGATAATAGAGCGGCAGCATCCCCCACAGGATGAAGGAGAGGGTCGCGGTGCCGGTACCTAGCCAGTTTTTCATTATTTTCCGTTTATTAAATTAAACGCCCATGGCGATAGTAGGGGGCGCGCCCTGTTTCCACAAGAGGGAAAACAGGGAAATGCTGGTACTATCAACGTCATGCAGCGTATCGATAAGTTGTTTGAGCAAATCAGGGCCTGCCGTCTGTGCGAGGCTCATCTGCCGTTGGGGCCTCGTCCGGTGATCCGCGGGGCCGAGAGTGCCCGCTTGCTGATCATCGGTCAGGCGCCCGGCACCCGGGTGCATGCCAGCGGTATCCCGTGGGATGACCCCTCCGGTGACCGGCTGCGCCAGTGGCTCGGGGTCGATAAGGCCACCTTTTACGACGAATCCCGCATCGCCATCATGCCGATGGGTCTCTGCTATCCCGGCAAGGGCAAGTCGGGCGATCTGCCGCCCAGACCCGAGTGCGCGCCCACCTGGCACGACAAGGTATTGATGCTGTTACCCAACATCGAACTGACCCTGCTGATCGGCCAATATTCACAAGCCTACTATCTGCGGGGGGCAGCCAGGGGATCGCTCACCGACACGGTGCGCAGCTGGGCCGACTATGGCCCCGGTTGGCTGCCGCTGCCGCATCCCTCCCCGCGCAATACCCTCTGGCTCAGGAAGAATCCCTGGTTCGAACAGGAGATTGTCCCCCATCTGCAGCAAAGGGTCGCCCCTTTGCTGGCACGACCCTGAGTGCTTAAACCGCCGGTTCGGCCAGCGGTTTTGGTTTGCTGCGGGCCATGGCGATGAGCGGCAGGACGATGCAGATACAGCCCAGCAGCAGCGGCAGGCCCGGTTGCTCGTCAAACAGCCACACCCCAATGGCGACGGCCATCAGCAGACCGGTATATTCCGCCGAGGCGATCTTGCTCGCCTCCGCCTTGCGATAGGCCACCACGCACAATCCCGCATAGACCATGATCAGTGCCGAGGAGCCAAAAGCGGGCCACCACATCTGCCACTGCCAGTCGCCCCCTTCCCACCAGGCCAGCGCGAGAATGAAGGGCATGCTCAGCACGTTGGTGAAAAACAGGGTCTGGGCGATGGGCTGCTTGAGCGGGATCCGCTTGATCAGCAGGTTGTTGAGCGCCATCGACAGCGCCACCCCAAGCGCCGCCAGCGCGGCCCAGTTCACCTCGGTCGGGCGCAGCACGATCAAAACCCCGATAAATCCGATGACTGCGGTCAGCACCTTCTGGCGCGAGATCGCTTCCCCCGCCATCCACACTGCCAGCGGCACCATCATCAGGGGGGCGGCATAGAAGAGGGCATTGGCAGTGGCGAGCGGCAAGCGGGTGAGGGCCACCACCATCAGGCAGACGCCGACCGCCCAAATATGGGCCCGCAGCAGGTGCCACTTGATGGCCACCGGTGGATTGCGGCGCCATGACCAGAGCAGCCAGGGCATCAGCAGAATGGCGGCCGAGAGCTGGCGGAAAAAGACAAACTGGAAGATGGGCTGATCTGGCTCCAGCACCTTGACCAGCGCATCGGAAAAGACCGCCACCATATTGCCCAGCACCAGATAAAGGATGCCGATCCCTACTGCATTCATACCACCTCCCACTTCAGATGAGCGGAGGGTAGCGTGCCGGTTGATATCCAGTAAAATGATAAAAAATGACCACTCATGAGATATTTAGATAATGAAGCTTCCTCCCCTGCGTGCGGTGCAATATTTCGAGGTGGTGGCCCGGTTGCTCAGCTTCTCCCGTGCCGCCCTTGAACTGAACGTCAGCCAGAGTGCGGTCAGCCACCAGATCCGCCTGCTGGAGGATTTTCTGGGGGAGCGGTTGCTGCTGCGTCAGGGGCGGCTGCTCTCGTTGACGACACAGGGCGAGAGCTATTTCGAGGGGATTGCTGCCGGGCTCGGCCAGATTGCCCAGAGCAGCGAGCAGCTGCGCGGGGGCGGCGAGATGCGGTTGCGCCTCGCGGTCTACAGCTCGTTTGCGGTGAAGTGGCTGATCCCCCGCTTGGCCGGATTGCGCCAGCTCTACCCCGAGCTGGATTTGAGTCTGGAGATGGTGGCGGAGGATCCCGAACTCTCCGATCGGGTGGCTGATTGCTTTATCACAGTCTCACCCCACGGGCGGGGCTACTGCCACGACCTTATCTATCAGGAGCGGCTCTTCCCGGTCTGCAGCCGCCGTTTGTTGCAGCAGGTGGAGGGGGAGTGGCCAGACGCCATCTGGCAACTGCCGCTGCTCTCGGTGCAGTCCATCTACAAGGCGCGGGGGGAGGATTGGCAGCGCTGGGCCAAGGCCGGCGGGCTGGTTATTCCGGACGAGGCACGGATGCACCACTTCAGCCATGTGCTGTTGGCGATGGAGGCGGCGGCCTGGGATCAGGGGGTGGCATTCGTGAATGATTACATGCTGCGGCCCGATGATCCCCAGCTGGTGGCCTTGCCGGTACACCAGCTGGAGACGGGGGATGCCTTCTACTTTACCTGCAAGCGCTCGCGGGCCCATGAGCCCGCCATCAGCCGTTTGCGCCAGTGGCTGATGATGGAGACACGCCAGAGCATGCCGCTCTAGCCTGCGACGTTACGCTCTCTTGAACTGACTCAGTACAAACAGGCTGGTGGCACAGACGACGACCGAAGGGCCTGCCGGGGTGTCCTGATACCAAGAGAGGGTCAGCCCCCCCAGCACGGCGAGACAGCCGATCAGCGCGGCAAAGCCAGCCATCTGCTCCGGCGTCTGGCTGAAACGGCGGGCGGTAGCGGCGGGGATGATCAGCAAGGAGGTGATGATCAGCGCCCCGACAAACTTCATCGCTACGGCGATCACCAGCCCAATCAGCAGCATCAATACGCAGCGCAGCACATCGACCCGGATCCCTTCTACCCGTGCCAGCTCTTCCGAGATGGTCATGGAGAGCAGGGGATCCCATAGTCGCCACAGGGTGAGCAGCACCAGCGCGCCACCGCCGTAGATCCAGAGCAGGTCCATCGGTTGTACCGAGAGCAGGTCGCCGAACAGGTAGGCCATCAGATCCACCCGTACGTTATCCATAAAACTCAAGGTAACCAGACCGAGCGACAGGGCGCTGTGGGCCAGAATGCCGAGCAGGGTATCAGTTGCCACCTGCTGGTTGCGACTCATGATCACCAGCAGCATTGCCATGGCGAGGCAGCAGACCACTACCGCCAGGGTGAGATCGACCTGCAGCAGGATGCCCAGCGCGATACCGAACAGACAGGCATGGGAGAGGGTGTCGCCAAAATAGGCCATCTTGCGCCATACCACGAAGCTGCCGAGAGGGCCGGCCAGCAGGGCGATGCCGAGGCCGGCCGCGAGGGCGTATAACAGAAAGCTGTCCACTTGAATGTCCTGTTCTTGCGCTATTTGCTGTGAGCGTTGTTGCGAGAGGGCAGGCGGATGACGGGGGCCTGCGGTTCATGATGATGGTGTTCGCCGTCGCAGTGGTGATGATGGGTATAGACCGCCAGCACCTCCTGCTCCGGTCGCCCGAACAGGCGGGCAAATTCGGGATGGCGGGCCACGCTCTCCGGTTCGCCGTGACAGCAGACGTGGCGATTGAGGCAGATCACCTCGTGGGTGCTGGCCATCACCAGATGCAGGTCGTGGGAGACCATCAGCACGGCGCAGTTGAATTCGGCGGCAAGCTTGCCGATCAGGGCATAGAGCTCGATCTGGCCGTTGATATCCACCCCCTGCACCGGTTCATCCAGTACCAGCAGTTCGGGCTTGACCAGCAGAGCGCGGGCCAGCAGTACCCGCTGCATCTCTCCACCGGAGAGCTTCTGCATCCGGTTTTCCAGCAATCCCTCTGCGCCAACCCGGGTCAGCGCCTCCTCGATGGAGAGGCGGCTGTTTTTGCCCAGTTGCAGGAAGCGGCGTACCGTCAGCGGCAAGGTGGGATCCAGATAGAGGCGCTGTGGCACATAGCCGACTCTCAGATCGCGGCTGCGGGTGATCTTGCCCGAGTCCGGGGTGAGCAGACCCAGCACCAGCTTGCTCAGGGTGCTCTTGCCTGCCCCGTTGGGGCCGACTAACGTGGTGATTTTGCCTTTATTGAGGGTAAAGGAGACCTTGTCGAGCACAGAGCGTCCATCAAACGAGAGAGAGACCTCTTTCAGCTCTACCAGTTGGCTCATGACAACTCCGGGGTTTACAGCCAGTGAGAGTTATAATATAACAAAAAGCAGCTGTTATATTATCACATACTCACCCCCTGACGAGATTCACCAATGAGAATTATTGCGCTTTTCACTGCCCTGCTGGCGGTGAGTTTGCCTGTTCGTGCCATTGAGGTACTGACCACCATCAAGCCCCTTGGCTTCATCGCAGCAGCGATCACTGACGGGGTGAGCGAGCCCAAGGTATTGCTGCCGACCGGTGCCTCTCCCCACGATTTCTCCCTGCGTCCGTCCGATATTCGCAGCATCAACAGTGCCGATCTGGTGGTGTGGGTTGGCCCCGAGCTGGAAGGTTTTATGGCCAAGCCGCTGGCCAACCATCCCCATGCTCTGGCCCTGACTCAGGTTGAGGGGATGCCGCTGTTCAACTACGCGACTCAGGATAGTCACGATTCCCATGACCATGATGATCACGATCATGCCGCCCATGAGCACGGTGACCATGATGATCACGATCATGCCGCCCATGAGCACGGTGACCATGATGAAGGACATGAGGGACATCATCACGAAGGGGTCGATCCCCATATCTGGCTTGGCCCGACGCAGGCCAAAGTGATTGCCAAGGCGATCGCAAGTGAATTGGGCAAGCTGGATCCGGCCAATCAGGCTCGCTATGACGCCAACCTCGCGGCATTTGATACCAAGGTGGATGCCAAAGACAAGGTGATTGCTGGCCAGATGAAGGCGGTGAATGAGAAGGGGTACTTTGTCTTCCACGAGGCGTATGGCTACTGGGAGCGCCACTACGGCATGAGTTCAAAGGGTCACTTTACCGTGAGCCCTGAGCGTCGCCCGGGCGCCAAGACCCTGGTGGATATTCGCAAGGCACTGGAAGAGAAGCAGGCGAGCTGCATTTATGCCGAGCCGCAATTCTCACCGGCTGTGATCGAATCGGTGGCACGCAATACCGGCGCCAAGGTGTTGTTGCTTGATGAGGTGGGTGAACAGGTACCGCTCGGCCCGGATGGTTATCCCCAATTCATGCAGCAACTGGCAGACGCATTCGCACAGTGTCGCTGATCGCCTGCTGAGCCTCTCATCCGGAGGGACTATACTGACCTCCAGCATCTGACATGGAGTGTCCGGTATGAAATGGTTGTTGATCCCGGCTTGCACGTTGGCGCTATGTTGCGCCAACGTGCAGGCTTCGCGTCTTTCCGAATATATTGCCAGTCCGGACCTGCGGGCCAAGCTGCAGGAAGTGTATGGTGGTCGGGCCATCCAGCGGGCCGAGGCATTCTCTCGCTTGCTCACCCCCAGAGCGGGTACAACCGACCAGCAGAAGATCGAGCTGGTGAACAACTACTTCAACAATCTGACCTACAGCGAGGATCCCAAGTTGTGGGGAGATGAGGATTACTGGGCCAATCCGCTGGAGTTCATCGGTGCCCGGGGTGGGGATTGCGAGGATTACAGCATATCCAAGTACTACACCCTGATGGAGCTGGGGGTGGATGAGAAGAAGCTGCGGCTGGCCTACGTCAAGGCGGTGCGTTACAACCAGTTCCACATGGTGACGCTCTACTTCCCTACGCCCAAGGCTGACCCACTGGTGCTCGATAACATCAACAGCCGGATCCTGCCGGGTAGCAAGCGAACCGATCTCATCCCCGTCTACAGCTTCGATGCCAAGAGCATCTGGATCATGAAGTCACGGCGAGAAGGGACGCTGGCGGGGAGTGCCGATCGGCTGGCGCAGTGGACATCGATGAAGACCCGTTTCTCCAGCGAGCAACTGCGCTCTCCCCGTCGTCAGCTATAGCTTGCCCGCCGCCTTCAACTCATCGAAATATTTCGCTGCGCCCGGATGCTGCTCAATACTCAGCACCGGGCCGGTTTTATTGCGTGCCCGGTGAAACATATTGGCGTAGCCATAAGTCTGCTCATTGAACTTGGTTTGCTGGGTCAGCATGGCCTTGGTCAGGCGATAGACAGACTCTTCCGGCATGGTGGCATTGGTGACCAGGGTGGCGGCTATGGCAAAGGTGGGCGTCGCCTTCAGATTGCCGGGGTAGATGCGGGCGGGCACCTGACTGCGTTGGTAATATTTGACCCCTTTGAGTAGCTGATCTCGGGTGGCCCCATCAATGGGGAGGAAACTGACTGCGCAACGTTTGGCGGTGTCGAGCACAATCCGGTTAGGGTGTCCCATCACCAGTGCAAATGCGTCGATCTGCTTGCTGCAGAGCGCATCCGGCAGGTTGGCCATGCTCTTCAGATCGAGATCCTGTTCTTTCGCTCCCAGGATGTTGAACAGAGCCAGCGCCGTCTGGCGGGTACCCGAGCTCTTCAACCCCATGTCGATGGGGGCGAGCTTGAGCTGTTCCAGTGAAGTGATATCGCCATCGGCACGGATCACTATGGTGAAGGGCTCGGCATGGGTGGCAAACAGGGCGCGCAGCTCAGGTTGCGGCTGCGTGGCAAAAGGGCCCAAGCCATTGCTTGCCTGATACAGCCAGTCTGACTGCACCATGGCGTAGGAGGTCTCGCTACTCTTCAGCCGCGTCAGGTTTTCTATTGAACCCGATGAGCTCTGCAGTGTGCACGCAAGTTGCTCGTCGACCTCATGGGCCAGACGGCAAAACTCTTTGGTTATCTGGTGATAAATCCCCTGCTCACCCCCGGTGGTGATAGTGACGGTTTCAGCCATCAGGCCGGGTTGCCACAGCAGGGGCAACAGCATGGCGAGCTTCTTCATGATTGCGCCTCCTTGGCATAACCATCGATACCCCAGGTCCGCAGTTTGTCGATGTCGCGACACTCTCCCGATTCTGCCAGCAGGGTATAACCAGCGGCATGCATGGTTTGGGAGAGCAGATTCCAGTAGAGCGGCGCATCGGTCAGCTGACAGCTGATAAAGATGGGATTGAGCGGGTCAAGTTGATTGAAGGTATCCGCATTGAGGGGAATGGCGCTGAAGGCGAGCTCACACCCCTGTTCCTGCAACGCAGCCAAGGTAGACTGGCCGTGGGCGGGGAATGTGGCTACATCCCAGCGCCAATCCAGTGTCTTGCCGCGACCTTGGCTTAGCAGAGGGGCGATCTCGGACCATTGCGGGTGATTGAGCAGGGAGAGGGGCAGCAAGACCCCTTCTATATGAGAGTGCTGCCACTGTTGCAGGGCGCTCTGGATGGTTGCGAGATCGCTGTCGGCACCGAGGGGCTGACTGGGCAAGAAACGCTGATAGAGCGCGATTTCCCCTTGTGTGGAGACAAATTTCTGCAGTTGCCCGCCTTCCGGCAGCGGGCTCACTCCTTGCAGCGGCTGTGGGGTCGTCAGTGGCAGCTGTTTTCCCAGTTGGGTGATCTTGAGTCGTTGTTGCAGCAGATCCCGTTTGCGTTCGGAGACCAGTTGGTTGATAGAAAGGGCCACTTCTTTGAGGTCTTGCAACCAGGGAGTGGGCAGGGTGCTGTTGAACTGGTGTTTGCGGATGCGGATCAGCTGCAGGTTGATCTGCTCCAGGGGCTGCAGCAGGCGTTTGCACACCAGGGAGATGATCAGGGTAAATACGACGAGGCCCGCCAGCAGCGCCAGACCGGTGCGGCTGATGGCATTCCACAGATGCTGATAGGCGTAGCCGCTATGTCCTTCAAGGGTCAGAGTGCCCAGCATGCGCCAGCCATCGGTCAACTCTTGCTCAATCTTGACGGGGGGCATGCCGATAACCGAGGGAAGCCAGCCGGGGACATTTTGCTGGGTAGAGTGGAAGACCTTCTGAAACAGCAACTGGCCATCGGGATCGATCAGGGTGACCGAGCTGACGAAGCCGCCATCGAACATGGCATTGACGATGGTCTCGGCCAGCACATTGTCGTCATTGAGCAGGGTTCCTTGCAGCACCAGCCCGAGAGCGGTGATGGCGGTTTCCAGGTTGGCTGACATCTGGTCGAGGATGGATTGGCGGACCGTCGTGACTTCCAGTGCAAACAGCAGCGCTGCACCGATCAGGAACAGGACGACAATTATTCTGATTAACAGTTTTGCTAACGACATATCCACTCCATGGAAAAGTTATCGCAACATTTTGGGTTTCTATTCAGTATCGAATCCGACCCGGTTCTTAAAAATAGGAAAAAATGGTTAAAAAAGACGATCATTTCTGCCCATCCGGGCGGGTTATGCATAAAATGTGAGGTTCATGCAGATTGTGATGAACTATTTGTAACTATTTGTGTCCAACAAACAGTTTTATACGGTTTTGTCACAACTGACATCGCAACTCACACTCTTTAGATCTAAATACAGGATAGCGGATGAAACGTCTCCGTCCCTTGGTAGTACAGGCTGCCAATTGGGAACCACCGGTTCCCCGCAAACACTTTTACGCCATGCTGATGCTGACGGCCATGACCCTGTCAGCAGTGGCATTATTGCCAGCTCCGGGTGACATCCTCGAGCGGCCGCTGCGTCTTGAGTTGCCCATTGATACCGCAGGTACGGCAACCAACGAAAACAACACCGACTTTAACGAAATTCCCGATCACGAACTGGTTGATCAGAGTGCGCCGGATGACGACATCCCGGTCGACACCACCCCCCAGTGGCAGGATTACCGGGTCCGCAACGGCGAAAACCTGACCGCTATTTTTAACAATCTCGGTCTCTCCACCACCACCCTCTACAAGGTGCTGGACGCGGACAACAAGAACTATCTGGCGCGCCTCAAGCCGGGCCAGAATATCGAGCTGCTGATCGATCAGGACAACATCCTGCAGCAACTCAAAATCCGCCTGAACATCAAGCAGACGCTGGTGATGGCGCGCAGCGACGATGCTTATACCGCCTCCATGATCAATGAGAAGGTTGAGTGGCAACCGCAGCGTTACAACGGCGTGATCAACGGCAGCTTCTATGTCAGTGCCCGTAATGCGGGGATTCCGGCCAACCATATCCAGAAAATTGCCAACCTGTTCCAGTGGCGAATGAATTTCGCCAAGGATCTGCAGAAGGGCGACAAGTTCAAAGTGCTGGTACGCCAGGAGACGGTGGAAGGCAAGAGCACTGGTAACAGCCAGCTGCTGGGTGTGGAAGTGACCAGCCAGGGCAAGACGGTGTCGGCCTGGCTCTCCGATGACGGCAACTATTACGACGGTCAGGGCAACAGTCTGGAGCGCGGATTCCGCCGCTACCCGACCCACAGCCGCTATCGGATCAGCTCCAACTTCAACCCAGCGCGCAAACATCCGGTAACCGGTATGGTGCGTCCTCACGAGGGCACTGACTTTGCGGTGCCGGTGGGCACGCCAGTGCTGGCGACTGGCGATGGTATCGTCCAGAAGGCAACCAGCCACCCGCTGGCGGGTACCTATATCGTCATCAAGCATGGCCGTACTCTCTCTACCCGTTATCTGCACCTGAGCAAGCTGCTGGTCAAAACCGGTCAGCGAGTGAAGATGGGCGACAAGATCGGCCTCTCCGGCAACACAGGTCGCTCGACCGGTGCTCACCTGCACTACGAGCTGCGGATCAACAACCGCCCGGTCAATGCCATGACCGCCAAGCTGCCGATGGCTGAACCGCTCAGCGGCAAGGAGCGTCGTCAGTTCCTTGCCAAGGTGAAGAGCTACCGCAAGGAGCTGGCAGCGGGTTGATTCCTGTCGTCACAGCCTGAAATGAAAGGCCCCGCCAGATTGGCGGGGCCTTTTTACATGCGCAGTGACGGTCAATAACCCTTGTCGAAGTCGATTTTGCCATCCAGTGGCTGGCCATCGATAAAGCGGATGTAGTTGCGCACAAAGATCTGGGCCACATCATCCGGGAAGCTGTAGGCGCTGTTGTGGGGGGTGACGATGAGGTTGGGTTGGCCCCACAGTGGACTGTCGGCGGGAAGCGGCTCCTGCTCGAACACATCCAGCACCGCCATCGCCAGCTTGCCGGTACGCAGTGCAGTGAGCAGATCGCCCGAGTGCACGGCGCTGCCACGGCCAACGTTGAACAGGATGGCGCCCGGTTTGCAGTGTTCGAAGCGGGCGGCATTGAACAGATGACGGGTATCGCGGGTGGCTGGCAGCACGCTGACGATGACATCGGCCTGCGCCAGCATCTTGTTGAGCGCAGGTAGCTGATAAACCTGATCAAACCCGGCCCGCTCCCGACCGCTGCGGCTGATGCCCAGCACCTTCATGCCAAAATGTTTGCCGGTGTGGGCAATATGCTGACCAATGCTGCCGGTCCCCAGGATCAGCATGGTGCGCCCCTTGAGGCCCTGATAGGGGTGGCTTTGCCACAGTCGCTGTTTCTGCTGTTCCCGATAAAGGGGGATTTGGCGCATCAGGCTGAGCAGATGACCAAAGACATACTCGCTCATCAGCGGGCCGAAGATGCCGCGCACATTGGTGAGCTGGTAGTCGCGGCGACTGTCAGGGTCGAGCAGCACATCGACTCCCGCATAGGTGGACTGGAACCAGCTCAGCTTGTTGGCTTTGGGCAGCAGCGGTTTGGCACGGGCCGGTTCGGCCATCAGAATATGGGCTTCGCCGATCAGCTTCTCGGCATCGCTCTGGTTATCGGCTCGCAGAATGCGCAGATGGGGGAGATTGGCGGCCTTGAGCAGCCGTTCGTAGTGAGCATTATCCTGGCTGAGCAAAAGAAGGGTACGTTGGCTCATACTCTTGTTCCTTATCAGAATTTGCGGCGCAACAAGATGCCGCTCTCGACCCATCTTACCTGACTTCATATCGCAACATAGCCGACCAGGGCGCTTTTTCGTTTTCGCCGCGCCCCTCGTGGGCTACAATCTGCCCCACATTTTGCAAAGGATCCGACTCCAGTGTTTGGTGACAAGTTTTATAAGCGACTGGCCGAGCTACAGCCTTGGCAACAGACCGTCTACACCCTGGCGCTGGCAGAGCGCATGTACCCCAACTATGCCCTGTTCTGTCAGGCTTCCGGCTTTGGCAATGCTGGTGCTTTCCGGCATGCGCTGGATCAGATGTGGGTCTACCTCACCGTCAAGGGATCCCGGGTCAATCTGGGTACCATTCTCGAAGAGTTCGAGTCTCACATTCCGGATCCCCGCAAGTTTGAATCCTACGGTGCCTATCCCGCGCTGGATGCCTGTGTTGCGCTGGGCTGCGCCTACAACTCGGTGATCTGCCGGGTCGGCGAAGAGGCCAACGATGCCAGCCATGCGTCAGTCGGTACCGTGGCCGGTTTTATCGAGCTGCTGGAAGAGCGGGATCTGACCGAAGAGGAGCTCTACGAGCACGAGTACATGGAGGCCGAGCTGGAGTTCCAGGTTGAACTGCTCAAGCGGGTTGCCCATGAGCGCGACAGCGATCGTATCCTGGCTATCAGAGCATTCGCCTTTCAGGATGGCGTCTCCAATATCGGGATCAGCCTGGAAGAGTAATCCTCTGCGGCTCCTGATCGAAAAAGCTCCCGTTCGGGAGCTTTTTTTATGCCTGAAATTGTTCAGCAGCTTATACCTGCTCTTCGGTGAGGGGTCTGACGCTCAGCACCGGGGCCGCGTCGATTTCGTCTGCATTCATCATGGAGGAGATGCGTTGCAGGGAAGAGAGCAGCAGGGTCTGCTCCCACGCTTCCAGTGCCTGAAAACGCTGGATGAAGCGCTCTTGCAGCGGGGTCGGGGCCTGGGCCAGCAGGGCGCGGCCTGCGTCAGTCAGTGTCGCGTGAACCTTGCGCTTGTCGGTATTGCTGCGAACGCGCTGCACCAGTTGGCGGCTCTCCAATCGGTCCATGATGGTGGTGGCGGTGGCCTGGCTCATGTTGGTGTGATCGGCTAGCTGGCGCATGGAGATCTGTCCCAGCTCGTCGATCCCTTTGAGCAGCAAGAGTTGTGGGGAGGTGAGCCCGGCTTCTTTGATCAAGCGCCTGGAGTGCATGTCGATGGCACGAATAATCTGGCGCAGGGCGACCAGCACTTCATCATGTTTTTCCATGGGGTGTGCGTCATTGGAGGGCAATGGAGAGGGGCAAAATTTTCCGCCTAATTCGTCACAAGGTCAATATTGTTTTTGCTGTAATGATTTCTGCTCTAATTAATTTTGTGTTAGGTTGACGGGCATTTCACGGAATTCACCCTGACATTTGAGGAGCTAAATGATGAATGACGAGCTGGATATCAAGTCTCTGGTGGCCGAGTTACGTGTGGTCAGAGTGCGCTATGAACTGCCGGATACCTCGGCTTTTGTGCGCTATCAGCCTGCCTATGATGAAGACCCGAACAACCTCAAGGTACACCACTATGATGGTGAGTTACCCCTCTCTTGTAGTGAGACAGGTACTTTCAACCTAAAGGAGTTGGTGAATGAATTACGCTACGCCTATGTGCTGGTGCACCTCTTTCCTGACGAAAGTGCCATGAACTTCTATCTGACTGGCCTAGATACCGGCCTGGCACAGCTGGAGTTCATCGGTGGCTCTTACGACTTCAACCGCCTCTGGATCACCAGCGGTATCTCCAATCTGGGCGTCCCCATGGCGATCTTCCTTGGCAAGCGTCACGCCGTGAATGGCCAGCCCTCGGTTTCGCTGGTGGATCACCGCGAACAGGCAGCCGGCAAACTGGTCTATCGTGCCATCGGCGGCGCCGGTGATCATGTGGGCGAAGACTTTTTCAACAACGACTAAGGAGGCTGGATGCGAGCAAGCAAAGGGCTATTGAAAGGCCTCAACCCCACCATGGCCATGACGGCCCTCACCGTGATCACCCTGTTTTTGCTGTTTGGCGTATTTGTTCCCGATACCGCGGCCGCCTGGTTTGTCGGTGCCAAGGATCAGATTATTGCCGGGTTCAAGTGGTACTACATTCTGGTGGTCGCCCTGTTCCTGTTCTTCGCTGTCTACCTGATGTTCAGCCGTTTTGGCAGCATCCGGCTGGGTGACGACGACCAGGTACCGGAGTTCGGCTACTTCGCCTGGTTCTCCATGCTCTTTAGCGCTGGCATGGGGATCGGTCTGGTGTTCTGGAGCATCGCCGAGCCGATGAACCATCTGCAGGGCAATCCGTTCATTACCGAAGGGATGACCCCGGAAGCGGCCCAGATCGCCATGCGCCTCACCTTTTTCCATTGGGGCCTGCACCCCTGGGCCATTTATGTGATCGTCGGCCTGTCACTTGCCTTTTTCAGCTACCGGCGCAAGTTGCCGCTGGCTATCCGCTCTGTACTTTACCCCATCCTTGGCGAGCGGATTTACGGTTTTTGGGGCCATGCGGCCGATGTGCTGGCGGTGTTCGGCACCGTGTTCGGGGTGGCGACCTCCCTTGGTCTGGGGGTCTCCCAGATGAATACCGGCCTCAACCAGATGTTTGGTATGGCGGTGTCGCAGTCCAACCAGCTCTGGCTGATTGGCGGTATCAGCCTGATCGCCACTCTGTCGGCGGTTTCCGGGGTCGGGCGTGGAGTGAAAATCCTCTCCGAGCTCAATATCTGGCTGAGCGTCTTCGTACTCGCACTCTTTCTGGTGCTGGGGCCGACCACCTATATCCTCAACGCCTATGTACAGAACATCGGTGATTACCTGCAGAACATCGTCAAACTGAGCTTCTGGACCAACACCGAGGCCAACGGCACTTCTGCCTGGCAGTCGAGCTGGACGGCGTTTTACTGGGGCTGGTGGATTGCCTGGGCGCCGTTTGTCGGCATGTTTATCGCCCGCATTTCCAAGGGGCGTACTATCCGCGAGTTTGTGCTCGGTGTGTTGCTGGTCCCCTCGCTGCTCGGCATGTTCTGGCTCACCGTGTTTGGCGGTACGGCGATGAATCTGGAGCTGTTTGGCGGTGGCGGCGTGGTCGCTGCGGTCAATCAGGATGTGACGCTGGCGCTCTACAAAACGGTCGAGCTGCTGCACTGGGATACCTTCGGCTGGATCGCCAAGGCAGTGTTGACCCTGCTCATCTGCACCTACTTCATCACTTCCAGTGACTCGGGTACGCTGGTCATCACGACTCTGCTCTCCATCGGTGATCAGGAGCCGCCGGTTCTGCACCGCGCCGTATGGGGTCTGGGGCAGGGGCTGGTTGCGGCCATCCTGCTGGTTTCCGGCGGCCTGGCGGCCTTGCAGGCGGCCAGCATCATAGCGGCGCTGCCGTTCTCGGTGATCATGCTGGCGATGTGCTATTCGCTGATGCTGGGGCTCAAGCAGGAGAGCCAGCGCCAGTTCGAATATCGCCAGAATCTCAAGCGCCACGATGGCTCATCCCATATGAGCCTGATGGAGCGAATTGGTCCGGCATAACGGCACCAGCAGGGGTTAGCGCCCCTTCACATATAAACCTGGATGCAAAACGGCCGCCCTGGCGATGCTCTCCTTGCGGAGCTCATCATCAGGGCGGCCGTCTGTTATGGGGCCGAGGTTACTCCTCGATAAAGGTCCACTCATCCTTGACCCGGCTGATGGCATCAGTCCGTTTCCTTGCCAGCTGTTCCTTGATCTCTTCTCCCTTGTAACCGGCCGCCACTATCTCTTTCACCGGCACTGCCTGGGCGGCTGCCAGCGCTTCTGCCACATAGTCCGGCTCGGCGTAGACCCGCTCCTCGAAACCTGTGCGGCCGTGGAAGTCGGCGCGGCAGGCATCCAGCAGCTGGGCAAAGCGCTCGGGGCGGCGCCAGGCATCAGCCTTGTCGAACACCTTGAGCAGGGTGGCAGGCTTGAGCTCAAAGGCGATATGGATGTGGGTGTGCAGATCGCTCACCAGCAGCGCCAGAGCCCGGCACTCATTGGGTACCCGGAACCGTTCGCACAGGGCGCGAATAAGCGGCAGCCCTTTCTGGCCGTGACCGTGATGGCTTGGCCAGAACTCCTTGGGGGTTACTCCCTTGCCAAGGTCGTGGCAGAGGGCGGCAAAGCGGACGGTCAGCTCGGGGGAGATCCGGCACGCCTGCTCCAGCACCATCAGGGTGTGGATGCCGGTGTCGATCTCCGGGTGCCACTTGGCCGGGGCGGGAACGCCGAACAGAGCGTCGATTTCGGGGAAGAGTGCCTTGAGGGCGCCGCACTGGCGCAGCACCTCGATAAAGATCTGTGGGGTCGGCCCCAGCAGTACCTTCTCCAGCTCCTTCCAGACTCGCTCCGGCGTGAGGTGGGCCAGCTCGCCAGCGGCCGTCATCTCGCTCATCAGGGTGAGGGTCTCCGGCGCTATGGTAAAGCCCTGAGCGTGGAAGCGGGCGGCGAAGCGGGCGACCCGCAAGATGCGCAGCGGATCTTCGGCAAAGGCGGGGGAGACGTGGCGCAGCAGCCGTTTTTTCAAATCCTCAATGCCACCGTATGGGTCGTGGAGCTCTCCCTGTTCATCTTCGGCGATGGCGTTGATGGTGAGATCCCGGCGCAGCAGATCCTGCTCGAGCGTCACATCGGGGGCGGCGTGGCAGACAAAACCGGTGTAGCCCTGACCCTGTTTGCGTTCGGTACGGGCGAGGGCATACTCCTGCTGGGTTTTGGGGTGAAGAAACACGGGAAAGTCGCGACCGACCTGGGTAAAACCCAACGCCAGCATCTGTTCCACGGTGGCGCCGACCACCAGATGATCCCTGTCGCCCTGCGGCAATCCTAGCAGGCGATCCCGCACTGCGCCCCCAACCAGATAAGTCTGCAAACCGTCTCTCCCGTCATCAATTGTGGGGCCGAGTATATCGTCTTTGTTACCGCTTTGCTGCCTGAGCACCACCTGCCCGCAGTGCCAGTCAGCGCGGCTTTGACTTGGGCGTGACGAGGCCTTACGCTGCCGCACCAGACAGCTGGCGCTGTGCTGCGGGATGACTTTATGCCCGCTCAGGCCAGATGAGCCGAAGGAACCGCAGAGTTCCCCATATATCAACGACATGAGAACAACGTGAATCAATCAACCTTCGCAAGCCGGGTTCTGGAGTGGTACGAGCTTCATGGCCGCAAAACCCTGCCCTGGCAGCAGGAGAAGACCCCTTACCGGGTCTGGGTCTCGGAGATCATGCTGCAGCAGACCCAAGTCGCCACAGTCATCCCCTACTACCAGCGTTTTATGGCGCGCTTCCCCGATGTGGTGGCGCTGGCCGATGCCCCCGTCGACGAGGTGCTGCACCACTGGACCGGGCTGGGCTACTACGCCCGGGCCCGCAACCTGCACAAGGCGGCCCAGCAGATCCGCGATCATCACCATGGTCTCTTTCCCGAGCGCTTTGACGAGGTGATGGCGCTGCCGGGGATTGGCCGTTCTACCGCCGGGGCCGTGCTGTCGCTCTCTCTGGGTCAGCCCCACGCCATCCTTGATGGCAATGTGAAGCGGGTACTCACCCGCTGGCTGGCGCTGCCGGGCTGGCCCGGCCAAAAACAGGTGGAGAACGAGCTGTGGGAGATCGCCATCCGGCTCACCCCCAAGCTGGGCGTGGCGCAATACAATCAGGCAATGATGGATATCGGGGCCACTATCTGCACCCGCAGCAAGCCTGCCTGTGATCGCTGTCCGGTGCGGGCCGATTGCCAGGGGCTGTCGCAAGGCAAGCCTACCGCTTATCCCAACAGCAAGCCCAAGAAGAGCATTCCGGCTCGCGATGGCATCATGCTGCTGATCCGCCACGGCGATGAGTTGCTGCTGGAGAAGCGGCCGCCACAGGGGATCTGGGGCGGGCTCTACTGCTTCCCGCAGGTGGCCTCGCTGGCGGAGGTGGATGGTCTGCTGGCGTCCCTCGGCCTGAGCCATCACAGTTATCGTGAACTGGCCGGTTTTCGCCATACCTTCAGCCACTTCCATCTCGATATTCAGCCGCTGCTGATTGACATTGATGAGGCGCAGCCGCTGCGGCTCATGGAAGCAGATAACCGACTCTGGTATAACTTACGCCATCCTGCCGAGGTGGGGCTGGCGGCCGCCACGGCCCGTCTGCTCGCCTATCCAGAGTTACAACCATAGAGGTCAACATGAGCCGTACTGTATTTTGCCAACGCCTGAAAAAAGAGGGCCCGGGTCTGGATTTCCAACTCTATCCCGGTGAGCTCGGCAAGCGGATTTTTGACAACATCAGCAAGGAAGCCTGGGCCGAGTGGCAGAAGAAACAGGTGATGCTGATCAACGAGAAAAAGCTCAACATGATGAATCTTGAGCATCGCCAACTGCTGGAAAAAGAGATGGTCAGCTACCTGTTTGATGCAGGTGAAGTGCAGATCGAAGGTTACACCCCGCCTGCCCAGTAAGCTCTCCGGCTGTTGTACGTGTGAACAGGTGCGGGAATGGCGCAACACTGGCGTGACCGCTCCTGAAGTCGCAGCAAATGAATGATGGGCAGCTCTGCTGCCCGGTTTGAGGATCCTATGGGCCGAATTTTTTGGCTGCTGTGCACCCTGCTGTTTCTCTCTGCCTGCTCATCTTCCCCCAAGCCCAGCGGGAGTGAGGATGACGATTTGGTCAACGGCAAGGACATCCGCGGTTTTGAACACATGATCAGCGCGCTCTCCCATAACGTGAACGAGATATGGGGGCGGGAGGCGCTGTTTGCGGGCAAGTTTGACTACGTCAAATACACGGATCAGTACAAGAGCCGGGCCCACATCGACTTCTCCAGCGGCCACATCATGGTGGAGACGGTATCTGGCATCGATCCCCGCGCTCACCTGCGTCGCGCCATCATCGAGACCCTGCTGACGCCGGACGATCCGGCTGAAGTGGATCTTTACTCCGACCGGGAAATTCTGACCGGCGGCGAGCCTTTCCTCTATGGTCAGGTGCTGGACAATCAGCGCCAGCCAATCCGCGCCTCCTGGCGCGCCGAGCGTTATGCCGATTACCTGCTCAACACGGCGATGAAGAAGCGCACTCTGGGTATTCGCACCATCTTCTTCGTCGATATTCCCATGGTGGCCAACCATGAAGATCGACGGGGCTACAAGTATGCGGGGATCATCCGGGAAGCGTCGCGCAAATACGGCGTGCCGGAGAGCCTGATCTATGCGGTGATCAAGACCGAGAGCAGCTTCAACCCCTATGCGGTGAGTCATGCCAACGCTTATGGCCTGATGCAGGTGATCCCGGCTACCGCCGGTCGTGACGTCTATGTTCGGGTCAAGGGCAAGAACGGCCAGCCGACCCGGGAGGAGCTGTTCAACCCGGCCTACAACATCGATGTCGGTACCGCCTATCTGCACCTGTTGCAGACCGTCTATCTGGCGGATATTCAGGATCCGCGCTCCCGTCGCTATGCGGTGATCTCCGCCTATAACGGTGGCGCTGGCGGGGTACTCAATACCTTCTCCAGCGATCGCAAGGCGGCGCCGGGCCGGATCAACCGGCTCTCCCCCGAGGCGGTCTATCAGGTGTTGACCGAGCAACATCCCAAAGAGGAGGCGCGCCGTTACCTCTACAAGGTCAATCAGGCCGAGAAGGGCTTCAAGAGAGCCTTTGCCAGTCGGGCCGGTTAAGCGGTGATGCTGGGTTAACCATACAAAAGGGCGCTTGATATCAAGCGCCCTTTTAACGTCTGGCCAGTTCGTCGTTGAAGTGGCCTTATTTGGCGATAAAGCCGCCCTTGGTCTGCGGGGCCGCGCCCACTTTCTCCAGGGTTTTCACTTCCACTTCGGTCTTGTTCCAGCTGTGGTCCACTTCACCACGGATGCGGATCTGATCATCCGGGCCCACTTCGGTGCCACGCCACACATCCTGATCCACTTCGACCTCCACCTCACCGCTGGCATCGCGGAACAGATAGTTCTCGCCGCCCAGGTGCTTGACCAGTTTACCTTCCAGGGTGGCCCAGCTGTCATCGGCCAGATCTTTCAGTTGAGCAACGGAAACCTTGTTCTGCTCTTGCGGACCGGTATAGGCCGCCATGGCAAAAGAGGAGACAGACATCAGGGTCAACAGTCCGATTACGCTTGCGCTTGCCTTGTTCATTTCATACTCCTGTCGTTGGTATGAGTGCATTGTGCCGGGGGGGGCGTGAAACAAGCGTGAAAGAAATAGGCTGGTGTGATTGTCTGTTTTGTGAGCGCAAGCGATTTCATCGGTGTCGGAACATGTGTGATTTCATCTGGAACTGTAATCTGTCGCCTTCACCAGAAGTCAGTGGCAGCAGACTCTTCCCATGCCTGTCGCCACTCGAGGAGAAGTCCGCAGGTCTCACCTGCTTAATCGAAGAGCATAATAATATGAAAAAATGGCTTGTTTGTTTATTGGGGTTAATGGCATTGACCGCGCAAGCGGCAGAGGGACGCCAACCTTTTTCCCGGGTTGTGATGTTTGGTGACAGCCTCTCCGACACCGGCAAGATGTACAAAAAGATGCGAGGGTATCTCCCCTCCAGCCCACCCTACTTCAACGGGCGCTTCAGCAACGGCCCAGTGTGGCTGGAGCAGTTGGGTGACGAGCGTTTCCCCGGTCTGGTCGTGGCCAACGAGGCGGAAGGCGGTGCAACCGCGGTGGCCTATAACCATCTGGGGGCTCTGAATGGCTGGCTCGGTTTCTGGTCCTGGGATCCCAAATATCAGGTGATCAACAATCTCGATTACGAGATCGATCAGTTCCTGAAAAAGGACAAGTTCCGTCCCGATGATCTGGTGGTGATCTGGGTCGGTGCCAACGACTATCTGGCCTATGGCTGGAACACCGAGCGGGATGCGGATCGGGTGATCGATACCATCCGGCTGGCATCCAACCGGTTGGTGCTCAACGGCGCGCAGCAGATCCTGCTGTTCAACATTCCTGATCTGGGGCAGACCCCGTCAGCCCGCAGCATGAAGGTGGTGGAGAAGGTGCGCCATGTGGCCAGTTACCACAACCAGAAGTTGCAGAACCTCACTCGAGAGCTGGCTCCCCTTGGCATCGTGAAGCTGTTCGAAGTGGACAAGCAGTTTGACGAGATGATGCGCGATCCTCAGCAGTTCGGGCTGAGTGACACAGAACACGCTTGCTACGGTGGCGGCTATACATGGAAGCCATTCTCCGGCAGCGCCGCCGAGGTGGCTGCGACCCCGGCTTTAAGTTTCTCCGAAAGAGTGGCTATTGCCGGTAACCCGATCCTGGCGCAGGCGGTGGTGAGCGGGCAGGCAAAAGGGCGAGCAGCGACCCTCAACTGCGATGAGCATATGTTCTGGGATCAGGTGCATCCGACCAGGACGGTGCACAAGGTACTGAGCCAGCGTGTTGCTGACTTTATCGATCAACACTACGAGTTTGTTCGTCACTGATATCGCTTCTGGCCAGCATGTTGCTGGCCTTTTTCTCCTATCTGCCCTCATTTGTGCGTCTTTTTGCGTCACATTCAGTTCAAATAACAAACGTTTGTTGCTGTTTTTGTAACGTGGTTGCGTTAGAGTGTTTTTTGTTAATTGATATCAGTGACTTGAAAATAGGCTAACGTTGATATGCTGCGATCGCTTTTGGGTGGTTGCACCTATAAGACGAGGTGATATCAATCAACCTCCTCCTACATAAAGTTGCAGAGGCTCAAACATGAAAAAATCATTGATTACCTTGCTGGTTACCGGCTTGCTGGCGGCCAATGCCCAGGCTGCCGGTCAAGACAACACCTGGTATGGCGGTGCCAAACTGGGCTGGTCCAACTTCTACGGCATTGATGAAAGCAATGCCCTGACCCTTGGCAATGAGACCAACGATGCCTTGGGTGCAGGCGTGTTTGGCGGTTATCAGATCAACAAGAATCTGGGGTTGGAGCTGGGTTACGATTATCTGGGCAATTACAAATACGATGCCACTACGGCGGCAGGTGCTTTCAGTGATGAAGTAAAAGCACAGCTGGCTCAACTGACCCTGAAACTGGGCTTCCCGGTTACCGATAATCTGGATCTGTATGGTCGTGTCGGTGGCGGTTATGGCTGGGCTGACACCAAGAGCGATGTCTACAAAGATGACAGCCGTTTTGTCATGGTCGGTGCACTGGGTGCCGAGTATGCGTTCAATCTCGACTGGGCCGCTCGCCTGGAGTATCAGTACACCACCCCGTATGGCAGCCGCTATGATACCGGTCTGAGAATGGATAATGGCCTGCTCTCGCTGGCAGCGGTTTATCGCTTTGGTCAGGTAGCCCCTGTGGCGCCAGCCCCGGCTCCGGAACCTGCTCCTGCACCTGTGATGGTTGAGAAGCAGTTCACCCTGAGCTCCGATGTGCTGTTTGACTTCAACAAGGCGACTCTCAAGCCAGAGGCCAGTCAGGCACTGGATAGCCTCTATAGCCAGATTGAAGAGGCACGACCCAAAGATGGCGTGGCAACCGTAATTGGTCACACCGACCGTATCGGTTCCGATGCCTACAACCAGAAGCTCTCCGAGCAGCGTGCCCAGACCGTTGCCAACTATCTGGTTGATAAAGGGATCCCGGCCGCCAAGATCAATGTGGAAGGGCGTGGTAAATCCTCACCGGTTACCGGCGACAGCTGCGTCAGCAAGTCCAAGCGTGAGCTGATCGTCTGCCTGGCTCCGGATCGCCGTGTAGATGTGAAAGTCGAAGGTGTCAGCGAGGTGCAGGAGTAATCCTTCACACTGATAAGGTCTCCAATGGGGCTGGAAGGAACAGCCCCTGTCGGAGCAAGAGAGACCAAAAAGCCAGTCAGTTGATCTGACTGGCTTTTTACATTGGCATTGCGGTCGGGCAGGGGACTAAATCAGGAAGGGAGCGGCATCACCCGGTTGCGCCCCAGCTCCTTGGCCTTGTAGAGCAGCTTGTCGGTACGTTCGACCAGACAGTCTGCGCTCTCCTGACCGTTGAACTCACCCACGCCAAACGAGGCAGTGATGTGGTCGATGCGGCGGCCCGATTTGCGATCCAGAATCGACATCCGCTCGATGGCGCGGCGCATGCTCTCCGCCATCTGTCTGGCCAACGCCAGCGAGCGATGGGGGACCAGCATGGCGAACTCCTCCCCACCCAGCCGATAGGCGGTGACCCCCTCCTTGCAGGCATCGCGCAGCCGTTTGCTGAAGGCGCGCAGCACCTGATCGCCGAGCAGGTGACCGTACTCGTCGTTGAAGTTCTTGAATCGATCGATATCGGCGAGGATCAGCGAGAAGGGGTGCTGGCTGCGGATCAACCCCTCCAGCTCCAGATCGAAAGCGCGGCGGTTGAGCAGGTTGGTGAGGGCATCCTCGTTGGCCAGCTTGCGCGTCTCGTTGAGCGCGGCCCGCAGTTCCTTGATCTCTTTCTCCGCATTGCTGAGCTGGTTGCGAAAGTGCATGGTGGACATGCGCACATCCCGCGATTCGCGCACCAGCTCCCGCAGGATCCCCATGGTGTCTTCCAGGCTGAAGCCCTCGTCATCAATGCGGCTGAGCTTGTCAAAACTCTTGTCGAGCATCTCCTGAAACATGCCGGTATCGGAGATGGCGTCCTGCATGGAGTGGCCGAGCTCATTGGCCATGGCGGCGAGGCTCAGTTTCATCGCCTCCATCTGCTTCTCATCCTGAGCGGCCAGATACTGGTGATAGAGCCGCTCGCAGGTGGTGAGTGAGCAGGTTCCCTGCATTTTTACTGCCTGATCAATCGCCTGGTTGAGCTCGGGCATGCTGGCCGAGACATAGTTGTACCACAGGTGGTAATTGTCCGGCGTCGTGGGGATCTGGTACTTGATCATCAAGGGCACCGCCTGTTTGAGATAGGCGGCGGATTGGGCAAATGTGTCCTTACTCATGAGTTCTGTGTCTCATCATGCCAGCGAACTGAAGATAGTATGACAGAGAGATTGGCCAAAAGGCAGCCGATGGATGCCATTCGCCCCCCCCTCCGATATAATGGCACCGTTACCACCTACCCTAAGGCCTGCTTATGTCTCAAAAAGATCCTTTCCTCGAACGCGAGGCCGAAAAATACGATAACCCCATCGCCAGTCGCGAGTTGATCCTGGAACTCATCAAGGGCCATGAAAAGCCCATGTCCCGTGAAGAGTTGGCCAAGGTCCTCAAGCTGAAAGATGAAGAGCCGTTGGAAGCCTTGCGTCGTCGTCTGCGCGCCATGGAGCGTGATGGACAACTGGTATTCACTCGCAACCAATGTTATGCCCTGCCGGATCGCCTGAATCTGGTCAAAGGTTATGTAATCGGCCACAAGGATGGCTTCGGTTTTCTGCGTCCGGAAGGTGGTGGTCCGGATCTGTATCTGAACAACCGAGAGATGCAACGCCTGATGCATGGCGATTACGTGCTGGTGCAGCCGACCGAGATCGACCGTAAGGGTCGTCAGGAAGCTCGTCTGGTGCGCCTGCTCAAGTCTCGTGAGGCAGACATTGTCGGCCGTTACTTCGTCGAGAATGGCGTTGGTTTCGTGGTGCCGGATGACAGCCGTATCGGCCAGGACATCATCATCCCGGAAGGGGAAAACAAAGGGGCTCGTCAGAGCCAGGTCGTGGTTGTGCGGATCAATCAGCGCGCCACCTCCCGCATCAATGCCGTCGGCACCGTACTGGAAGTGCTGGGCGAGAACATGGCGCCGGGCATGGAGATCGAAATTGCCCTGCGTACCCACGGTATCCCGCACACCTGGCCGGAAGAGGTGACCAAAGAGGTTGCCGGTCTCGGCGAGCAGGTGCCGGAGAAAGCCAAAGAGGGCCGCATCGACCTGCGCGCCCTGCCGCTGGTCACCATCGACGGCGAAGATGCCCGCGACTTCGATGACGCCGTCTTCTGTGAAGCCAAACGCGGTGGTGGCTGGCGCCTGTGGGTTGCCATTGCTGACGTCTCCGCTTACGTGAAGCCCGGCACGGCGCTGGATGCCGAAGCGTATCAGCGTGGCAACTCCGTCTACTTCCCCGAGTTCGTAGTGCCCATGCTGCCTGAGGTGCTCTCCAACGGCCTCTGCTCGCTCAACCCGCAAGTTGACCGTCTCTGCATGGTGTGCGAGATGACCATCTCCGCCGCTGGCCGCATGTCCGGCTACAAGTTCTACGAAGCGGTAATGAACTCTCACGCCCGTCTGACCTACACCAAGGTTGCCGCGATCCTCGATGGCGATCCCAAGCTGCGCCAGCAGTATGATCCGCTGGTGGGCCATATCGAGGAGCTGAACAACCTCTACAAGGCGCTCAAGCATGCCCGCCATCAGCGCGGTGCGGTGGAGTTCGAGAGCGAGGAGACCCGCTTCATCTTCAACGCCCAGCGCAAGATCGACCGCATCGTGCCGCTGGTGCGCAACGACGCCCACAAGATCATCGAAGAGTGCATGATCCAGGCGAACGTGGCTGCTGCCCGTTACATCGAGAAGAACGAAGCCTTTGCCCTGTTCCGAGTACACGATCGTCCGGGCGAAGAGCGTCTGACCGGTTTCCGCGACTTCCTGGCCGAACTGGGTCTGGAGCTCAAGGGCGGTCTCGAGCCCGAGCCGAAGGATTTCGCCGAGCTGGCAGCCAAGTTTGAAGGGCGACCGGATGCGGAGCTGCTCTCCACCATGCTGCTGCGCTCCATGCGTCAGGCCATCTATCAGGCCGACAACATCGGTCACTTCGGTCTGGCGTTGAAGTCCTACGCGCACTTCACCTCGCCGATCCGTCGCTATCCTGACCTGATCCTGCACCGGGCGATCAAGTATCAGACCGCCAAGGAGCAACAGGGCAACCTGCGCCACAAGTGGACCCCGAGCGGTGGTTATCACTACCAGCTGGAAGAAGTGGACCCGATGGGCGAGCACTGCTCCATGACCGAGCGCCGTGCCGACGATGCCACTCGCGACGTGGCCGACTGGCTCAAGTGCGAGTACATGCTGGATCACGTGGGTGACGAGTTTGACGGCGTTATCGCCAGCGTCACCGGCTTTGGCTTCTTCGTGCGTCTGGCGGAGATCCACATCGACGGTCTGGTGCACGTCAGCACCCTCACCAACGACTACTACCAGTTTGATCCCCTGCACATGCAGCTGATCGGCGAGAACTTCCGCCGTCGCTACCGTCTGGGTGACAAGGTGCGGGTCAAGGTGATGGGCGTGAACCTGGATGATCGCAAGATCGACTTCGTGATGGTCGAAGAGCCGCTCAAGGCCACCGGCAAGAACGCCAAAGAGATGGCGCGCAAGCAGGCCGAGATCAAGAAAGAGAAGGCCAAGAGCGCCCAGCGCCACGAAAAACGTAAAGAGGGCAAGGATCACGGCAAATCCGACAAGGGTGGCCGCGCCAAACCGAGCAACAGACGACCGAGCAAAAAGGCTCGCGATAAGGCCAAGAGCACTAAATGAGTACTGAACTGATCTACGGCATTCACGCTGTATCCGCGTTGTTGGAGCGCACTCCCGAGCGCTTTATCGAGGTATGGGCGCTGAAAGGGCGGGACGACGACCGGCTGCAACCCCTGCTGACCGAGCTGGAATCCCTCGGCCTCAAGGTGCAGAGCGTGAACCGCAAGACCCTTGATGACAAAGCGGAAGGCAACAATCACCAGGGCATCATGGCCCGGGTGAAAGAGGCGCCGAAGCTCGCCGAGCACGATCTGGCCAGCCTGCTGGACGAGTTGGCGGCACAACAGAGCCAGCCTTTCCTGCTGGTGCTGGATGGTGTGACCGATCCGCACAATCTCGGCGCCTGCCTGCGCAGCGCCGATGCTGCTGGGGCTCATGCTGTCATCGTGCCGCGGGACAAGGCCACCGGCCTGACCCCGATCGTGCGCAAGGTTGCCTGTGGCGCGGCCGAAGTGGTGCCGCTCATTCAGGTCACCAACCTGGCCCGCACCCTGCGCGAATTGCAGGAGCGCGGCGTCTGGATTGTCGGCACCGCTGGCGAGGCCGATCACGACCTCTATCAGGCCAAACTGACCGGCCCGATGGCGCTGGTGATGGGTGCCGAAGGTAAAGGCATGCGTCGCCTGACCCGTGAACATTGCGACGAGCTGGTGAGCATCCCGATGGCAGGGGCGGTATCCAGCCTCAACGTCTCGGTGGCAACCGGCGTCTGCCTGTTTGAAGCCGTGCGTCAGCGTCGCGGTTAATCATGCTGACTGACAGACCCCCCTTCGATTGGGCGCAGGTCGCAGATAGAGAGGAGGCCGCGCGCCTCCTCTCTTTTGCCCGCCCGCTGACCCTCAGCCCGAAAAGCTGCCTCTGGCACGCTGGTGACAGCCCGGATCTGCTGGTCAGGGTGGAGCAGGGGCTGCTGCGGGCCAAGCTGGTGCTGGAGGATGGCCGCGAGTACATCAAGGAGTTCTATTGGGAGGGGGACGAGTTTCTCGACTTTCACCACCTGCTCAGTGGCGAGCCGGCCCGCTACAGCGTGGAGGCGCTGGAGCCCTGTCGTCTGCAGCTGTTCAGTCTGGCCGACCTGCGCCAGCTGCCCGGCTGGCCGCGCTGGTACCAGCACCTGCTGGAGGTGCAGCTGCGCATCAAGGAGGAGAAGGAGCAGTTGCTGCTGACCGGCAGCCCGCAGGCGCGCTATCAGCACTTTCTCGACAGCTTTCCCGCGCTTGATGCCAGAGTGCCGGATCACCAGATCGCCGCCTATCTCGGTATCACTCCCATCAGTCTGAGCCGCATTCGCAAACGGCTGAAAGAACTTAACAAAGGTTAATGCAGGGCGCTGGCGCCACGATTATGCTGGCAGGCCGAACTGATAAGGAGTTGCCGATGAACTGGATCCTGAAACCCTGGTCTGAACTGACCACAGACGAGTTGTATGAGTTGCTGGCGCTGCGGGCGGAGGTGTTCGTGGTGGAGCAGACCTGCCCCTTTCAGGATCTGGACGGGCTCGATCGCCGCGACGGGGTCTGGCACCTGCTCGGTTATCAGGGCGAGCTGCTGGCCGCCTATGCGCGGATTATGGCGCCCGGCATCGGCGATGAGAGCGGTGCCGCCATCGGTCGGGTGGTGACCTCACCCAAGGCGCGTGGCGGTGGTCTTGGTCATAAGCTGATCGGCGAGGCGGTCAAAGCGTGCGAGACGCGCTGGCCGACTCACAGCATCTGGCTGGGGGCGCAGGCTCATCTGCAAGGCTTCTACGGCCAACACGGTTTTGTGGCGGAAGGGGAAGGCTATCTCGAAGATGATATCCCCCATATGGGAATGCGCAGAGTGGTGGCATAACCACTCGTCAGAGTGATTCAGAATGCAGAAGGGCCATCCCGCGGGATGGCCCTTCTCTTTATCGCCAGGCGATCACTTCTTCTTTTTCTTCTTGGCGGACTTCTTCTTGTCGACCGGCTTTTTCTTCTTCACCGGTACCCGCGCTTCCTTGTGTTTCGGGCGCAGCTCGTCGATCACCCGGCGCTTGAGGCGCTCTTCGGTGTAGCGCTCGATCTTGGCGACCATCGCCATGTCGTGGGCTTCCACCAGGCTGATGGCGCATCCACGGTTGCCAGCGCGGCCGGTACGGCCGATCCGGTGGACGTAGACATCGGCGCCGTAGGGCATGTCGTAGTTGATGACATGGCTGACGTTCGGCAGGTCGATGCCGCGGGCGGCGACGTCGGTGGCGATCAGGAAGGGCACTTCCCCTTCGTGGAACTTGCGGATCGACTCGATACGCTTGCTCTGCTCCATCTCGCCACGGATCCAGGCGCAGGAGATACCCGCAGCCTGCAGCTGGCCGGAGAGCTCCGCCAGACGCTCACGAGTCTTGACGAAGATGATCGCCTTCTGGGTTTCCGGATCTTTCAGGATATGGGTCAGCAGCGCCAGCTTGTGGGCGGCGTCATCGGCCAGATGGATCCACTGGGTGATGGGGCGACGTTCGCTGCGGGGCGGTTCGGCGTGCAGCTCCACCGGATCCTTGAGGATCTCGTTGGCGAACTTCTCAAGGCCGGCCCCTTCCAGGGTGGCGGAGAAGAGCATGGTGTGCTTGCGGTAGCGCGCCTCTTCCACGATGCGGTTCACATCCTTGATAAAGCCCATGTCCAGCATGCGGTCCGCTTCGTCCAGCACCAGCACCTCGATGTCGTGGCTCTCGAACTCCTCTTTCTCGATGTACTCGAGCAGACGGCCCGGGGTGGCGACCACTATGTCGGTGGTCTTGGTCAGGGCAGGCAGCTGCTCTTCATGGCTGACGCCGCCGATGATGGTCTCGATGCTGAGGTTGGTGTGAGCCGCCAGCGCCTTGGCGTGGGCGGTCACCTGCAGCGCCAGCTCGCGGGTCGGGGTCAGGATCAGCATGCGGCAGGGGCCCGGCTTGCGGCGCGGGAAGTCCAGCAGGTGCTGGAGTGCCGGCAGCAGGAAAGAGGCGGTCTTGCCGGTACCGGTCGGTGCGGATGCCAGAATATCGCGGCCGTCCAGGGCTGGCTCCAGCACCATCTGCTGGATGGTGGTGGGGCGGGTGAATCCCATCTCGGCCAAGGCCCGGTTGAGGGCTGGGTGCAGGTCGAAATCATCAAAGGACTGGCTCATGGCAATACTCGGTCATTAAGGAAACGGCAGATTATAGGCGATTATCTCGTCGGCTCCTATTGGTGAGTGTGTCTTAGCCGCTATAATCGCCCACCATTTTTGCAGATGACGGGGGCCAGATGGGACGTAGTCGCGGATTTACCTTCAAACAGTTCCATATCAATCACGATCGCTGCGCCATGAAGGTAGGCACCGATGGCATATTGCTCGGTGCCTGGGCGCCGGTCGAACAGGCGCGACGAGTGCTCGATATCGGCACCGGCAGCGGCCTGATCGCCCTGATGCTGGCCCAACGCAGCAGCTCTGACTGCCGTCTTGATGCGGTCGAGCTGGATATTAATGCGGCCAGTCAGGCGCGGGAGAATGCGGCTGCTTCTCCCTGGGCCGATCGGGTGACCGTCATAGAGAGTGCCATTCAGGATTATCAGGCCGCCCCTTACGATCTTGTCGTCTCCAACCCTCCTTATTTCGTGGCAGGCCAGTCATTTAGCGATCCGGCGCGGGCGTTGGCCCGCCATACCGGTGCCCTCGACAGCCACGCATTACTGGCGGCCTGCGATCGTTTGCTGAGCCCGAACGGGCAGGTGGCGCTGGTGCTGCCGATGGCGATGGCCGATGAAATTTTATGCATTTCGGCGAATTATGATCTGCATGGCATTTGTTATACAGCTGTTATCACCAGAGAGGGTAAAGAGGCAAATCGTGTTTTATTGCTACTTGGCAGAGGATTAAACAGGTGTGAGAGGGGTGAAATTGTGATCCATTCTGCTGATGGGGCCTATTCCGACAGATATATCCAACTGACCAACCCCTTCTATTTGAAGATGTAAATTTCGTCTTGAACTATTTTTTCACGCCATTATGCTGGTTCCAGATCGAGCGCCCGCTCCAGACCAGCTAAAACCACTGGTTGCGATGAAAAAACATGCGGGGCTCTTTTTTTATACCCCCTGAACACACCCGGTCAGCGACCGATAAAAACTATAACAAGCAATAATTTACAAGACAGACGAGGTTGAACTTGACGAAATCACTCACATTGTCCGATGTACTCGGATTAGGGTTTATGACCTTCGCCTTCTACTTGGGCGCCGGTAACATCATTTTCCCGCCGTTGGCCGGTTACATGGCTGGTGAGCACCTCTCCCTGGCGATGTTTGGCTTCCTGGTCACTGCCGTGGGCCTGCCTCTGGTGACCATTCTGGCCGTGGCGAAAGCCGGTAACGGCTGGGCTGGCATGACCAAGCTGCTGCCTGCCGGTGTCGCGACTGCGCTGGCCGTTGCCATCTATATCATCATAGGCCCGGCCTTTGCCGCGCCCCGTACCGGTCTGGTTGCCTACGAGATGGGCCTCAAGCCGTTCATCGGTGACATGGGGCAGGCGGGTCTGGCGGCCTATACCGTGATCTTCTTTGGTGTGGCCATTCTGGTCTCCATGAACCAGGGCAAGCTGATGGACGCCATCGGCAAATACCTGACTCCGGTACTGATGCTGCTGCTGCTGACTCTGGCGGTCGGGGTATTCGTAGCGCCGCAAGGCTCCATGCCTGACGCGTCCGGTGACTATCAGAACAGCCCCTTCGTGAAAGGGATCCTGGAAGGCTACAACACCATGGACACCCTGGCGTCCCTGATGTTTGGCGCCCTGATCGTCGATCTGCTGCGCCAGAAAGGCATCAACGATTACAAGAGCCAGTTCAAGTATCTGGCCATTGCCGGCCTCATCTCTGCCGTTGGTCTGAGCGTGGTGTACGTATCCCTGTTCCAGCTGGGCAACACTGCCGCCGGTGTGGCGACCGATGTCAGCAACGGTGGCGCCATCGTCAACGCCTACGTACTGAGCCTGTTTGGTCAGCCGGGTCAGTTCATTCTGGCGGCCATCATCACTCTGGCTTGCTTCACCACTGCCGTGGGCCTGATCTCTGCCTGTTCCGATTTCTTCCACAATCTGACCGGCATGGCTTACAAGAAGCTGGTGGTGTTGCTGGGCGTTATCTGTGCCGTGGTAGCCAACGTGGGCCTGAGCCAGCTGATCAGCCTCTCCATTCCGGTGCTGGTTGCCATCTATCCAGTTGCCGTGGCGCTGGTACTGGTCACCTTCATGAAGGGTTACTTCGGCCGTCCCCGTCTGGTGTTCCGTGGCGTGTTGATGGTGGCCTTCCTGTTCGGTTGCCTGGATGGTCTGGGTGCTGCCGGTATGAAGATGGATGCGTTTGCCTTCCTGCCGTTGTTCGACAAGGGCCTCGCCTGGCTGATGCCGACCCTGCTGGCCTGCGTAGTTGGCGTGATGGTGCGTCCGACCGAGATGGCTGCCGAAGCTGCCTGATCACACGCGATGTGATATTGCCAAGAGCCTGCCCCGTGCAGGCTCTTTTGTTTTCTGTGAACCTCGCTTCTCGCCTCGCTTTGCTGCTGTAATTGTCACCGTATGCAGATAGCATCTGAGCAGCCGAATTTGGCCGCTATAACCCGTTCCCCCTTCTTGCCTCCCATACGCCACGTGTGACACCTGTTTATGGAGCACCGAGTTGTTCGGCGATTAATTCCGCAGCGGTAAATTGTTTCAAGATATTAATTGGTGATTGAGATCGAACTCCTCTTCTTTATGCTAAAGGTGGTGCGCCTCATCCGGTCCGCGGGCCGTGTGGGGGCTAGAGGTATTGTTACCGGTTATCTGCCAGGCAGTGGGTGCAATCAATAACAAGCTGATAAGGCAGATGAGGTTGAGTTTGACGAAATCATTGAAGTTGTCCGACGTATTCGGATTGGGGTTTATGACGTTTGCCTTCTATCTGGGGGCTGGCAATATCATTTTTCCGCCGCTGGCCGGTTTTATGGCTGGTGAGCATCTGCTGGCCGCTATGTGCGGCTTTTTGCTAACGGCAGTGGGCTTGCCGCTGATCACCCTGATTGCGGTGGCCAAGGGGAGTTCGGGGGGCGGCGCGAGTGGCTGGACCGGAATGACCCGCTATCTGCCCGCCGGGGCTGCGACGGCACTAGCCATCGCCATCTATATCATCATGGGGCCTGCTTTTGCCATTCCCCGCACCGGTCTGGTCGCCTACGAGATGGGGCTCAAGCCCTGGCTCGGCGATGCCGGTCATGCGGGGCTGCTGATCTACACCATTAGTTTCTTTGCGCTGGTGATCCTGGTGGCGCTCGATCGGGGCAAGCTGCTCGATGCGGTCGGCAAGTATCTGACCCCAGCCCTGATGGCGATGCTGCTTATTCTGGCGGTCGGGGTCTTTATGACGCCGCAGGGCACCATGCCTGATGCCAGCGGTGAGTACATAGATGCAGCCCTGACCAAAGGGATGCTGGAAGGGTACAACACCATGGATACCCTGGCCTCCCTGATGTTTGGCGCCCTGATCATAGGTCTGCTGCGTCAGAAGGGGATCGAGGATTATCGCAGTCAGTTCAAATATCTGACCATTGCAGGCTTGATCTCGGCGGTCGGGTTGTCGGCGGTGTATGTCTCGCTCTTTCAGCTGGGCAACAGTGCCGGTGGGGTGGCGAGCGATATCAGCAACGGCGGCGCCATCGTCAATGCCTACGTCCTGAGTCTGTTTGGTCAACCGGGTCAGTTTATTCTGGCTGCCATCATCACCCTGGCTTGTTTTACCAGTGCTGTCGGCCTGCTCTGTGCCGGTGCCGACTACTTCCATGGCCTGACAGGTTGGGCCTATCGCAACTGGGTGATCCTGCTGGGGGCGCTCTGTGCAGTGGTGGCCAATGTGGGGTTGAGCGAATTGATCGGCCTCTCCATCCCGGTGCTGGTGGCCATCTATCCGGTTGCCATCGCGCTGGTGCTGGTGACCTTCCTCAAGGGATGGTTTGCCCAGCCACGGCTGGTGTTTCGCGGTGTGCTGACGGTCGCCTTTCTGTTTGGTTGCCTCGATGGGCTGGGGGCTGCCGGGATGGCGATGGACGGCTTTGCCTTCCTGCCGCTGTTCGACAAGGGGCTTGCCTGGCTGCTGCCGACTCTGCTGGCCTGCATCGTCGGCATCTTGATGCGACCAAGCGGTAAGCTGGCTGCCGAAGCGGCTTGATTCAGGATCAACGAGATAGCAAAGAGGCCAGCAACTGCTGGCCTCTTCTGTTTCTGCCGGATCCGTTACCGGATCAGATTTGCGGGCCTGACGGCTTGGGTTTGCCCTCCAGACCATACCAGTGGGTTTCTACCCGTCCGGCATGCCACTCGAAGGTGCCCCAGGGCTGCTTGGCTTCCCAGCGCGGGAAGTTGATGAGCACCCGGTTATCTTCGTACTTGTAGAGGGAGGTGCTGATCTGAATGTCCGACAGGATCAACAGCAGGGCCCAGCAGATGAAAATCCATTTCAATGCTTTCCACATAGGGTTACTCGAAGCAGATTTCGATAGTGGCGCGACCGAAATCAGATTCGAACGGCATCATGATCTTGGTGCCATCGGCACGGTGGGTAATGGTGTGATTGGGGCCGGAGACGATGATGGGGGTAGCCATGTCAAACTCGTAGCCCTTCTCGCCCAGCATCCGCTTGGCACCGCCGGTCACCATGTTGGTGATTTCACCGACCATGTCGGTCACCTCTTCGTTGATGTTGGCGGGCGCTTCCCCCAGCATGCGGCGCATGATCTCCAGCGCCAGCCCCTTCTCGAAGCTGATGGAGAGGGAACCGCGGGTCTGCGGGCCGACCATGCCAATCAGGCCGGAGACGTCGCCGCGCGCCAGCTCATCCATCTTGCGTTTCGGTTTGCCCGGTTTGAGTTCCAGCTGTGCCATGGTCGAGAGCACATTGAGCAGGGATAGCAGGAACGGATTTACAAAATCAGCCTTCATGATGACTTCCTACAGTGGGCGTACAACGGGCACATTGGCCATGTGCCTCTATCGTCTTATTGGTAATAGTAAAACCATGCAAGTGGGCCTGCTCGGAAAACGCGCTATCGATCGCCGTATCGTGAAGCTCGACCACATCCCCGCACTCGTCGCAGATCAGCAACTGCATCGGGTGAGCGTGATCGAAGTGGCAGCAGAAGATAAACGCGTTGAGAGATTCCACCTTGTGAGCAAAGCCCTGTTCGAGCAAAAAATCGAGTGCCCGATAGACGGTTGGCGGCTTGGCATTGGCTTCGGTTTGTTGCAGCTGGGCCAACAAATCATAGGCGCTGATGGCGTTGCCGTGTGCCGCCAGCAGGCGAAATACCTGACGTCGGGTCGGGGTGAAGCGGATCCCTCGCTGTATACAGAGTCGCTCGGCTCGTTGTAAAAGTTGGTCTTGATTCATGATCGCGCAGATACCCTTTCTATTAGCCGGATACTATCACAGGGCCTCGCATGGCGCGGCGACAAAATTCATTTTCTGGGGCTGCTTCACGTTGTGATAAAATCCGCCCCTTTCTTTAGCCAACCCGGATGATTTTTATGCAGGCGCAGCGTTTTTCCATTGCCCCCATGCTGGATTGGTGAGATTTTTTCCCTAGCCCTTATCAGGCGTGGGCTTCAATTTCCATGGGGCAGATATGGGGCAGGTTGTTGCCAAAATGGCTTTAAACAGGTGTTGTTCTCAAGTTTTTCTGCTCTTCTCGTCTATTTGCGAATATGTCCCAACAACTTTGTTCGTTAAAGACAAAAATCAATATCATCAACAGGTTATGTTTATGTTGGTGACCATTTGATTATACCCACTCGAGATCTTAAGAGCGAATAGGAGGGAACATGGGTAGCAGTATCGCCATACTGTTCTGCCTATGTGCATTCCTTGATCTGTTTGCTGTGCTGTCAGGGGCGTCTACCACCTGCATCAGACCACTGACAAAGACCAAAAATAAAAAAAGCCCGCGATGCGCGGGCTGGCCTTTCCAGGAGATTATCTTCGAGCCTCCATCTTCGTGATCGCCGTTAACCTGCGTGTTTCTTTCTCCCTCTGCTGGTCTATATAGTTGGCTAGGTCAGTCAGGTGTACCAGATAGTCGCTCTTTTGGCTGGTTCTGAACGTTGGGATGGGTAGCATCCCTGCGTTTGCCCGCTGTCTGGCAGTTTGATACGACAAGCCAAAATATTCATTGCATATATCTTTTAGAAGTACGACTGGTTTCTCGTATTGTGCTAGGAGCATAAAAACGGTTTGCATGCTGTCACCTCACAACAGAGCCGATGGAACTGGGAAAACCGGGAAATCCATTCAATCAACCTCCAGCTCGGTCAAGCCTCTCTTGATACGTTCTGGCCAGATGGCAAAATAGCGGACCGATTTTTTCTCCTGTACGACTTTGAGAGTCAATCTATCTAACTCATTGAATTGCAACCAATCTCTTTTGACTAATCGCAGCATCTGTGAACGGTATTGAGGGCGCAAATTCAGCGCATTTTTCAGCACATCAGGTTTGATTAACCATTGCTGCTCCCCCTGATGTGTTCTGTAGTAACCAACCCCAGAGTTCAACCGGCCTTCCTGCGGCCTTATATGCGGTCCCCAAGCCTGTATGGCTGCCTTCAGCATATAGAACAACCGATAATCCTCGGTATCTAGACCATGGCCACGGTGTTTTAGCCATTGGCTAAAAGCATGGTTGACCGCATCCACGGAGTGATGCTCAAGCCAAGGCAGTAGGCTGAAATTGTTTGCCATTATCAGCGCGACCTGGACCAGGGCAAAACGCCGGATCACTCGCATCACTTGTGGACTGACGGAATAGCCAAGGGTGGTCTCCGCGTCTTCTTTCATCAGCTCGCTACGATAATTGAGGAGATCCGAAACTTTTCGTGCTAGCTCCGCCTCCTCATAACTAACCAATCGGCTTACCCATGCAGGGAACAAGGTGCCGTAGTAGCATTTACAACGTCGCTTTAACTCGTCTGACAGCAGGTCTCCCCGTTTGAAGCCGTGGAGTGTATCAAACATGCCATACTGGCCTGTTATCGGGATCTCAATCACTCGGCTCAGCTGTCCTGCCAATGGTTCTTTACCTAGTTGTGCCAAGTGTTCAGCCAGCGTTACCTCCCCGTTTGACAGGGCAATGGTTCGCCAAGATTCGCCTATGGCTAATTGGCCCGTTTCGTTGGATCTCAGCTTGGGTCTACCATTACAAATTGAGTAGACAGCTACATCCGCATCTTCAGCTTTGGCCTGAGATAATTCATCCAGAAAAAGCGGGACATCGTGGTGTAGTGCTGCGGCCGCAGCTAGGCCATTGGCTGTGCTCAACCAGGTTCGCATGAGTGGCTCATCGCCTAAGACTGAAGTCGCTACCTTCATTGCTGTGGATTTACCAGTGCCCGAGTCGCCATAGAGATGGAAGATCACGTTTTCGACGCCTGAGCTACTGAGCAGAGGCGCACTCAGAGCGACTCCACAGCAAAAAATCAGCAGCGGATTACCAATGCAGACTTTGCCAATCTCTTCCTGCCACTGTTCCAGCGTGCCAGATGACCTCAGCTCCATATCCAGTCCCCTGCGCAGAAGATACAGCTTTTCATTATTTCTGGGGGCCCCCCAGCTTGGAGTGACAAAACCTTCTCGGTGCCACCCGGTTCGTTCAGCACAGGTCGCAGGTTCAGCACGTTGGATCTCACTGAGTAGATAGCGCTGGATACGTGGCCATGCGTGGGGGCTAAGTTCCAGTGGATAGCCAGAATCGATCAGCATTTCCCGAACCTGCCTGCTGTTATCACCCTGAAGATGCTTAACTAAGACGATATCTTGTAAGTACACCCCATCCAGATTTTTCCACTCAAGCAGGATGCCATAGCTACGCTTCTGATCGGCCGCGCGGGTTCGGACTCGCACCTTGATGTGCCCTCCAATCTTTACCCAGCGTTCGGATTCCCTGCATTCCAGTGCATCTGGCAGTAATCGAAACTCCATAAGCACCTCCCTCAAATGTTATTTAGATATTGCTGAATGTCCGACAGCTTTAATCTAATTGAACGTCCGGTGGGGCCTAACCTGATGGGGACTGGTAAGATTCCTGCTTTTACAAGGCGCCGTACTGTCGACTGTGAAAGGGAAGTCAGTTCAACAACTTCAGCCATCGTTAACAATGTTCTCTTTTGTGTTTCAGCCATACATCCTCCGGTTTTTTCATTTGTTGGCAGGAGCATTCTGAATGTTGTAGGTAGAAAACATCGTCGCTGAAACTGCCCTTTTAGGACAAAATGAAAAAATAAAATTCATTTATAAAACAATATAATGGAGCCTTTAGCTCATGCGCTGGTTTTATAGGTCCATTTACTGGTTATTAGCGTATTGTTTTTTGATGCGCTAATAGAGTGAAACTTTCACATGTGAAATCTCTTGCTCTTTCTTGACTCTTCACCAGAAGTAGTAATTTTTGATAACGGTGCCAGATTTTGGGCGTGATGGCAGTGTATCCTTTGTTTTGTAAACCCATATCACCAATATTGAAAACAACATTGATAATGCGACCTGCCAGTATAAAAACAGTGATGAGACAAAGAGGAATATCAACAAATAAAAGCGGATAGGATGTCCAACCATAAAGGACAAGAGGGGCCAGCCCCACAGTGTGACAGGGTAACAAACCAGCAGCCAGCCGAACTTGGTGTCCTGAATCGCCATCAATCCTATGGTGACGATTAACATCATAAATATGTTTTTCACATGGCGCATGCTGAATTCCTCTGTTCACCTATTGCCAATAGGTTAACACGAGGCAGAAAAATGCAACTCTTCAGTCATGCTGGCTTGGGTTTTTCGTCGAGTGCTGTTTGCGGTAGCTGTACAGCGACCAGATAAACACCAAGGTAAAAAAAACCAGCAGTAGTGCCATACCATATAAGAAGCCTTCGGTCATTGCCTAACCCTCAAACAGTACATATCAGAAAGGATGTCTCACGATGGGGAATTTCTCAATAACCACATGAAAAATATTGAAAATTGTTCTATATGTACAAACTTGATGCCTGACTTGTGAAATGCATGAGAGGTGTGAGCGAAGGCCTCTCTATGACCAAAGTAAGGCTCTGGAAACTTGCCATCAAGTCCTGAACAAACCCCAGCCAGATCCTTTCCACATAACTATCTATCTGGAATCTTGCTGCATGAATTCCACAATTGTGGAAGGTCTCTATCGAGCTCTGCGCGGAATTAGTTTGTATGGAGATGCTATTCACCTGACTGTTACTTACAAAAGGGAGTGGTCATGTGGCTTCAAACCGGATAACAAAACGGTACCCCTACCCGTAGGCAGCAGAGCAACGGCTTTATCGAGCGGCTGCATCGAACCTTGCTGGATGAATACTTCCTTATCAAGGGGAGAACGACTTGGTATGAGTCGGTAGAGCAGATGTAGACAGACCTGGATAGCTACCTGGAGAACTACAACACCCTGCGGTCACATCAGGGCAGGAGAGGGAGGGTCAGACCCCCCTACAGCATGTTCAAGAAGGGGCTGAAATTGATACCGAAGGAAGTGCGCACTAAAGTAGCGTAAACAAGACACCGGTTTGAGGCCGGTGTCAGGTGATAACTAGATCTGTACACTCCTCTTAACATTGTTGTTGTTTTGAAAGTTTATGTTTAAGAGATAGTTGTTCACTATCAATATCAATCAGTCTCGGTACTTTTACGCCATTAGACTGCGACATTTTATCGGCAATATATCTTGCAATAGTACCAGGTTCCACAATACAAATTTCAGGGCCGACAGCGATATGTTCCATCAAAGCCTCAGACAGCTGTTTTTCTGCTTGCACTGGTTTGCCCAGATAGTCACTCTTTAGTTCGACCCACACGACAACCACATCTCTCTCGAGCGAGTCTCGATACCGGACAAGAACAGCTCTATCGGTACACTTCTGCAACTCAACAATATCCAGTACAAATTCTGGATACAGATTTTGACCTTTGACTTTCAGTTGATGATCGATACGTCCGATGATCGCCCCTAGTCTTGGACCATAGCGACCACAAGTGCAACGCTGCGTTGACAATTCACTGGCAATATCTCCTGTTGCATAACGCACCGCCGCAAATCCTCGCGGCTGTGTCAAAGTTGTGACAACTACCTCTCCCGGTTCTCCCTCTTTTACTGGCTTGCCCGTCTCTGGATCAAGAAGTTCCACATGCAAGTAGTCATCATTAATATGAAAACCGTTGTGATGACCGCATTCGAATCCGATAGAGCCGATCTCGCTGCATCCATATTCGTTGAGCATTAACTCGAAGCCCCAAACCTCCTTCACTTTTTGCGCTGCTGCCGTTAAACGGTTATTGGCATCAAAAGAAGCACAAGCTGCCAAGTATGCTACCTTAGGTAATAAATCTTTGCTTGGAAAAGCATCCCCCAGTCGTTCAGCAATCTCCAGCAGGAATAGTGGATTTCCCACAATAAATTTAGGGCGATGGTATTTCATAATATCGACTAAGCGGTTCACTCGCTGGGGCGAGCAGCGAAAAACACCAACCCCCTGCTGTTTTGCTGCTTGGCACACCAGCATACCCAGCGTATACATATCGTTATTGCTCAACATTTGGATTACAAAGTCGCCAGGTTGAACCCCCATTTCACTTAAGACCCTACCGACTGAACTCACCCAAATCTGCTCTTGCAAACGATGTACTGGTATATCAACAGGGCGGCCGGTCGTGCCCGATGAGCTCACAAAATCAGTCACATCACCGTATTCCATGATGTCCTCCCAGTGGTCCCGCAGATGATGTTTTCGCACTACAGGAATCTGCTCAAACAGCGCTACGGTAAATTCTGGTGTTGTCAAATCCACGTAATCGCTCCAATGTTTCTGATAAAACTGACGATTAGCCGCATAGGAAATTGCAGTCTTCAATTTTGTTATATTCATATGGTCACTCTACTTTTAAATAAGCGTTATCGTTTCTTGATTACCGACACTTTAGAGTACATGTACGTTTGTTCTTGATCCGTGAGTCGCTCACTCAGGTTATGATCAATTTCGAGCTCTGGAGGCAGATTGTACTTCTGGTGGCCGATCATCGAACGCGTTACTACCACACCTCCACTGGGCAAAAACTCAGAAAGCTGTATAAATAATAGCCGCAAAGCATCTTGGGGAATGCACTCAATGACATTTGACAGTGTTACTTTGGAATAGGTTTTCTGCATGTCTTCCCGGGTGATGAAGTCTAAAAGGTTAGCGCTGACAACATGCAATTTTTCAAGGTTTTGCTTTACCCGTTGATAACAATAATCAGAAAGATAAGATGCACAAGAGCCTCCAGCTGGAGGGCAGCCAAAGAGCAGCTGAGTCATCAAAAAATTTTTTTTGAGCATGGTTGAGTAAAAGGCTTTTTCTATCTTACGTTCCAGATGCTGAGACAGCGAAGTATCGTTAGACAAATATTTTGAAAATCCTTCACCATAAATTCTTCTTAATGTATAAGAATTAAGGAACAGGCGTAAAAATGCCCGCCAGCGCCGATTATTGAATCGCTCTCTGAAATAAGTTCGCTGCTCCTCAAGCGTTTGAAGATCCATAATCTCATCAAAGACTCTAGGGGAGTGGATAAGATACCGCAGAATCAGCCCTGTGATACGACTCAGTCGATCCGTCCGGCCAGCATAATTAACTCCGCGGTTCACCTGCCTACGATGTGTTTTCCAGTAGGCTGCTGCGTCATCTGGCAAGTCATCCCAGAGCATATCCAACCAGCCTTGTCGCTCCTGCGGGGAAGCATCTTCTTCACCGAAAAATTTGATGCAAGCTGAGCGCTCGAACACTCTGATTGCAGCTCGTTTGAGCTCAAGCAGATAGTTTTGTGAACGATTCAAGTCTATTGACGTCATCAATGCAGGACCTTCAGCCAATAGCCGCAGTGCAGAACAACCACCGGAACTAATGACTAGGACCTTATCAGAGGGCTGAATTGATAAAGCGTTGAGGTCAACCCTAATGTCTTCTCGTCCCTGACCGTACATGAGAGGCAGATCCACCCCATCGCAGGAAGACTGTGACTGATGAGAATACAGGCTTTTCATAAACAAGCTTCACTGTTTATCAATTCGCTCTCAGATAAACGGCGTTTTTCCCATTTCAGCTTTAACATCAACCCTAGCAGTGCGAGGGCTGCAAACAGACTGGGAATAAGCAATGTTTTAAATATCCCTTTATGATCCAGACCAAGTTGGAAGAGCCACGCCCCCATCATGGCACCAACAATACCTCCTGCGCGGCCCATTCCGAGCATCCATGAAACACCGGTCGCTCTTGAAGACGTCGGATAATGAAGTGCTGCGATGGAGCCCATAGAAGCCTGCGCCCCATTCATGACAGTACCCGCTAACAAAATAAATAATCCCAACAGATAAATGTCTGATAAAAAACCAATTGAGAACAGAAGCAGTCCTGTTATGAAGTAGTTAAACGCCACAATTTTGTGTGGTGTTATTTTGTCCATTATCAGCCCAGAAACAATGGTGCCAACTGCGCCACCAAGCGGAAATAATGCAGTCAAAAATGCCGCATGCTGCAGATCATAACCGGCTTCCCCCATGAGAATCGGCATCCAGCTGGTAACAACATAAAAAATGAGCAGCCCCATAAAATAAGCAAGCCAAAGCAACACTGTCGCAGGTAACATTGACCTCGAGAGTATATCCCTGATTGGGGTTGTCGCAGACTCTGACACTGACGTTGGGCTGACAGAAAGGTTTACGTGTCTTGCACCTAACAGCCGATGGACACTCTTTCTAATTTTAGATTCTGTTCCAGGCTGGTTCAGTTGAAACAGAATACTTTCTGGCAGCGTCAGGATGATCGGAACTAGCAGTAGCAACGGCAGTATTCCCCCAAAGATGAATACACTGTGCCATCCAAAATTCGGGATAAGCCAAGATGCCAGCCCGCCGCTTAATGCAGCGCCAAAAGGAAAACCACAGAACACCGTATTCACCATCAGAGATTTGTATCGTTCTGGGGCAAACTCCGAAATAATGGTTAACGCATTCGACATTGCTGCCCCGATCCCGATCCCGGTGCACAACCTCCAGAATACCAGTTGATTCACGTTGATAGCCTGTGTTGTAGCGATGCAGCACACTCCAAATATGATCACAGAAAAAACAATAATTGGCTTTCTGCCCAGCCGATCTGAGACCGGTCCCGACACAATAGCCCCGATAGCTAGGCCGATAAGTGCTGCACTCATTGCAAGTCCCAGATCAGCTTTGGTAATTCCCCATTGCTCGATAATGGAGGGTGCAACATACCCCATCAACGCAGTATCAAAACCATCAAAAATAAGAATGCTTAAACATAGTAAAAGAATGTAAATATGAAAAGAGGACACCTTGGCAGTTTTAATCGCCTGGTGAATACTGATGGATTCTGTATATTTCAAAACACGTTCCCTTTACGAATAGGTGAATGAAAGCCTGAGGCTGCTTATCTCTCAGTTTATTTAATTTGTTATTTCTGTCTGGCAGAACCTGTGCATCGTCGTCATGCCGCATGAACAGCGACAATTCAGTAGCACGGACAATAGACCCTTTTAATCCTGCCCCGTTCAAAGTGCTTCTCTGTGTTGTAGGCTATTTTCTCTGCTGACTTTTTTTGTCGTTGATTCAATCGAAAGTCCTGTAGTTTGGGAAAATGCTTTCCTCCCAAACAACAAAAAACAATGAGAAGTTAACAACCTCCAAGAGATGCTCTCCCGAAGCAGGAAAGGTATTAATATGTTTCGATTTCAAACTGACGACGTGCCCGTCGTGAATCGTTGTGATCGTAGCGCGGAACCTTAAAAGTCTGTAGTTCTTCCATTCTAGTCGCAGGCACTGCACCGATTGGCTTGTCACCAGCAATAGTCACCCTCTCCATATGACGATGATTCGGGTAATAATCATGAACAGCAGCATGCTGCACCGAGCGGTTATCCCACAGTACCAACATATTAGGTTTCCAGTGATGGCGATATTGATACTCAAGCACCGACGTAGCGTTGAATAGCTGCATCAGTAACGCTTCACTGTCACGCTGTGTCATTCCCTGAATTGCCCGGGTGTAACTCTGATTGACAAAGAGTGCTTTTTTCCCAGTGATAGGATGCACTCGAATAACTGGGTGAGATATTGGCGGATATTCCAGCTCTTTCTGACGCAAGAGCGCCTGTCCCGCTTCAGTTTCAGGAAATAGAAACTTATAAGGTGAGAAATCGTGAATGCCTTCTAACCCTTGCAAGTATTCACGCATTTTTTTGGATAAAAATTCGTATGCAGTTGTCATACTACTAAAGCAAGTATCACCACCGATTTCAGGCACAACGTGTGAATAAAGCATGGTCGCTTTGGGAGGACAGCGCTTATAGGACTCATCCGTGTGCCACCTGTCGGTCAATACTGGTGGGTTACCATCTTTGTAATCAAAGACAATGAGTTCCGGATGTTCTTCACTATTCTCAGCAAAAGGATGTACAGTGAGTTGGCCAAAATATCGTCCTATCCTTAAGATGTCTTCCGACGACAAAATTTGATCTGGGAAAACCAGTACTTCATGCTCACACAATGCCTCCTCGAGCTGAGCAATTGTCGTATCACTCAGTGGCTCCCGCATGTCCAGTTTGGAAATTTCTGCGACAAAAAAAGGACTCAATTTTTTCAAGGTAAACTCAGGGCTACTTCTCATCTTAATCTCCAGTCGTCTTATTCAATTTAACTGCCATGCGGTTGGTTGCCGTGTTATCAATAATAGGTTTCGTTGCACAAAGAAAGAGCATCACTGAACACACCATCATAGGATAAAAAGCACTTTCAGGGTGGCCGGTCTGGTCCCATAAAAAGCCACTTACCACAGGAGTGATCACGGCGCAGGCGTAGCCAATGGTCAGCATCAATGACGATACACGGTGGACCTCATTGGCCTGACTCACCAAACTTGGAAGCCCAAGCATCAAAATCAGTACGATGGCAGAGAAAAAGCCAACGATCGCGGCTGCAGGAACAATAGCCTCCGCTTGATAGAGTGCGACCATCGCCAAGGCTCCCAATAATCCAACAGAGGACAACAGATAAGGCATACGAGACTTCGCCACAGAACCTGTGGCCATCAACAAAAGTATGGAAGCGGGTATCTGGCCAAGATTCAATACAATCAATGCTGACGGTGTCTGTGATGCTGCACCTATTTCATCCAAAAACCGAGGAATAAAAAAGTTGGTCGAAAAATACGTGGCATTCACACATCCCATCATAAGCCCCAGTTTCCAGAGGTTTGTTTGTCGGAAATCAGGCCACCATTTGGCACCGCTCCCCAATCGCTGGCCAGCAGCATTATTTTGGGGCACGCCAAAATAAATCAGACCAGCGATTAACCACGAGACAATGCCCCAAAACTTATAAGCCTCTCGCCAAGAACCCAGCCAAGGCACCAGCAAGGTATCGGTGATCGCCACGGGGATAACCTCACCGCCAAGCAACATACCATTTACATAAATAGCTGTTGCAAACACGATATGTTTGGGATACCAGCTGGCAACGATGGATGGCAACGCTGGCTGCATAAACGCCACCCCTAACCCTGTAACAGAAGTAGCCAGGTACATGGCCATAGCCGTATCCACGGATCCGCGCAGTCCAGAGCCGATACCAGTGATCAACAAACCCGCCACGAGAGTTTTGAGGGCCCCAGCTTTTGAGATCAGGAGTGCCCCCAGAACCGCGGCCGCCGCAAACAAGATAGGGGGAATACCAGAGATCACCCCAACTTGAGTTTCCGTGAGAGCCATTTCAGCATGAATCTGTGAAATTACTGGCGGAGTTGCCAGAATCGTTAGCCGGGTCCCGGCTCCAGCCAGCCACAGTAATACCAACCCAAACCAAGGCATTCTTTCAAGACTCGAGAAATTCTTAGATAATAACGTCATCATGACTCCTTACCGACTTTTTGTCAGAAAGAGAAATGCACCGACTCTTTTCAAAGCTGTCGACTTGTTCAGGCGTAAACGCAAGGAGATCAGTCAATAACTGTCGAGTATGTTCACCATGCTCTGGTGCAGGTTGTCTGATAACGTCAAACGCAGGATAGGCTCCCAGTTGTATCGGTTGGCCCACCAACAACATCTCACCCAAACGTGGATGGGTAACAGAACACTTCATATTGAGCGCATCTATCTGAGGATTAGACATAGCCTGGCCAACATCATAGACAGGACCGCAAGGAATACCTTTGTCGTTCAGCCGGAAAATGAGATCATCACTCTCATGGTTCTTAGTTACTGACTCAATCAGAGCCATCAAAGCAACACGATTATTGGATCGTGCGTGGATGTCCTGATATTCAGGACGTTCGTACAATGCGCCCAGCTCTAAGAGTTCACACAAAATGGAGAATTTATCATCCTCGGCGGCAGCAATGTTTATTTCTCCGTCGAGCGTTTTCACAACACCTGTGGGCATTAATGTAGGATGATCATTCCCCATCCGTTGCGGTAATGTCCCATCATGGAGCCACCGGGCAACTTGAAAGTCCATCATCGCTAAGGTCGATTCCAGCAATGATGTTGTCACCCATTGCCCTTCGCCCGTCAGTTCACGTTGATAAAGGGCCATTAACACTGCAATGGCCAGATTCATCCCGGCGCTTACATCCGCGATAGCTACGCCTGTGCGCAATGGTCCCGTATCCGGAGTCCCTGTCAGAGACATGATGCCGGATACACCTTGTATAATTTGATCCACTGCAGGCCGACTGGCACATGGACCTTGCTGGCCAAAGCCGCTTATGCTGCCGCAGATAATTCGGGGATTAATTGCCTTAAGAGACTCATAATCCACACCTAAGCGGAATTTCACTTCAGGCCTGAAGTTTTCAAGTACAATATCCGCCTTTGCCACAAGACGCTTTAAGATCATCTGACCTTCGTCAGTCTTGAGATTCACCGATAAACTGAGCTTGTTCCGGTGTAAGTTTTGATAATCAAATCCTTCTCGTGCCCCCCCCATACTGTCACCACGGTCGGTTGGTTCTTCGATTTTAATCACGGCCGCGCCCCAGTCAGCAAAAAGCCGGGACGTCACAGGGCCAGCTCTATGACGTGTTAAATCCACTACCGTTAACTCAGACATAGGTAAATGGCACATGTTATTTTTCCAGTCAGTATTTGGACAGATTAGAGGGGGTAAACAATTGAGTTTGATATAATGTCGGGAGCACAGATGCAGGTCCTTCGTTTAAAGGTAATCTGTGTGTCCCTCATCATCAGGATGTCCAATGTTTTACCCGTTACCAGTAGAGATGCCTCGTGGCCATTAATGCTCTCATATACCGTAAAGCTGCTCGTGGCATATACCAGAGTCCACGATCCTTTCTGTTCCACTTCGGTGATGCGCAGATTTGATACCATGTGTTGCTGAACACGCTGCCGGAAATAAATAGAATCCTGCAATGCTGCGGCCCGGTCATACGCCATGTCTTGGTTTTCACATAACACAAAACATATGGGCCAGCCGCGTTCAACGTTTTCACGAGATGTCACTTTATAGAGGCAATCAGGTGCTAGAAATGTGACCCATTTCATCAGGTCGTTTTGCTCAAGAGTATGGTGATAGGCAGCATAAAAATCTGCCACCGCCGCCTGCAGTGTGAGGTCTCTTTGTAAACTACTCAAAGTGCAATACCTCTTTATAATATCGGTAGAATCCACGGATCGCCGACTCTGTCATCATATGGTCTTCACTCGATTCTCCCGTGCTGGCCTCCAGAACAATATTTGACTGAGGGCTACCTTTGGCACCATCTTGCGTCACAGCCAAGATTTCATTGTCATCAATAGTTACTAGTCCGGACGGCCCCAATAAATTGGCCTGTAGCAGCCGGCGTTTCGTGAGCGCTTGAGATTCATTTGCATAGCCAAAAAACGTCCAGACTTTAATACAGGTATTCGGCCCATCCGGAATAACGTGTCGCATTGCCAGGCAATTGAGCTGCTGTAGCATGATCAGATTTGGAAAAATCGTCATAATTGCCCCAGTTCCATGCTCAAATTCACGCTGATGGTCAATTAGCTGAGGTGCTTTGAGTCGAGCCTTAGGTGCAGCTTCTTCGTTCTGGCGCAACTGAAAGGAAGCAGTACTAACAAGAACACTGTGCGCCCCAGTTCGACACACTTCGACACTTGTTCTCTGATCGGAACGCCAAATTCCGAAGTTTTTGAAAAACGAGTGCAGTAATGCTGCATGAAAGGGATCTTTGACGTTTTCAACCTGCAATTTCCAATTGCAGTTGATGCGATGTCGCATTTTTCCGATCACCTTAAGTTCCCTGCCATCACACACCCGATCAAAATAGGCAAGCATGGTCGGATCGAGGTATTCCTCAAATGGTGGCAAGTCAAATGAGTGACTCGCAAAAATTACACCATGACGTACCGTGACGTTCAGCCGCTGCATTCCATGTTCATCAGGGTTAAACGACGCCGACATCCCGCCCTTACCATCAATACCATTCTTAAACGGCATCCCTCTCAGTTCACCCTGAAGATTAAATGCCCACTCATGGTACGGGCAGACGAACAATTTCACGTTACCATGTTGGTTATGACAAACTTTCGCACCTCGATGAGGACAACGGTTGACCAAAACATTGATAGCCCCTTCACGGTCACGAACCACAACCACGGGCGTCTCACCTATGTATGTCTGGATATAATCGCCCGGGTTGGCGACTTCAGCCGCCAACCCTACATAATTCCAAGTGTTGCCCTGGAAAATGTATTCAATTTCCTGGGAATAAACCGAATCACTGGTGTAGACTTCCGAAGGGATTCGGCGTGTGCCTTCCTTAGGCCATGGCTTCATCCGAAAGCTCCTCATGAGCCTCAGTACTGACACCGAGGTTGCTGGCATAGACCGTCAGGTCTGCGATTCTCGACATCACAGTCATCAGCATGGCCCAACCTTTGTTCTGGATATCAAACAAGGCCTGGCTATCTCCAATCTCAGCCGAAGCGATAAAATCGTAGCCCATACGAACATGCTCATCATCAAGCACACTATGCAGCTCAAAATGCTCTTTTGTAGAGGAATCCACTAAAGCAGGTTTAATATGCTTGTAGAAAAATACTGCTGACGCTTCCACAACCAAATGCACCAAGACGACCTTTTCGAGGTCAGTCAAAGAGTACATTTGACTTACAAACCATGAACTTGCTGCCTCCAATGTCGGATCAAAAACCACTTCAAAATCCTGACGATTGTTTTTCAGTTGACGGTTGTGTCCTAACTCTTCTTCAAGGTGCGACATTGTCATGTCTTCGTAAGCCTTGTCATTCAGAGTGGAGGCTCTAGATAGCACCATTCGCTGAAAATGATCAGACCATACCTGAAAGCAATTGAGAAACTTGGATTTAGCAACCGGATTGTCCAGCAGCTTGCGATTCACTAACGCAAAAAGCTTATGCTTATCAAAGCGCTCCATGTAGATCTCATTGCGAGCAAACAGTTGTTCTGCCACAGAGCCGCCAAAATTCTTTTTAATATCGTCGGGAAGGAAAGTCGCCCAAGGATCAGAATAATCCTCATATAAGCCGCGGCTATCAAATTGTATAGATAGCCCCCAGAACCCATTTGGATTCGCACCTTTAAATCCATGCAGCTTACCAGGGGGAACCAAAAGCGCATCACCTGCTTGCATTTTTGCTTGAACATCCCCAGTGGTCCATGCGCCACCTTCGCACATCAGAATCATCGACTCTACAGGATGAATGTGCGGTTCCAACTCTTCACCAGCCTCTAAACGTACCCATGCCATGGAAACGCGGTTATCGTCAGGAAGGAAATCCAGCAGATGTGGTTGTTTCATAAAATCTTTCACGTGACCAAGCCAGTGCTCTACCCCGTCAACTTCAATTGTTCGTATTGATGGAATGTCATCACGCTTTACCAGTGTCACATCAGTTAATTTTTTCATTTTGACTCTATTTATAATTCACGCAGAAAGATGCATTAGATGCATCTATATACCCAGTTGAGATGCAGTTCGCTAACCGATGGCGAATGGTACTCACACGACTCGCAATGGCAATAAAAAAACAACAATCAATTCACGCGATGTGATCTTTGTTACAATTTCTTAAACAAGTTAACTTTGAGCAATGATTTTTACAGCGTTCAATGTTGACATGCTATCTAAGCTTGTATAAGAAGCGTCATTTTGGTTCTGTCCCAATTACGTGTTACATAGGGTGATGTGGTTCCCCAATGCCGCATGCAAACATGCCTTGATATTTATGCCCCTCCCGTAAAGTAACAGTATCCTGCGCCAGCCTTCGCAGTTTTTCAGAAAATGGGTACGCACTCTGACTAACTGAAACTGGCATAAATACTCACCCCATCGCGCACCTCAACACCACATCCGGTAAAGCTGCTGCGACCATCTCAGCGTTCATTTTCTCCATTTGGAAATTCGCATAGTGGCTCGCTGGGTCTTGCACCACCATCCTCTTCAAGTCTGCATCATGGTCCAGTTGCTTCACTCCATAACCAACTGGCCTAAGTACAATAAGTTTTTGATTAACCGTGGTTTACTCACCTTCTGGGTTGATACCGAGACCATGAAGAACTGGTTTCACAACGACCATCATGGGTGGCGCTGCTGTAGTCCGCTTTACACGGACCAGACCATCTGTACCGTCCTGATGTTCAAGGGGATTTTCAACCTCACTCTGCGGGCCAGTCAGGGGCTACTCGACTCCCTGTTCGAGTTGATGAATATGCCGTTGTGCGCACCGGGCTATAACTGTGTCAGCAAGCGGGCACGCATGGTGACGGTGGGCCCCCAAAGGAGCGCATTATCGACTTGGTTATCGACTCAACCGGGTTGAAGGTGTTTGGTGAAAGCGAGTGGAAGGTCAGAAAGCACGGTGTTGAGAAACGGCGAGTCTGGCGCAAGTTACACCTGGCGGTAGACCTTGTGAGCCACGATATCGTGGCGGCGGAAGTCTCGCTGGAAAATGTCCATGATGCTGAGGTGCTGCCGACGCTGCTCAATTCACTGCGGCGCAAGCTGGGACGTGTTTATGCGGATGGAGCTATTGCAGTTATGACAGAAAAGCAAGTCATCAGCTGATCTCGCACAAAGGGGCGAAAGCCTGTATCCCGCCTCGCAAGAACGCGGGTTATGGGAAAAGGGACATCCGAGAAATGAGGCGGTGCTGGAGATGGGTAAGGAAGGGCTAGTGCATTGGAAGAAGATGTCGGGATATCACCTTAGCTCACTGGCAGAGACGGCGATGTATCGGTTCAAGCAGTTGCTGGTGGGCGAGTGATGGCGTATGTGAGCGTCTTGAACAAACTCAACGCCCTGGGTCTGCCTGTAAGAAAGCCACTCGTGTAGCTATCCCTTGGGGCTGGGGGAATGGCGTTTGAATGACCGATTTGGGCAACAACGCCGGTATTCACCTGACAGTCGCCCACATAAACGGAGTGATAATACAGCTTCAATCCCCTTTTTTTAGGGACATCTATTTTACTTGGCATCTATATTATCAATCAAAATGCATAACATAGAAGCTCAAAAATTATGGAAAATCTAATCATCACTGCTGCCGTAAATGGTGGAATAACTCCCAGAAGTAAGAACCCTGCAGTCCCACATACCCCAAAAGAAATTGCCGATGCTGTAGTGCAATGTAGTTTGGCTGGTGCCAGTGTCGCCCATATCCACGCTCGTGATGAAGCTGGTATGCCAAGCTATGATAGCAACGTTTGGCGGGAAATTATTGAGCGTGTCCGTGAGCGTTCCAATATTATCCTCAACCTGAGCACATCTGGTCTAAACCTTCCACAAGGTTTTCCAGAAGAAGAAGCATGGAACCATCTTCAGTACAGCCCAGAAATAGCCTCATTTAATTGTGGTTCGGTTAACCATGGCGATAAACCATTTATCAATAGCCCCGCACTTGCTAGAAAACTGGCGCTTGCCATCAAGCAACACAATGTTACACCAGAGATCGAAATTTATCATTCAGGTGTGATTAACGAGGCAATCACCCTTCAAAAGCAAGGCTACCTTGGCTCAAAATTGGTGTTTGCATTCGCTATGGGGATCCATGGCGGGGTCAGCCCGACCTGCAAAGATCTGCTGCATTTAGTCGATTGTCTCCCAGAAAATAGTATTTGGTCTGCTATTGGCATCGGTCAGGCGCAGCTCCCACTAAATACCTATTCAATTTTGCTTGGTGGTCACGTCCGCACTGGTCTTGAAGACAATATTTATTACCGCAAGGGTGAGCTTGCGACCAGCAATGCTCAGCTTGTGGATCGTATCGTCAGGCTGTCTCATGAATTAGGCAGGGAAGTGGCTACTGTCGATGAGGCGAGAAATATTTTAGGGTTAAGCCAAGCTTTAAAACCAGAAAAAACTGCCACCACGGCCATGTAACTTCAGCCAATAAAAGGAATAAAATATAGTGTTAAATACCCAAGCCATTTCAGACACTAGCATATATTCAGTCGTTAAGAAAGGGGCTGAACTTAGCACAGAAAACCCCGTGGTAATTTTGTTGCATGGACGTCGCCAAACTGTAGATGACATGTCTAAACTAATACAAAAGCTGAATCTGGATGATGTAACCTATTTACTACCTTGTGCCCCGGGAACAACATGGTATCCGCGTGGGTTTACCCGCGACATTGAAGACAATCAACCTTTTCTAAATAATGGTCTCGATTATATCAACGATATACTTCAAGACTTACTTTCACAAGGAGTAAAAAGTCAAAACATCTGGCTCGCTGGCTTTTCGCAGGGTGCTTGTATGGTCGCCGAATTTTTGAGGCAATATTTATGTCCGGTTGGTGGTGCAATTATATTCACCGGAGGTCTATTCGGGCCTAATTATCCAAAAGTAGTATCTCAAAAAAATATATTTAATGGAATGAGTATATTTATAACTGGTAGTAACAACGATACTTGGGTATCTGCTGAGCGTGTGACAGAAACGGCCGAATATTTTGATCAGCTGGGTGCGAGTGTGCATCTGCAGATTTTTACCGGACGAGACCACTACATTTCTAAGCCTGAAGTTGAGAGAGCTAGAGAGTTAATCTCATCCAGCTTTACTATGAATAACGAGGAGGTCGCATATGCATAACGCGTATATTTGTGATTTCGTAAGAACGCCTATTGGTCGCTATGCCGGCTCACTGGCCTCTGTCCGCGCTGACGATCTGGCCGCAGTCCCTTTGCAGGCTCTTAAAAAACGTCACTCAAATGTGGATTGGCGTAACGTCGATGATGTGATTTTAGGTTGTGCTAATCAGGCTGGAGAAGATAACAGAAACGTCGCTAGGATGAGTTTACTATTAGCTGGTTTTGATAAAGAGGTACCAGGGTCAACGGTAAACCGGTTATGTGCATCTGGGATGGAAGCAGTTTCTAGCGCAGCTCGCGCCATTAAAGCTGGCGAAGCCAATCTGATCATTGCCGGTGGTGTTGAGTCCATGTCACGGGCACCGTATGTGCTTGGGAAAACTGATTCACCTTTTTCTCGTAATGCTGAATTCTACGATACCACGATGGGCTGGAGGTTTGTTAACGCAAAACTGAACGGAATGTACGGCACTTGCTCTATGCCTGAAACAGCTGAAAACCTTGCGGTAAAGTTCCACATTACCCGAATAGAACAGGATGCGTTTGCGCTTTTGAGCCAGCAAAAATATGCCGATGCCAAAGAGCGAGGATTCTTCAAAAATGAAATTGTACCTGTCGAAGTCAAACACAAACGTCAGGGGAGTGTACTTGTTGATACCGATGAACATCCCAGACTCTCGAGTTTAGAAACCTTGGCCAATCTCAAACCGGTCGTTCATCACAATGGTTCTGTTAGTGCTGGTAACTCATCAGGTATTAACGATGGAGCTGCTGCATTATTGATAGCTTCAGAACAGTCACTGTCAAATTATAAACTAGTACCAAAAGCTAGGATAGTGGCAACAGCCTGTGCCGGAGTAGAGCCAAATATTATGGGCTTCGGCCCAGTACCAGCTATTAAAAAGGTACTGGAGTTAACGCAACTGTCATTAGACCAGATGGACGTGATCGAGATAAATGAGGCATTTGCATCTCAGGTACTATCTGTTATTAAAAACCTTGGTATTGAGGGAGACGACCAGCGTCTGAATCCGAATGGTGGCGCAATTGCTCTTGGACATCCACTTGGAATGAGTGGCGCGAGAGTGATTGGCACTGCAGTTAATCAGCTAGAACAACAACGCGGGCGTTATGCACTTTGTAGTTTGTGCATCGGTGTCGGGCAAGGAATGGCCATGATCATTGAGCGAGTTTAAGATAATTAGTAGATCTGGAGTGGCTTCGGTCGATATAACCAACTGATGCCACTTATAAAAGATATTCTAGGAAAATTCTGGAGTCACATCACCGTGGTATTAATGTCAAATTCAAAGAATTCAACTCAACAAGAGTTAACCAAACGCTTACGCCGTTTGCGAACGACTTCACTGATGAGAGAGCTAGTCAGGGAAAATGAGGTGAAATTAAGTGATTTAATTTACCCGATTTTCGTCGAAGAAGATATCTCAAGCGAGGTGCCAATTATCGCTTTACCAGGTCTGGCTAGAATACCGGAAACACAGCTTGCTTCTGAAATAAAAGAGCTTTTTGCATTAGGGATTCGATACGTGATGCCATTTGGTATTAGTCATCACAAAGATGAAATAGGTAGTGATACGTGGAATAGCAACGGTTTGCTTAGTCGTATGATCACCACTATAAAATCTGCATGTCAGCAAATGATGGTGATACCCGATATCTGTTTTTGCGAGTATACAACGCACGGGCATTGCGGTACATTGGCCAATCATGACGTAGATAACGATCAGACTGTGACAAACTTAGTCAAGCAGTGCATCACTGCAGCACGCGCCGGGGCCGATATGCTAGCACCCTCTGCCATGATGGACGGTCAAGTCATGGCTATTCGTCAAGGGTTGGATGAAGCTGGGTTTTCTAGTGTTGCCATACTCGCACATAGTGCGAAATTTGCATCTTCCTTTTATGGGCCCTTCAGACATGCCGTTGAATGCGATCTCAAAGGAGATAGACGAACTTATCAGCTCGATTATGCTAATTCTAGACAAGCATTAAGCGAAGCATTGCTCGATGAACAAGAAGGGGCTGACATTTTAATGATCAAGCCCGGTACGCCTTACTTGGATATCTTGACAAGCTTGCGCAGCAAAACACTGCTTCCACTGGCGGCATATCAAGTCAGCGGAGAGTATGCTGCTATCAAGTGTGCTGCTCAAATGGGCATGTTAAACGAACAAGAAGCAGTTTTAGAAACACTGACAGGTTTAAAAAGAGCGGGGGCTGATCTTATCGTAACCTATTTTGCGAAGCAGTTCGCAATCTGGAATAAATGTAATTCATACACCCTAGAACATATAAAGGCTTAGCTATGAGGTCGAAGGACTACACCCTGTGCATTCTAGTCATGGCTATATGGGGTCTTAATTTTTCTGTCGTTAAATTAGGACTAAATGCGCTTGATCCAATGTTGCTGACCGGGCTGAGGTTTACATTAGCGGCTGTTCCCGCCGTTTTTTTTGTGAAAAAGCCTGATGTGCATTGGTTTTATCTGGCTGCCTATGGTTTAACTTTTTCGGTTGGTGTGTGGGGACTGTCAACTTGGGCTATAGGCGCTGGTTTATCACCAGGCATGGCCGCTTTGTTAATTCAGACTAATGTTGTTTTCGGCTTGGTGCTTAGCTGGTTCTTACTCAAAGAATCGGTGAGTACCAACCGTTTCATCGGTTCACTAATCGCTTTGCTTGGATTGGCCTTCAGTCTAACTGTTTCCGATGGTTCTATCAATATGGAAGGTGTGTTACTTATTCTGGTTGCTGCGTTGTGTTGGTCGGCTTCTGGTATTTTGCTTAAAAAATCAAAAACAAAACGCGTTTTCGCCTTCAGCGTATGGTCCATGCTCTTTGCTCCCATTCCACTTTTTTTCATTTCCTACATTCAGGTCGGGGCAAACAACTTTACTGCCTTGGTAGAAAACATGACCACACTCGATATATTCTCAATTATATACCAAGCTTATTTCACAACGCTTTTCGGTTACTGGATTTGGAATAGGTTAGTTGTATCTTACCATTTGTCTTATGTGGCCCCTTTTACTTTACTCGTGCCAATCTTTGCCATTTTAGGTTCAAATATTTTTTTTCACGAGGCTATATCTTCACAAAAAGTGTTAAGCTGTGCTTTGGTCGTAATCGGCTTGTTAATTGGTAGTTTTCCTCCCACTAAAATCAAAGAGTTGGTACAGAATATTAAAATTAAGTATTCCAACGATTTTAAAAATGAAGGTTAGTATTTTGAATCACCGACAGATGTGTGTTCATACCGCACGTGAGCTTATGAATAAAGTATGGAATGATAAGGCACCCGAGTTCGTGAAAGATGTTATGACTCCCACAACCACGATTGAAAGCCCAATTAAACTGTCTGTAGGACCTGATTCATTTTGCAATACTTTGAAAGTTTGGCAGCAAGCATTTCCAACGTCACTGTATAAAGAAGACAGTATTACAACTTATCATAACGAAATTGTTATCGAGTGGACCACAAAAGGAAAACACCTAGGTGAATTTCTGAGCATTTCTGCAACTGGTAAAGATCTGGTTTACCAAGGGAGTTCACGGTTTACCTTTATACATAATAAAATCAGTCATTATTCATCTGTCGTTGACATCCAGGGTATATTAGGTCAATTAATGGGAATATCTTTAGCGCAATATGAAAATATAAATCTGCGAAGTCCTTTAGAGGACTTGTATGATGTCATCCCAAAATTGCTCTCGCCATTCTTAACCAGGCGTCAGATTGAGTGCCTTTCATTGTCAACATTAAACTTGTCAGTAAAAGAAGTGGCCACCATTTTAAAAATAAAAGACAGCTCAGTTCAAACCCACCTGAAGCGAGCCTTCGAATTACTTAACATCAGCAATAAAAAAATGTTTATGACTTATATTTGCGATAATAACACAATAGAGGTATTAATCAGAATGGGGATATATCTGAAGAAAAAATCTAGTTTCAATATGTTTTTTGGCTAAATTTTTGCTCCGTTACAGTACATAGGCACCGGTTGTATATTGATAGGTTTTGTCGCGAAGTTGACGAAGCAAGCGAGCATTCTTAACCATAGAGGGGCGTTGTTTCCCACATCAGAGTGACCTGAATTGAACTTATGGTGGAGACGGCGATCTGATCACCAAATCCCTCTTCAAATCAGCATCATGGGCAAGTCGCTTCACGCCATATCCAACTGGTCACAGTACAACCGTTCCTTGGTCAAACTCGGCTCGCTAACGTTCTGGGTTGATGAGAATGTCGTTTATAACTGGTTCCATCAAGAACATCATGGCCGCCGGGGACGAAGCGCCCTCTACACCGACCAGACCATCTGTACCTTTCTCATGCTCAAGGGCATTTTCAACCTCTCCCTGCGGGCGACACTGGGCCTGCTCGACTCGCTGTTTGAGCTGATGAATGTGCCGCTGTGTGCCCCCGACTACAGCTGTGTCAGCAAGCGCGCCAGTACCGTGAAGGTGGCATACCGCCAGCCACCCAAGAGCAAGGTTACCGATTTGGTTATCGATTCCACCGGCACGAAAGTGTTTGGCGAGGGTGAATGGAAGGTTAGAAAGCATGGCCATGACAAGCGCCGGGTCTGGCGCAAATTGCACCTGGCGGTAGACCCGGCGACCCACGACATCGTGGCAGCCGAGGCTTCGTTGGAAAATGTTCATGATGCCGAGGTGTTGCCGACCCTGTTCAATCCGCTACGCCGAGCCCTTGGTACCGTGTATGCCGATGGCGCATATGACACCAAGGCCTGCGATGAACTGATAAAGCGCAAAGGAGCAAAGGCTTGTATTCCGCCGCGCAAGAATGCCGGTTTATGGGGTGAGGAGCATCCACGTCATGAAGCGGTTCTGGTGATGCGCAAGGAGGGGCTGACTCACTGGAAGCAGCAGTCCGGGTATCATCGGCGCTCATTGGCCGAGACGGCGATGTATAGGTTCAAACAATTGATGACGGGAAAAATCAGTCTACATAACTACAACGGACAAGTGGGAGAGCTCATGGCCTACGTGTGTGCGATGAACAAACTGAATGCCCTTGGTCTGCCGGTTAGAAAGCCCCAAGTGTAGCTGTCACCTGGGGCTGGGGAAGTTGTGGCATAATGGCCGATTTGGGCAACAATACCCCATAGAGGCAGAGCCTCTATACGAGCAAGAAACGCCTCTTTGCGAGTTTTGCGACGTTTACCATTGAACTGGCAGTCCGCAAAGGTGAGCTGGTGACTCATGCTGACCTCATCCCTGAGATCAGTGGGGCCATAACCTCACGAAAATGACTCAATGGGGTTCTGTTAATTGCTTGATCATCCTGAATACATCTGACAAGAGCAACATCTTAGCATCAATCTGTATCCCACTTTTCCCACTTTATCTGGCCTCTGCTACCACCTTGGCCTGTTGTAGCCGTTCAAACTTGGCATGTACCCGATTGGGGTAGAGGTCGGTGTATATCTGCCAGAGGATGTTGATGTTTCTGTGGCCGGTGACTTGGGCGACCTCGTCGATGACAAAGCCAGCTTCAAACAGACGGCAGGCTCCTTCGCGGCGTAGGTCGTGCCAGCGTAAGTCTTCAATTCCAAGCTCCGTTCTGACTCGCAGAAAACCGGCGGTGACGCTCTTGCTGTTGTAGGGGAAGATGCGATCGTCGGCTCTGGGCTGACGTTTGAGGATCTCCCAAGCCTCGCCGAGCAGGGGCACCAGCATATGGTTCCCTATCTTTTTTCTCGGGTCTTTGCGGTCTTCAACCAGCACGGCACGATTCTTCTCATCTACGGCAGACCACTTGATCTTGCACACCTCGCTTATTCGCATGCAGCTCAGGATGGCGAAGTTAAGGAGGTCTGTGTAGGGGATCTTGGCCATGCTATGGCTCTGCCTTTTTTCCAACCCTTGGATGATCCGCTCCAGTTCATCGCTCACCGGACGACGGGTGCGCTTCTGGGCTTTTCCCACCAGTTTCAGGTTGTTGAGGGTCTTGCGTGCTTCTAAGATGAGCTTGTTGTCGACCGGGATATTGAAGACTGGGTTGGCGGCTGCAAAAACAGAACCAAGATAGCTGATGTCGTGAGCAACGGTAGCTGGAGATGCCCCCGCATCTCTTCTGGCTTGGCAGTGATCGACCAGGTCTTTGATGGTGAGCTCGTCGGCATTGAGCTTGGCGATATCGCAATCGGCAACTAGGTCGAGGCAATAAGCCTTGGTTCTGCCTATGGTGGGGCTGATGGCTGGATGGGCACGGTAGAGAGAAATGAGTTCGCGGATGGTTGGGGCGGGTTGTACCTGTCCTGGCAAACCATCCCTCTCGATCATCGCAACCATCTGCGTGCCCCAGCTCTTGGCGTCGGACTGTCTGCCAAAGGTTCGGGATTCTCGGTATACTACCTCTTCGCCTTTATGTTCCCTGACGGTGCAGCGATAGCGTAGCTCGCCTTTGCTGGTCTTACGTTTTTCTATTGTGTAGCCGGCCATAGATACCTCGTGGAGTACACCTGCCCCATGAAATGGTGGGGCAGATATGGGGCAGGTTCAATCAACAAATGTCTGGAAACACCCGCAAATGACTCAGAAACAAATCAGTGAAAACACCGTTAAATCAGGCTCTGAGGCCATATCTGGCAAGCCTGCCCACCGCCAGACATTCTCAATTGCCCCCATGCTGGACTGGACTGATCGGCATTGCCGTTACTTTCATCGACTGATGAGCCGCCAGACCTTGCTTTATACCGAAATGGTGACCACCGGCGCCATCATCCACGGCAAGGGGGATTATCTGGGTTACAGCGAGCAGGAGCACCCCATCTCCCTGCAGCTGGGTGGCAGCAATCCGGCCGATCTGGCGCGCTGTGCCAAGCTGGCCGAGGAGCGCGGCTATGACGAAGTGAACATCAACGTCGGTTGTCCCTCCGATCGGGTGCAGAACGGCCGCTTTGGTGCCTGCCTGATGGGTGAACCGGCGCTGGTGGCAGACTGCGTCAAGGCGATGCGCGATGTGGTCGATATTCCGGTGACGGTGAAGACCCGTATCGGTATCGACGATCAGGACTCTTACGAGTTTTTGCAGGCCTTTATCGAACAGGTGCGCGATGCCGGTTGCGATACCTTCATCGTCCATGCCCGCAAGGCGTGGCTGAGTGGCCTGAGCCCCAAGGAGAACCGCGAGATCCCGCCCCTCGATTATCCCCGCGTCTATCGGGTCAAGCAGGATTACCCGGAGCTGACCATCGCCCTCAACGGCGGTGTCACCTCCATGGAGCAGACCCTTGAGCACCTGCAACACGTCGATGGCGTCATGATGGGGCGCGAAGCCTATCAGAACCCCTACATTCTGGCGCAGGTGGACAATCTGGTGTTCGGCCAGAACAACGCCGTGCCGAGCCGCCACGAAGTGGTGCGGATGATGCTGCCCTATATCGAGCAGGAGCTGGCCAAGGGCAACTACCTCTCCCACATGACCCGCCATATGCTGGGGCTGTTCCAGAACATGCAGGGGGCTCGCGCCTGGCGTCGTCACCTGAGCGAGAACGCCTGCAAACCGGGGGCGGATATTCAGGTGGTGCTGGATGCCATGGCCAAGGTGCCGGAGTTTGCCGCCAGCGAGACGGCCGAATAAGCCAGTTGTGCCAAGGCAAGAGCAGCCAAAAAGCGCGTCAGTTGACGCGCTTTTTTGATCGCTGTCGCTTCAATATCTGAACTGGTTGATCAGCCGCGAGAGATCCTGCAGCCGCTCTACCAGCAGGGTGATGCCATCTAGCGCCTGCCTGCTGTTGTCGGCGGTGTGGCTGGCCAGCTGGTGGATCTGGTGTACCCCTTCATCGAGGGTCGCCGTGACGTCGGCCTGCTGACTCACCGCCTGGGCGATCTCGTCGCTGGTGCGGGTTACCTGCCCCAGCATCCGGTTGATCTGGGTGAGCACGTCGGCGGTGGTGCCCGCGTGCTGCTGGCAGCGCACCGAGGTCTGCGCCCCTTGTGTCATCCCCTCCGACAGCTGTCGTGTAGTCTGTTGCAGCGCCTGGATCATCTCGTGGATCTCGCTGGTCGAGGCACGGGTCTTCTGGGCCAGCGCCCTTACTTCATCCGCCACCACGGCAAAGCCGCGCCCCTGTTCGCCCGCCCGGGCGGCCTCGATGGCCGCATTGAGGGCGAGCAGGTTGGTCTGGTCGGCGATTTGACTGATCACCTCCAGAATGCCGCTGATCTTCTGGCTGTCGCTGGTGAGCTGGGCCAGCACGGCGTGGTTGGCATCCAGCTCCTGATGGAGTTGGTTGACGGCAGAACGGGTGGTCGCCAATGCTTGCAGCCCCTCGTCGGATACCTGCTGTACCTCTATGACCAGATTGCTCGCCTCATGGGCACTGTGGGCCACATCGCGAATGGAGTGGCTCAACTCGGTGATGGCGGTCGCCAGCTGCTCGCTGTGGGTGCGCTGCTGCTGCAGATGAGTATCAATGGTCTGGATATTGCCCCGGTCATCTTCGGCTGCCTGCAGGATCTGCTGGTTGGTGTCGGCGCTGCGCCCGACCACGGCCTTGAGCTCGGCCTGTTTCATCCGCAGGGCCAGTTCGACGGCCGCCAGAGTGTCGCGCCGTCGGGTGTAGAGCACCTGACAGAGGCGGGTTCCCTTGTCTTGATCGGCAAGGGTGAGCAGATGAGCCAGCCGTTGCTGCAATCGCCAGCCGTGGGTTGCCTGTGCCAACAGCAACAAGGCGGTGGGCAGCAGCCATAACAGGTTGCCGGTGGCAAAGTTAGCAAGGGTGGTGAGCAAGGCAGAAGCGGAGAGCCAGAGGGTCAGCTGACCCGGTTCAATGTGAAAGCGGCTCAGCCAGGGAAGCGCCTTGCCGCTGCGCAACAGGCCATAGAGCTGCTCGGCCCAGGCCACATCGTTGGCGGCGGGTTTGGTGCGCACCGACTGGAACTCGACGATCTCCTTCTGCGCATTGAGGATCGGGGTGACGTAAGCGTTTACCCAATAGAACTGACCGCTTTTGGCGCGGTTCTTGACCAGCCCCATCCAGCTTTTGCCCTGTCGTAGCCGCTGCCACATGTCGGCGAAGGCCGCCTTGGGCATGTCGGGGTGTCGCACCAGATTGTGGGGCACCCCTTCCATTTCGGCAGCACCATACCCGGCCACATCACAGAAATGCTGGTTGGCATAGGTAATATGACTGGCGGGATCCGTGGTCGAGATGAGTGCGATGTTGTCGGGGAAGTGTATCTCCCCCTCCTGATGGAGTCTGATCATGTGTCGTTCCTGAAAAAGCCAAATAACTGATAACTATGTTTTTTATTGTCGTTCTCAGTTAATCATTCTAAGGCTCTTCAGTGACCCGAACTTGGCTTGGGTCAATTAATCAACACAATGAATTGATGAAGTGAGGGTCAGCTGGCCGGTGTGAAATCGTGAACTTCACCCTTTCTTGGGGCGAGGCGAGGATCATCATCTTTGTACTCATGTACAAGTTGCATGGTTTTGCAGAAGCTGGCCTGCTTGTCGTACTCCTGACGAGCCAACTCGATGGCCCGCTCGGCCCGGCGCCGTTCCATCTTGTCAGACTTGCGATCGCTGAACTGTTGCTGCTGGTGCAGCATCCAGCCGACAAACTCTTGCTGGCATTGGGATTCTCTATTGGCCTGCGCAGGCAGGGTCCACAACAACGAGAGCAGTATCAAATAACGCATGTCTGACTGGGTATTGAAGATTAATTGAACAGAAGGGGCGGCATTTTAGGCTGGAAATCGGGATGTGAACAGTATCAATAGCGAGGCCCTGCGGGGCCTCGCATCATTGTGGCCGGTGTCAGTGTTTGACGAGGTAGAGTTGGCGGCTGTAGGCCACATCTTCCGGGTTGTTGATGGGGTAGCCTTTAAGCCATGGCTTGATGAGGCGGGCATTGGTGTACTGGTAAATGGGGGCGATGGGGGCCTGATCCAGCAGGATCGTCTCCGCCTCGCCAAACAGCTTGCTGCGGCTGGCGGCATCCTGAGTGCTGGCCGCCTCTGCCAACAGTTGGTCATAACGGGCATTGGCAAAGCCTGCCATATTGCCGCTGTGACGGGAGCCCCACAGGCCAAGGAACGCTGAAGGGTCGTTGTAATCTGCGACCCAGGAGGAGCGGATCACCTCGAACTGACCGCTCTGGCGGCTGTCGAGATAGGTTTTCCACTCCTGATTGGTCAGCTCGACCTCGGCGCCCAGCTTCTGCTTCCACATGCTGGCAATCGCCAGGGCCATCTTCTTGTGAATTTCCGCGGTGTTGTAGAGCAGGGTCAGCTTGAGCGGCTTGTCCGGGCCATAGCCGGCCTCCTTGAGCAGGGCCTTGGCCTTGCTGTCCAGCGCCGGTTGGCTGCTGGTGGAGAGCAGGTTGGCGGCCGGGGTGAAGCTGGCGGTCACATCCGGAGTGAAGTGATAAGCCGGTTTCTCGCCGGTGCCGAGCACCTTGTCGGCGATCAGGGCGCGATCGATGGTGTAGGAGAGCGCCTTGCGCACCCGCACATCGTTCAGTGGCGCCTGACGGGTATTGAAGGCGTAGTAGTAGGTGCCGAGCTGATCCGGGGTGTAGACCTCATTCGGGATCTGCTGCTTCAGCTTGTCGTACTGCTCCTTGGGGAAGGATTCGGTGATATGCAGATCGCCAGCCAGGTAGCGGTTGGTGGCCGCGCTCTCCTGATTGATCGGCATAAAGATCACCTTGGTCAATACGGTATGGGCCCGATCCCAGTAATAAGGGTTGGGGGTCAGCTCCAGCTTCTCGTTGACCACCCGGTTGTTCAGCACAAAGGCACCGTTACCCACCAGTTTGCCGGGTTGGGTCCACTGGTTGCCGTACTGCTCGATGCTGGCTTGATGGAGCGGCGACAGGCTGGGGTGGCTCAGCAGGTTCAGGAAGTAGGGCACCGGCTGGGAGAGGGTCACCTGCAGGGTGTGGTCATCGAGGGCCTTGACCCCCAGCTCGCTGGCAGGCAATTTGCCAGCGACTATCTCGTCCACCTTGTCGAAACGGGCCAGTTGGGCAAACCAGGCGAAGGTGGCCGCCTCTTTCGGGTCGACCAGCTTGCGCCAGCCGTAGACGAAGTCGCCGGCCTTGACCGGATCGCCGTTGGACCAGCGCGCATCCGGGCGCAGATGGAAGGTAAAGAACTGGTTGCCCTTGTTCTCCCAGCTGGCCGCCACCCCGGCAACCGGTTTGCCATCCGGCCCCTGGGTCAGCAGCCCCTCGAACAGATCCCGCAGTACCTGCAACTCCGGCAGGCCGACCAGCTTGAGCGGGCTCAGGCTCGCAGGTTCATCCTTGAGGTGGCGAACGACAATCTGCTCGGCGGCGAGTTGTGTTCCGGCGGGAATATCGGCAGCCTGGACAGCAGCACAGCCCAGCAGGGCCAGCAAGGGGCTCCATCCTTTCATGGGTCGGATCCTTCAAATAGTGTGAAGCGGGGAGAAAACTCGGCGAGAAAATATCGCCGACAGATGGGAAATCATGATATCCCGTTTGCTGGTCTGACCGCCAGCATTCGACTCTCACTCCCAATCGGGGTAGAAGATCGTTCCCGGCGTCTGTGCAGTTCAATGTGGTGAGGAGTGTCAAACGATGAAAGCATGGTTATTGCTGGCCTGTGTGTTGAGCCAGGGTGCCTGGGCGTTGGCCCCGTGCCAGAGCGATACGGCGGTGGGCAACTGGTGCGAGATCGGCATCGATGCCTTGCACCCGACTCAGGGGGGCGTCGGCCAGATCCAGGTCGATGAGACCCAGGCCACATTGGCGGGCATGAGCGCAAAGCAGCTCGACAAGTTGATGAAAAAGAAAGAGATCCCCGTGGTGATTGCGCCGGATGGCAGCTACTGGCTGGTGGACCGCCACCATCTCACCAAGGCGTTGTGGCAGCAGGGCGTCAAGGATGCCCGGGTCAAGGTGATTGGCCGTCTGCAGGATAAAGCCAACTTCTGGAGCCAGATGCAGAACAATCATTGGGCCTGGCTCAAGGATGAGAAGGGGCAACCGCTGACCCCGGAGCAGTTGCCGACCAGTATCGACAAGCTGCCTGATTACCCCTATCGCACCCTCGCCGGACTGCTGCAGAATGCGGGCTACTTTCGCAAGGATAAACAGGTCTATTTCGTCGAGTTTGCCTGGGCCAGCTGGCTCGGCAAGCAGATGCAATGGATGCCGGTGGACAGCGCCAATCTGGCGGCCCGCCTGCAACAGGCCAAACGGCTCGCCTGCGGCAGCGATGCCAGTGACTTGCCCGGTTATCCCGGCAAGCAGTGCAGCCTCAACCAGTCCAAAAGCGCGCAGTGAGTGGATAGGCGATGACGGCGTCCAGAGCATGCCGGAGATAAAAGAGGGCGACCCCGGGGTCGCCCTTATGCTGTCAGCTACTGGTTAGCGGTGGTCACTCATGGCGCTCCGCCCAGCGGGCAGCCGCCTGCTCAAGCAGGGCGACGTCACCTTGCTGGATCAGCGGTAGCAGATCGTTGACCTGTTGATCCGGCCAATCCCACCAGGCTAGGGCCTGTAGCCGGGCAATCTCCTCCTCGCCAAAGCGCATCCGCACCACCCTGGCCGGGGTGCCAGCCACCATGGCATAGGGCGGCACATCCTGATTGACCAGTGAGCGGGCGGCGATGATGGCGCCGTCGCCGATGGTGACGCCGGGCATGATCATCGCCTCCATGCCGATCCAGACATCGTTGCCGATGCGGGTATCGCCAGCGGGGCGGTAGCTGCGCTGGAGCGCCGCCAGATCGGCGAACGGATAGGTGCTGATGAAGGACGTGTTGTGGGTGTGGTTGCCGCCCATGATGATCTTTACCCCGGCGGCAATCTGCACATAGTCGCCGATATGGAGCCGGTCGATATGCCAGAGCGGCTCCCAGCCGGTTTCCGGGCTGCGGCTGAAGGGATCGCCATGGAGGTAGCGCACCGCCACCTCTTCGAAGGGGCCATCCCAGGCACCCGAGTAGTAGCTGTGCTGCCCCTTGAGGCAGATATTGGGGTTGGTCACCGTCAGGTGCAGGTATTCGACCTGCGACCAGTGTTGGCAGGTGTTCATGCTGGTACTCCTTTGCTGAATGGATCGGATGGGTTGCGTTCGCTTGAGCGCAGCTAATAGATCCAGACCAGCATGCGGGGCACGCAGAGCAGGGAGCAGCCCAGCATCTGCGGGAGGCGTGGTCGCATTGTGGTGTGCTCCAAAGAAGGGTGTAAGGGCGCGATCATAAAGTCGGGCGCCGGGTTTGCCAAGGTTGCGCAGAGATCCTGCACTAACCCTCTGGTTGATATTTATTCTCAATTAGCCATGATAACACTCCCACCATGACGGATTCGGGAGAGCGAGATGACACCGCAAAGTTGGCAACGATACATGTTGGAGGCGGAGCGTGCCTGGCAGGCCGGTTCGCTAGGGGCGGCGATCTGCTTTTATCAGCAGGCGCTGGGGGATGTTTACGAGATGACCCAGGTGGAGTTGACCGAGCTGGCCACCATGCGGGTCGCCACCTGTCACCGGCTGGCTGACTTCTGGCGGGCGATGGATGAGCCGACTTACGAGCTGCGCTACCTGAAGCTTGCCTCCGAGCTGGTGACTGCGCTGGTGCCGCAGTGCCCGAACCGGGAGTGCGAGGCGCTGATCAGCGAGCTGGGTTGCTGCCGTGGAGCCCTGCTCGCCTTTCTCAAGCGTCACCCCAATCCGGAAATTGCCCGGCTGATCCAGCTGCAGGACAAGGTGCAGGGCTGCGAGCTGATCGGCCGTTTTCGCCTCAACTGAACGGATGTGGGCGCGGCTCAGCCTCGCCGTTTGAGTTTCTGGGCGATGCGTTGCTGCGCCTCTTCCCCTTGCAGTGCCTGGGCGAAGGCGCGCGCCTCCAGATCGATGACAAAGTGCACCGCCTGTTTAAGCTCCTGTTTCAGCAGCGCCTTGCTCTTTTGCAGCGCTCTGGGCGGCTTGGCCGCCAGCTTCAGCCCCTGCTCGCGGGCAAGGGAGAGCAATCCATCGGCCGCCACTACCTTGTTGGCCAGCCCTAATCGCAGCGCCTCTTCGGCATCAATCGCCTCGGCGAGCAGCAACAGCTCGGCTGCCTTGAGGTGCCCCACCAGACGCGGCAGCAGCAGGCTGGAGGCGAACTCCGGCACCAGCCCCAGCTCGACAAAGGGGAGCTGCAAGCGGGCGTTATCCGCCAGATAGACCAGATCGCAGTGCAGCAAAATGGTGGTGCCAATCCCCACTGCCGGGCCTGCAACGGCAGCGATCACGGGTTTGGGGAAATCGGCCAGGGTGTGGAGGAACTGCAGTATGGGGTCGTCGGGCTCCAGCGAACTCTTGCCCATAAAGTCGGCCAGATCATTGCCCGCGGTAAAGCAATCTTGCTGCCCCTGCAACAACAGGACATGCACCTCTTCATCGGCTGCCGCCTCTCGCAGCGCTGCCACCAGTTGCTTATAGAGCTCGGTATTGAGGGCGTTGCGCTTGTCGGGGCGGTTGAGGGTCAGGGTGAGCAAGCCATCCTGCTGCTCGGCAATGAGAATGGGGGCCATGTCTAAATCCTTGTTATTGAAAGGTGCAAAAAAGGTTGCTGCTGGGGTAACCTTGGCGCCGTTTAACAACATCATAAAAGGATTTCAACCATGTTTAAACGTGCGTTTTATTCTCTGCTGGTTCTGGGTATGACGGCGCCTGCACTGGCCAAGGTCGAGGCTGTCGACGGTTATGTGCGCCTGTTGCCGCCGGGCTCCCCCAACACCGCCGCCTTTATGGTGCTCAAGAATGACGCCGACCAGCCGGTCAAGCTGGTGGCGGCGGCTTCTGCTGCGGCCGGGCGTGCCGAGCTGCACACTCATCTGCACGAAAATGGCGTGATGAAGATGCGTCAGGTCGAGAATATCGAGATCCCGGCCAAGGGCGAAGCGGTGCTGAAACCGGGCAGCCTGCACATCATGCTGTTCGAGGTGGGCACGCTCTCCGAGCAGACCCCTTTCCCGCTCACCCTCACCATGGATGATGGTCAGAAGCTGGATCTGTCACTGCCGGTGAAGCCGATTGAGCCGATGGCAGAGATGAAGCATATGAAGCACTGACATTTGTCGTCGTTTGTTCAGGATTGACGCTGGGTATTTTGGCTGCACCGAGTAAAATAGTGCTCTTTTCCATGTATGCAAGAGGAAGTGACGTAATGAAAAAGACGCTGATTGCCGGTTTTGTGCTGGCTCTGTGCAGCCAGAGTGCCATGGCCGCTGACGACTGGCGTTTTGCCGCCGGTGCCGATGTATGGGCCGCCAAGGGCAGTGGTCAGGCTTATGGCACCAGTGCTGATGGCAGCTATGACGACAGCTACAACTGGAACGGCTATCTGCAACTGGAACACGGCATCATCTTCCTGCCGAACGCCAAGTTTGAAGTCTCCGATTTCAGCACCTCCGGCGGCAACTTCAAGAACGATCTGACTGCCTACGATCTGAGCCTCTACTACCGTCTGTTCAACAACGATCTGTTCAAGATCGATCTGGGTATGACCGGCCGTCACTACGATGGCGAGCAGGTCTACTTCGGTCGCAAGGGTTATGACGAAGATACCCTGATGGCCTATGCCGGCAGCGAAGTGAAGATCCCGGGCACCGGCATCGCCTTCTTCGGCGATCTGCGCACTCACGATGCGGACAACTATGACTACCGTCTGGGTGGTTCCTACAAGTTCTCCTCCATGCCGATCAAGCTGCGTGCCGGCTGGCGTGAAGCCAAGGTCGACTTCGCCAATATCGATCAGTCTGTTGATGGCTGGTTCATGGGCGGCGAATTCACTTTCTAATCTGACCGTCGACTGACGACGAGGAGCGATAATGGGCCACATCATAGTGACAGGCGCCGGTTCTGGTCTCGGCCGGGCGCTGACCATAGGTCTGGTTGAGCGGGGCCATCAGGTCTCCATGATGGGGCGCCGTTATCAGCGACTGCAGGAGCAGGAACAACTGCTCGGCAGCGCGGTGATCGGCATCGCGGCCGATTTGGCGCACCATGAAGAGGTCGACGTTGCCTTCGCCGCTGCGGTGGAGTGGGGCGGGCAGCCCGACATGGTGATCCACTGCGCCGGGGTGGGCGAGTTTGGCCCGGTCGGTGTCTACACCGCCGAGCAGATCCGCCGGGTGGTGGAGAGCAATCTCATCTCCACCATTCTGGTGGCCCAGCAGACGGTGCGGCTTATCGGGGAGAAAGGCGGAGTACTGGCCAATGTGCTCTCCTCCGCCGCTCAGGTGGGCAAGGCCAACGAGAGCCTCTACTGCGCCTCCAAATGGGGGATGCGCGGCTTTCTCGAGTCCTTGCGCGCCGAGCTGAAAGGCTCGCCACTGCGGCTGGTCAACCTCTATCCGAGCGGGATCCGCAGCGAATTCTGGGATAACTCGGATCACGTGGACCCGAGTGGCTTCATGACTCCGGAAGATGCGGCGGCCTATATGCTCAACGCACTGGAAGCCAGAAGCAGCTGCCACGTGACCGACCTCTTTATCGGTCGCAATCCCTGAGGCAACCCTTCATCCGGTTGCCGTCGTCAGTACACAGAAACAAAAAGCGCGCCAAATGGCGCGCTTTTTTATATCGGGAAGAGAGCGGAATTAACGGCCTAGCTTGGCCTTGATCATGGCGACGATGTCGCTGATGGCCACTTCCTGCTTCTCGCCGGTACGGCGGCACTTGTACTCCACAACGCCGTTGTCCAGACCGCGATCGCCGATGACGATGGCATGCGGGATGCCCAGCAGCTCCATGTCGGCGAACATCACGCCCGGGCGCTCTTTACGGTCGTCGAACAGCACGTCCACACCAGCGGCTTTCAGCTCGGCGTAGAACTGCTGTGCCTGCTCGGCCACGCGCTCGGACTTGTGCATGTTCATCGGCACGATGGCCACTTCGAACGGGGCGATGGCGTCCGGCCAGATGATGCCGTACTGGTCGTTGTTCTGCTCGATGGCGGCAGCAACCAGACGGGAAACCCCGATACCGTAGCAACCCATCTCCATGGTGACGGACTTGCCAGCTTCGTTCAGCACGCTCGCCTTCATCGCTTCGGAGTACTTGGTACCCAGCTGGAAGATGTGGCCCACTTCGATACCGCGCTTGAGCAGCAGCTTGCCCTGGCCACACGGGCTCGGGTCGCCTTCTACCACGTTGCGCAGGTCGGCAACTTCGTAAGATGCGATGTCGCGATCCCAGTTGGCACCGGTCAGGTGGAAGCCGGTTTCGTTGGCACCGCAGACGAAGTCCGCCAGATGGGCAGCGCTGCGATCGACGATGATGCGACCGGCAAAGCCGACCGGGCCGATGGAGCCTGCATCGCAACCGGCGGCAGCTTTAATCTGCTCGTCGTTGGCGAAGGTCAGCGGGTTGGCCACGCCAGCCAGTTTCTCGGCCTTGATTTCGTTCAGTTCGTGGTCGCCACGCAGTACCAGCGCAATAACGGCCTGCTTGCCAGCCTCATCCTCTTCGCCCAGCACCAGCAGGGTCTTGGCGATGGCGGTCGGCGCCACGTTCAGGAAGGCAGCCACTTCGTCGATGGTGTGTACGTTCGGGGTGGCAACCTTGGTCAGGGCTGCGGTGGCTGCAGCGCGCTCGCCGGCCGGCGCCAGTGCTTCGGCCATCTCGATGTTGGCGGCGTAATCGGAGCTGTCGGAGAAGGCGATCAAGTCTTCACCGCTCTCGGCCAGCACCTGGAATTCGTGGGAACCGGTACCCCCGATGGAGCCGGTATCGGCCTGCACCGGACGGAAGTTCAGGCCCATGCGGGTGAACGCCTTGCAGTAGGCGGCGTGCATCTTCTCGTAGGTATCGACCAGAGATTCCTTGTCGATGTGGAAGGAGTAAGCATCCTTCATCAGGAATTCGCGGCCGCGCATCACGCCGAAACGGGGGCGCACTTCGTCGCGGAACTTGGTCTGGATCTGGTAGAGGTTGAGCGGCAGCTGCTTGTAGCTGTTCACTTCGTAACGCACCAGCGCAGTGATCACCTCTTCGTGGGTCGGGCCCAGCACGAAGGGACGGTTGTGACGGTCGGTCAGACGGCACAGCTCGGGACCGTAGTCATCCCAGCGGCCGGACTCCTGCCACAGCTCGGCGGGTTGTACCACCGGCATGGAGACTTCGACGGCACCAGCATTGTTCATCTCTTCGCGAACAATGTTCTCGATTTTCTTCAGTACCCGCAGACCGGTTGGCAACCAGGCATACATGCCGGAGGCCAGTTTACGGATCATCCCGGCGCGCAGCATCAGCTGGTGGCTGACAACTTCAGCGTCGGAGGGGGTTTCCTTGAGAGTGGAAAGCAGATATTGGCTGGTACGCATCGCGGTAGACCTTAGCTAGAACGGGCGCGGGGCCCAGGATAATTTCAAGAGCGGAATTTTAACAGGCTGGGCGTTGCGGCCCAAGGGCTAAATTTGCCGCAACCCGAAAGGTGGCCACGCCCGGCAGATGGTCAGGGCAATGACCATTGCAACAAGCAGGCTTTTTATGCCTGCAATTTGGCCGGATCTCCGCTAAACTCTGCCACCTTTTCTCGATGGGCATGGCTTTTCCGCGTCCATCACCCCCCATTTTTAGTACTTTTGGAGCCGCTCATGCCGTTAGTGGGACATCAACACCAGATCGAGATCCTGGAACTGACCGACAAAGGAGATGGCAAAGGACGCCTGTTCGATCGCCCCCTGTTTGTCGAAGGTCTGCTGCCCGGTGAGCAGGCGCTGGTGGAGCTGACCGAGGTCAAGCCGAACTATCTGCACGGCAAGGTCGCCGAGCTGCTCCAGCCCTCCGCCGATCGGGTTGCCGATTTCTGCCCCAACACCGAGTGTGGTGGCTGTCAGGTGCGCCCGCTGGCCTATCCGGCCCAGCTCAAGCTCAAGCAGGCTTTGGTGCAGAGCGCACTGGAGCAGGCTGGGCTGGGTGATACTCCGGTCAAGGATATCCTTGGCATGGAGAGCCCGTTCGCCTATCGCAACAAGGCGCAATATGCGGTGCGTGGCTGCGAAGCGGGTGCCGAGATCGGTTTTTATCGCAAGCACTCCCACGATCTCATCACCGCCGATGACTGCGCGGTGCAGGATCCGTTGCATGTCGAGCTCAACGCCCGGGTGCGCAACTGGATGCGCGAGCACGACATATCCGCCTATGACGAAGTGAACCACAGCGGCTGCGTGCGCAACCTGATGACCCGCAAGGGCTTCAAGAGCGGCGAGCTGATGGTGGTGCTGGTCACTTTGGGCGAGGAGTTACCGTTCGAAGCCGAGCTGCTGGCAGCCCTGAGCGATCTGCCGGTCACTACCCTGGTGCAGAACATCAACAACGAGCGCACCAACCGCATTCTGGGTGCCACCAACCGGGTGCTGCTCGGCGAAGGGGTGATCCGCGACAAGATCCACGAACTCGAGTTCGAGATCTCGCCACTCTCCTTCTTCCAGAACAACCCGACCCAGACCGATGTGCTCTACTCCAGCGCCCTCGAGTATGCCGAGCTGACCGGTAACGAGACGGTGTTCGACATCTATTGCGGTATCGGCACCATCTCCCTGTTCCTGGCTGGCAAGGCCGCCAAGGTGGTGGGGATCGAGTCGGTGGAGAGCGCCATCAGCGATGCCCGCCGCAACGCCGCCCTCAACGGCATCGAGCACACCGAATTCCACGTCGGCAAGGCCGAGCAGCTGATGCCCGAGCTGCACGCTCAGGGCGTGACCGCTGACGTAGTGGTAATGGATCCGCCCCGCAAAGGCTGTGACAAGGCGGTGCTGCAGACCTTGGTCGCCATGGCGCCCCGTCGTCTGGTCTATGTCTCCTGCAACCCGCAGACCCTGGCCCGCGATCTTGCCTGGCTGGTCAAGCAGGGCTTCGTGCTGGACGAGGTGCAGCCGGTCGATATGTTCCCGCACTCCATGCATGTGGAAGCGGTTGCCCGTCTGAGCCAGCCTGCCAAGGCATAAGTCGCCCCCGACTCTTGCCCATAAAAAAACGACGCCAGCTGGCGTCGTTTTTTCTATCTGATGCTCGCAGGTTGATGTGCTCAACCCTGCTTGCGCACCTCGGCGGCAATCTGGTCGAGCAGCTGTTGCCAGCCCTGACCCAGTTCGTTCACCAGTGCGTTGTAGCCATCGGCTGGCAGTACCCGCTCCTGACGGAAGGGGGCATCGCGCAGCACTGTGCCATCTTCTGCCAGCAGGCGCCAGCGGCCGCTCAGCACGGCGCTGCCGTCATGACGGCCCTGAAAGCGCTCCACCAGAATGGTCAGCACCGGCCCCTTGCGGGCGCCATCCTGTCGCACCACCCAGCCCGGCAGGCGGGTGGAGAGGCCATTGAGGGTGAGCTGGTTGAGCTGATCGTCCAGCGCACCGGCCCAGCGATGGTACTCGGTGAAGTGCAGCTCTTGCCCTTCCAGCTGATAGACCAGACTGATCCGGTCGAGCTGGCTGGCCAGCGCCACCGGGCGCAGCACCAGCTGGTGCTGCGGTTGGGCCGGGGCCGTTACGGGTTGCTGGCTGTCGGCATCGAGCGAGTAGTAGTGCAGGCTTGGCTGGCTGCTGCAACCCGCCAGCAGGCCCAGCAGGGCCAGCGTCAGGATCTCTTTTTTCATTGTTTGCCTCGCTTGGGCTCAGGGTCCGATGGATGCGCGCGATCGAAGATCAGCGAGCTGGGCTGCTCGTTGAGGGAGTGCACCAGCGGCTGCAGTTCGCGCATCAACTGATTGAGGGTCTGCACCGACTGACGCAGATCCTGATTGGTCTGCGATTGGGCGTCATAGGCCTGCAAGGTCTCCTGCAACTGTTTGAGGCTCTCGTTGAGCGAGGCGGGCAGCTGCTGGGTGGAATCCTTGGCGGTGAGCTTGTTCAGGTTGGCGCTGACTGCACTGATGTTCTTCAGGGTGCCATCCAGGGTGGTGAGTGACCCGTTGACCTTGGTCAGGGTGGTCGCCATATCCATGTCGACAAACTTGTCGAGGATGAGGTTCACCTTGCGCTCGATCTGATCCAGCCCGCCCTGCACGGTGGGGAAGACCTGATAACCGGCCAGCTTGGCCTGCTCGAAACGTGGCGCGTCCGGATAGAAGTTGAGGTCGATGATCTTGCCGCCGGTCAGCAGGCTCGAGGTCTTGAGGCTGGCACGCAACCCTTCCTTGAACTGCTTGCCGAACAGGGCTCGCCATTGATCCTTCTCCGCCTTGGCATAGCGGTGGGAGAGGCGCTGTACCTCGATGCGGGCCAGCACCGGGATCTGGCGGCTCTTGAAGATCTGCACGCCCTTGTCCTCGATGAGGTAGGGGGCGGAGATGACGGTACCGACCCGGATACCGCGATACTGCACCGCCGCGCCCGGGTGCAGGCCACCCACGTTGTCATCGAACAGGAAGACGTAGTCGATGAACTGATCCAGACTACCGGCCAGCACGCTCGCCTCATCCTGGAACAGGGTGAACCCTTCCATCTGTTTGACCGGCTCGCCAGGCGCCCAGCCGGGTGGCAGCCCCATGGTGATGCCGCCATCGATCAGACTCTCCAGCGAATCCATCTTCACCTTCATCCCCTCGCTGCTCATGGAGACCTCGAAGCCCGGGGTCATCCAGAAGCGGGAGTTGCTGCTCACCAGAATGTCATAAGGGGCGTGGATGAAGATTTGATACTGCATCTCGCTCTTTTCCGGCAGGAACTTCGCCTCTTCCACCTGACCTATGGTGAAGCCCTGATAGTTGATGGGGGAGCCTTCCCCCAGCGCGCGAGTGTCGCGACTACTGAGGGTGAGACGCAGCCCCTTGGCATCGAGGGAGGCGAGCGGCGGTTTGTCGAGCATGGCGTACTCGTCCCGCGCCCGACCTTTCTTGCCGGGGGCGAGCTCGATATAGGCGCCGGAGAGCAGGGTGCTCAGACCCGATACCCCTTCACGGCCCACTCTGGGCTTGACCACCCAGAACTGGCTGTCACCGCGCAGCATGCCGGAGGCGGCATTGGTCAGCCGTCCTTTCAGCACCGCATGGCTATAGTCATCGCTCAGCTCGACGGCTTCGATGCGGCCGACGTCCACTTCGCGGGAGCGGATCACCGTCTTGCCAGCGACTATGCCCTCGGCAGTGGCGACTGTCAGGGTGAAACTGGGGCCCTGGGAGTACCAGTGCTGGAACAGCATCCAGAGACCGATGAACAACGCCAGCAGGGGCACCATCCAGATTGCGGCGGCAGAGCTCAGAAAGTCAGAGCCCGGTTTCCACCTTTTTTTACGCTCACTCACGTTCGCGTTCTCCTTGTTGTAAATCCCAGATCAGGCGGGAGTCGAAACTCATGGCGGCGACCATGGTGATCAGCACCACACCTGCAAATGCGACGGCCGCAGGGCCGGGATAGATGGTCATCAGATTGTCGAGCCGGATCAGGCCCGCCAGAATGGCCACCACGAAGACGTCGATCATCGACCAGCGTCCGACAAATTCGGTCATGCGATAGAGTTTGAGCTTGCCGAGGGGGGAGGTGACATTGCCGCGCTGCACCATATAGCAAAGCCAGAATAGCGCCAGTATTTTCACCAGCGGCACCACCACGCTGGCGAAAAAGATCACCGCCGCTATGGGGTAGGAGCCCATGGCCCAGAGCAGCACCACACCGCCGAGGATGGTGGAGGGGCTGTCATCACCGAGAAACACTGTATCCATGATGGGATAGACGTTGGCCGGAATGTAGAGAATGGCGGAGGTAAACAGCAGCGCCCAGGTGCGGTTCAGGCCGCCCGGCTTGCGCGCATGCAGCTTGCCGCCGCAGCGGGAGCAGCTGTGGCTGCCCACCTCGCTCAGAGCGCCACAGATATGGCAGCCCACCAGGCCGGACTCCAGCGCGCCCGCTTCCGGGTCGATATCCCGCGCCTCGGTCGGGCCGAACAGCCGCTGCCACAGCCACATCTGATCCAGCGAGGAGATCATCTTGATGAGCAGCACGGTGTAGCCGACGAAAGCCCAGAATGACAGCCCCATCTTGATGTCGGCCATCCCCATCAGCTTGACCAGCGAGATGAGCACCCCCACCAGAAAGACATCCACCATCAGCCAGGGTTTGATCCGGCAGAGCAGACGGCCGAGGGAGCGCAGGGCATTGCTGTGCAGATCTTTATCGACCCGCCACAGCACCAGCATGATGGAGCCCATATAGACCAGCGGCAGGCCGATCAGGGTCAGGCTCAGTACCGCGCCGAGAAACAGATAGCCCTCATCCACCAGGGTGGTGATGCTCTGCAAAAAGGTCATCTCCTGGCCCACCCCTTTGGCCGAGAAGGACATAAAGGTAAAGGCATTGGCGAGCACGAACATGATGAGTGCCGCGAACCCGTAGGAGATCGGCCGCAACTCCTGCTGTGGCAGGTGGCGACTCAGGGTGTGTCCGCAACGGGGGCAGCAGCTGGCCTGTCCCACCTCGAGCGGTGTGGCCGGTATCAGCAGGTCACACTCTTCGCAGGCAGTGGCATCATGGACATAGGTGGTGTGGTGTTGGTGTGAAACCGGATGCAAGATAAAACCCCAGATAAGGCCCGTGGTAGAGCCAGAGCTGGCGATTATCGCAGTTGTGCTGGTCAGCGACCAGCCCCCGGAGGCCGCTATTGCTGGCGGGAGTGAGAATGACTTTGACAAGCCAGTGCCCATTTAGCACAATCAAACGCCACTTTTTTTCCGCGGGACAATAATTTATGACAACTGAATCCCCCAGCTACTCCACGATTGAGCAAGCCTTCTCCCTCGGGAACGGGCAAGATTCTGCCCTCAACTGGTTGCGCAAGAACCGCAGTCAGGTCGCTATTTTTCTGGTGAGCGGCATCAAGCTGGAAGGCACCATCAGCGGGTTCGACCAGTACAGCGTGCTGCTGACCGATGCTCATGGTAACCAGCAGCTGGTCTACAAGGCCAAGATCTCCACCATCGCCATGCACACCGGCCGTCCGCAAGTGAACATCCAGCGTGCTCGCAAGCCGCGTGTCTCCATGGCGCCGCGCCCCCACGGTGCGCCGGGTCGTTATGACGACAATCAGGGCGGCGGCAACAACGAGTAATCGTCTGCCCCGCACGCTCCGTTGACGCGCCCTGCGTCAGCGGCTGACGGAACCTGCTCTCATTTTCATTCATGTCCCGTATGAGAGCCGGTTCCGGTTATCGCCCCTTGCAGGGCGATATTTTTTTCCGCACTACGCGGTTATGCCGACCGGTTTGCCCTCTTTGACCATGCAGGTCTGCATACCCGCCGCTTCTCCGGCCTGTACCCCGATACCGGTATCTTCAAACACCAGACAGCTTGATGGATCGACCCCCAGCTTGCTGGCGACCAGCAGGAAGGTGTCCGGATTGGGCTTGTGCAACTCCACATCGTCTGCGGTGACCACCACGGAGAAGTAGCGATCCAGCCCGGTGTTGCGCAGCACTGCCTCGGCGTTGACGCGAGGCGAGCCGGTGCCGATCCCCATCGGGATGACGCCATGATAGCGCTCGACCAGCACCTGCATGGCCGGAAAGACGGTCGCCTTGTGCAGGTTGGCCACATAGTGGGCTGTCTTGCAGCGGGTGACTTCGAGCGGATCGAGAGGGATCTGCTGCTCCTGTGCGACCAGCAGGGCTATCTTGCGGCTCGGCATGCCCCCCAGCTCATAGAACCAGTCGGCATCGAAGTGAAAGCCAAACTCGCGGGCGGTGTGCTCCCAGGCGGCGAGGTGCAGCGGCATGGAGTCGACCAGGGTGCCATCAAGGTCAAAGACCAGGCCTTGGAATCCGGAAAGGGTCATGGTGCGGGTCAGTCTCTGAAAAAAGGGAGCCCATTCTAGCCAGTGGCTCCCCGCCTCGCCATCACCTAGCTGGTGAGAAACGCTTGCCCCCACATTTGTGACTGAAAATAGACGGGGGTGAGCTGGGCCGGATCGAGTTGATATTTGGGGGCAAGCTGTTCCAGCAGGGCCCAGTTGCCCTGTTCATAGGTGCTGACCAGCTGAAACAGATGAAAGAGTGGCCCTTCGTGCAGTTCGATGGCGCGCTGCACGCTCTTGGGCAGGTGGGCCATCAGCGGCTCCGACAGCAGGGATCCATCTAGCACCAGCCCTACCAGAAAGGCCCAGCTTGCCTCCGCTTTACCGAGGGCGGTGAGGGCAATCAGCTCGCAGAAACGGCCGCGGGCGATGGCCATGCGGGTGCAGGCCTCCGGCATGTGCTGGCTCACCCGGGCCAGACCGTTGATCAATACGAACTTGCGGATCTCCTGCTCCCCCAGATAGGAGAGGGCGCGGGGCACCGAGGTGATGGGGGCGGCATGATCGAAGCCGGGGGCGTTGACGTAGGTGAGCAGCAGGCCGGGCAGCCAGGCATCCTGCTCCAGCAGGCGGGCTACCTGGGCGAAGGAGAACTCCTCGTGGCAGATGAGCTGGAGGATCTGCTGTACCAGCGCCATATCGGGCTGGTTCGCCCGCTGATTGACCAGCTCCGGACGGGCGAGAAAGCCGCCGGCAAAGAAGTCGACCCCGGCCTCCCGCAGCGGGAGAAAATCCGCCCAGGTTTCGATGTTCAGCGCCATCCGCTTGTGTTCGGTGGGCTGGCAGATCCCCTCTTCCCCCATCCAGTACACCAGCAGGCGGCTGGCGCCGAGCCATCGTGGATCCCGGTTGGCGCCGTGCACCGCCAGTCTGCGCCGACTGTCGCGCCACTGCTCCAGCACCGGAAACGAGCTGGGCTGGCGTTCACTGGAGGCTTCAACCAGCGGGATCGCGTCCTGATCCAGCAGCATGGGACGCTGTTCATCGAGCTGTTCGTGGGTGAAGGGCACCAGATATTGACGCCCCTGCGCCAGCAGGCGGCAATGTTGCGCCAGTGAAGGCCATTCGGCCGGTGAGCTGAGCTGATAGTCGATGCCGTAGGCCACCAGAGCCAGGCGACGATTGAAGATAGGGTAGCGACGCAACAGCATGGGATCACCGATAGGCCAGAGTGCGGGCCCTCCCTTGTGACTTGGCGTGGTAGAGCGCCTGGTCAGCCTGTTCAGTCAGGGTCTGCCATGCTCCGTCCTGGGAGGGAACCAGATAGCTAAAGCCTATGCTAACCGTAATGAAATCAGCAACCCGCGAGGCGGGATGGGGCATTTTCAAGCGGGCAAGACCATCGTGGATCCGCCCTGCCAGCTGTTCGGCCTCACCGGGTTGGGGGGCGCAGAGCAGAATGACGAACTCCTCCCCGCCGTAACGGGCGACCAGATTGGTGCAGCGCCGCTCTGCATCCCGCAGCACATGGGCCACCTGTTGCAGGCAGAGATCCCCCTTGGCATGGCCGAAGTGGTCGTTGTAGGCCTTGAACTCGTCGACGTCGATCATCAATACCGCCAGCAGGTTCTGGGTGCGCCGTGCCCACTCCCACTCCCGCTGCATGGTGATGTCCCACTGGCGCCGGTTGGCGATGCCGGTGAGGGGATCTTCCAGCGACAGCAGGGAGAGGCGGTGATTGGCTTCCTCCAGCGCCCGGTTGGTCTCGGCCAGCTGCATGGTGCGCTCGGCGACCCTGGCCTCCAGCTGGCGGTTGAGGGCTTCCAGCTGCTCCTGGGTGCGCTGGCGGATCAGCAGTTGCGACAGGATGGCGGCGTACTGTTTGAAGATCTCGCTCTGATAGGCTTTGAGCGGACGGTGCCAGAGCAGGTTGTCGGCGGCGATCCAGCCGATGGGGGTGGTGCCATCCCATAGCGATACCATGGCGTTCCAGCCACGGCCCACCTGCTGCTTCTCGTAGTAGAGGGGGGTATCTTCCATCACCAGTACGTAGTCCTTGCGCCTGAGCGCCTCTTGCACCGTGGGGTGATCCGGAATGGGGCTGATGAAGTTGTGTTCATCCATCAGCTCGCCCTCTTCGCTGGTGCCCCAGGTGCCGCGCATGGTCTTGCCATCGGGTTCGATCAGGAAGATGGCGACCCGATCGAACTGCAGCTCCTTGCGGGCCAGCAGCACGGCATCCCGCAGCAGATCGTTCTCGCTGCGACTGCGGGAGAGGGTGACGCTGACCATGTGCAGCGCCTGCAACATGGTGAGGAAGGAGCCCTGCAGTGCCTGACTCTGTACCAGATCGGTCTGGGTATGGAGCCGCTGGTCCCGCTCCTGATTGACCTGGCTGGAGAGCAGGTGATTGCTGAGCTCGGCAGTCAGATAGTGGATAAGGAGCTGGATGCCCTGACGCTGGTGGGAGGAGAGGCGGTCGATGCGGCGGCGGGTCTCCAGATAGATGACCCCTTCCAGCTTCATGTGACGCTTGAGAGGGAAACAGGCGCGTAACTGCGGCTGGGCGGGCTCCACGTTTTCGCTGGGATCAGGCGGTGGTGGGAGCTGCTCGATCACCAGTTGTCCCTTCTCCATCGCCTTGTCGATCAGGTGGTGGGGCAGGGTCAGTTGGCTGAGATGGGCGAGATCCAGCGTGGTCAGCCCGTGATCGAGCTGAAAACTGTAGAGCTGCGGTTCGGGGGCTTTCAGCCAGAGGTAGAGGCGTTCGGCATCGGTCTTTTCACGGATGGTGGCGAGGCTCACTTCGCATAACTGAGCGAAGTTGGTGAAGTGTTCCGGGTCCCATTCCTGCATACCAATATCCCTTGGATTGTACCCAAGCGAGTATAGACATATTTCTCCTTGATTAATATGTCAGAAAGGAGAGGCAGCGCACATAACGGTTGCTTTCAGCCCTGCTGGTGGAGACATTCACTGCGTTCTCTGCCAATCGTGGATAGAACAGTGTGCCATAACAGTATATATAGCAGCTTGTAGGGCGGGATGCCGGGCAAAAAAGAGCCCGCACGATGGCGGGCTCTCGGGCAGATCAGATGATTCTACGTGGCTTATTCTGCCTTGGGGGCAGTCTCAGCGGTCGTTTCACTGCTATCGGCTGGCGCACTCTCGGTCGCCGGGGCTTCCGGTGCCGGACCCGGCACCAGATCCACTGCCGGTTTGGCGATAAGGGAGCGGGTCTCTTCCACCGCTTCGGTCAGCTTCACCTCGATGATCTGGCCGAGCTCGTAGACCACTTCGGTCTTGTCCAGATAGACGCGGCCGTTGTCCCAGTTGCACTCCAGTCGATCCTTGTTGTCCAGAATATGGCGGGCAGGCAGGAAGACCACGGCGCCGTTCTCCTGCAGACGCAGCTTGAGACCGGCACGCATCACGTCGATGATCTCGGCGTTGAATACCTGATCGGTGCCAGCCGCGGCTTTCAGGTAGCGAACATAGAGCCAGTCGCCGATGTCACGCTCCACCATGCGGTGCAGGCGGCGGCAGGCGGTCAGATGCTCTGTAAGCTCGGTGCTCGGGCGCTCACCCGGGGTCTTGCCGGCGATGACGGCTTTGAGCAGACGATGGTTGACCATGTCGCCGTATTTACGGATCGGGGAGGTCCAGGTGGCGTAAGCATCCAGACCCAGACCGTAATGGGCGCCCGGTTCGGAGGACATCAGCGCATAGCTCTGGAAGCGGCGGATCTTGCCATCCAGCCAGCGGGTGTCGAGGTTGTCGATCCAGCGGCGCAGGGCGCAGAAGCCGGAGAGGCTGGCGATCTCGTCGCGCTCGAACGGGGCTTCGGCACTCTTCAGCAGGTCGATGGCGCCGTCGAGGGACTCTTCGTCAAAGCCGGTGTGAACGTTGAAGATGCCGTAACCTACGCTCTTGCCCAGCACGCGACCGGCGCAGATGTTGGCGGCGATCATCGACTCTTCCACCATGCGGTTGGCGATGCGGCGCGGCTCGACGTGGATGGCCAGCACTTCGCCATTTTCGCCCAGCTCGAAGTCGTAGTCGGGACGATCCGGGAATACCAGCGCATGCTCGGTTCGCCACGCGATGCGTGCCTCGGTCATTGCCTTCATCAGCGGCAGCTGGGCCAGTACGCCTGCGTCGATGGACAGCTCTTTGCCATGCTCTGCCCAGTCGGAGACGTCGTCATAGTTGAGGCGGGCGTGGGAGCAGATGCGGGCGGCGAAGAACTCGGTCTCCTCCAGTAGCAGACCATCTTCGGCGATCAACAGACGGGCGCACAGGGTGTTGCGCTCCTCGCCCTCTTTCAGGGAGCAGAGCTCGTCGGAGAGGGTGCGCGGGATCATCGGCACGTTGCGGCCCGGCATGTAGACGGTAAAGGCGCGCTGGGCGGCTTCCTTGTCCAGCTCGCTCCCTTCGGCCACATAGGCGGTCGGGTCAGCGATGGCGACCAGCAGCTCCCAGCCGTTGTCCAGCTTGGTGATGGCCAGCGCATCGTCCATATCCTTGGTCTTGGCACCGTCGATGGTGAAGAAGGGCACCTTGGTCAGGTCACGACGGGGCAGCTCCTCCTCTTCGATCACCTTCCACTCCGGCAAATCAGCCGGCTCGACCTGGGCCAGATTGTGGCGGGCCAGCACCACCCACCAGGGCACATTGTGATCTTCCTGGGCGGCGATCTTCTGGATGATCTCGGCAGAGAAGTTGCCGTCGACCAGCGCATGGCGCTTGAGGGTCGCCACCACCCAATCACCTTCCTTGAACTCTTTCTCATCCAGACCCTTCTTGACGCGGGCCTTGATGGCATCCTTGATCAGCGGATGATCGGCAACCACGTTGAGGCGGTCACGGAACATCTTGACCCGGGCCACGAAGCGGGTGATGGACTGCTCCAGCAGGGTATCCGGCTCGGCCACTTCCTTCTCTTTTTCGGTACGGATCAGGGCGGTCACCCGGTCACCGTGCATCACCTTCTTCATGTAGGGAGGCGGCACGAAATAGCTGGTCTTCTCATCGACTTCCAGAAAGCCGAAGCCCCGGTCCGAGGCGCGGATCACACCCTCTTTCTTCGGGATGTTTTCGCGGATTTGTTGCTTGAGCTGGGCCAGCAGCGGATTGTCTTGGAACATAAGTGAGGAACCTGAAGTGAAAACCTGGGTGGAGACCTGATGAAGGATCGCCCAGCACTATACGTTTTTAGCCCTGCAAAGCCAAGGTGAATGGCCTGCTCAGCGTGGTTTCAACTGCGATCTGGCATGGTCGATGAGGCGTTGGGAGAGCTGCTTGTGAACCCCTTTTTCCAGTACCCAGCGGTGCCAGTAGAGGCATTCCGTCAGGATGTGGTCGGGACTGAGGTTGAGTAGTGACCCGCCAGCCAGCTGGCCTCTTATCTGCAATTCGGGGATGAGACAATAGGCCAGCCCCTGTTCTGCCATGGCGACGAAGGCCTCTGACGAGTGGACCGTATGGCAGGGATAACCGCCAGGCTCCAGCCCGAAGTGCTCCATCATAAAGCTCACATGCATGTCATCGCGCTGATCGAACGCCACCGCCGGTGCCTTGGCCAGCGCATCGCGGGTCAGGCCATGAGGGAAGTGGCAGGCTACGAAGGCGGGGCTGGCGGTAAGCAGATAATTCATCTCACCTAGCTCGTCGACGCAGCAACCCGCCAGCGGCTGGGGATGCAGGCTGACCGCACCAAAGGCCTGACCCTCGCGCACCTTGTCGAGGGTGCGGCTCTCGTCATCGACCAGCAGGTTGAGTTCGATGGGGTGCTGTTTCAACAAGGGGGCAATGGCGGGCAAAAACCAGGTGGCCAGGCTGTCGGCGTTCACTGCGATACTGATCCGGATTGGTCCCTGCGGTTGGTCGGGGGTCAGCTCCCCCGCCAGTTCGAGCTCGAGCTGGTGTACCTGCCGATAGTGGGCCAGCAGTTTTTGGCCGAGTGGCGTGGCCTGCAGCGGTTGGCTGCGAATGAGTAGCGGCTCGGCAAACTGCTGCTCCAGCTGCTTGATCCGCTGGGAGATGGCCGACTGGGTGATATGGAGCGACTTGGCCGCCCGATCGAAGTTCTGCTCCTGCAGTACCGCATCCAGCGCCCGCAGCAGTTTGTAGTCCAGCTCTTTCATCTTCTCCCCCTTCCGTTGCCCAAGGGCTGACTCTACGTCACTCGGCAGGGGACAACAATGGGCGGCGGAAGGGGCGTTGCGCTGTGATTTTTGACAGTAGTGGTCAGGCCATTGAGGGAGGATACTCTCTGGTGCCGCATGGGGTAGCCCTGCGCAGATCGTAGCGACATCTTTATCCCGGGTCTGTTTTCCCGGGATTTTTTATGAGTGAACTGCCAGCACCGGTGACGGTTGCCGCAGTGGATAATGGCTGGTTTGATAATGGCCCAGCAGAGGTTGGGAGACCGCCTGCGCGAAGCGCTCATCCAGATGGAAGCGGATGCCAACGCCCCTTACCGCACCCAGATCGACCGCCTGCCGATGACCGAGCCGCTCGATGGGCAGGCCAAGTCGGCGGAAGATGCGCTCCACCGGCAGGCTGACGACGGCGACCAGCTCCCGGATCCCGTGGGCATTGGCGAAGGCATAGACCTCGCGGAAGATGACGCAAGTGAGTTCGCTGACGCCATTGCTCATGCGCGGTGCGCGCTGGGCATCGATAGCCAGACGGGTGAGTTCCCAGACATCGGGGGTGCGTGGCGCGCTTTCACCGGCAAGGGCGGTGGGGAAGATGGTGGGCAGCATATAGGCATCGGCACAGTTGAGCAGACGAATACAGCCACACAGCCCTTGTTCGTCCTCGATCAGCACCCAATGGGTGTCTGGCGTGTCGAAGCTGTCACGCTCCAGGCCCCGATGAGACTCGACATCCCAGCCTAGCCGGTCGGAAAAGACGCGATTTCGAAAGCGATAGAGTTCATTCTCCACCTCGTTTCGTGGATGTTCTCTCAATTTTCCTTTAAAAACCAACATTATGGACCCTCTATCTTGCTATTCGCCGTTATAATCACATGTCTGGCCAAGGGGGCTTTCATATGAACAGAGACCAACTGCTTGAGTACCTCGAACATTTCACTTCGGTGACGGACGGCAATCGTCTGGCCGAACTGATCGGTCGCTTTACGCTCGGGATGGGCTATGACTACTATCGCTTCGCCCTGATCCTGCCGATGTCGATGCAAAGGCCCAAGGTGGTGCTGTTCAACCAGTGCCCTGATTCCTGGGTGCAGGCCTATACCGAAAACAACATGCTGGCGTGCGATCCGGTGATCCGGCTGGCACGCAAGCAGACGTTGCCCATTTACTGGAACCGCCTCGATGAGCGGGCCAGTTTTCTGCAGGAGGGAACCATGGACGTGATGGGGTTGGCAGCCGAGTTCGGGTTGCGTAACGGCATCTCCTTCCCTCTGCACGGCGCTGCCGGGGAGAACGGGATCCTCTCCTTCATCACCTCCGAGCGGGCCTCGAGCGACCTGCTGCTGGAGTCCTCGCCGATCCTCTCCTGGATGTCCAATTACATCTTCGAGGCGGCCATTCGGGTGGTGCGTTTCAGCATGATGGACAGTGCGGGGAAAGACCCCTTGACCGAGCGCGAGACTGAGTGCCTGTTCTGGGCCAGCGAAGGGAAGACCTCTAGCGAGATCGCCTGCATCCTCGGGATCACGGAGCGCACGGTCAATTACCATCTCAATCAGGTCACCCGCAAAACCGGCTCCATGAACCGCTATCAGGCCATTGCCAAAGGGGTTAGTACGGGGCTGTTGCTGCCCAATCTGGAGCAAGTCGTGGTTACCAACTTCCCCAGATTGCTGCAGTAGACTGAGCCCACAGGCGCAACAGATTCTCCTGCCGCACTCTGAGGGTCACAATTGTCAGATCCGGTAATTGACAAGGGCTGGAACAGCGGCTGGGTATGCCGGTTTTTATTAGCAAAATGAATCAATAAGTAAATCAATGAATTTCTAGGAAGGAACTACCATCGCTATAGTGCCGCTCATTCATCATTTCGAACGGTACTCTCCATGATGCTCGCAACGACACTGCAAGGCTTCACCATCGGTCTGGCCATGATCATCCCTATCGGCGCCCAGAATGCCTTTGTGCTGAGCCGGGGCATCCATCGCAATCACCATTTGCTGACGGCCACGCTCTGCAGCCTCTGCGATCTCACCCTGATTGCTATCGGCGTATTTGGCGGGGCCAATGTGCTGGCCACCAGCCCCCTCGGCATGGCGCTGCTCACCTGGGGGGGCGTGCTGTTTCTCGGCTGGTTTGGTGGCCGTTCCCTGCTCAGTGCCTGGCGCGGTAAAGGGGAGGGACTTGCCGAGTCTGCTCAGCAGATGGGTGCCAAAAGCGTGCTGGCGATGACGCTGGGAGTTACGCTGCTCAATCCTCACGTCTATCTCGATACATTGATGCTGCTCGGCTCCCTTGGCAGTCAGGTGAGCGAGTCCCTGCGTCCGGCCTTTGCTGCGGGGGCCATGCTGGCCTCGTTGGTGTGGTTCTACTCGCTGGCGCTGGGGGCTGCGGCACTGGCGCCTTGGTTGGCTCGCAGCCAGGTACAGCGGGGGATCGACCTGCTGGTTGGCATCATCATGCTGAGCCTGGCTGTTCAACTGGCCATAGGACGCTGAGGAAGTTAAGGCGGCAGGAATGAGCGACCGGTAACAAAAAGATGCCACTCACATGAGTGGCATCTTTGCTATTGAAGGGGTCAGACCCTGAACTGGGAGAGCAGGCGCTGTTGCAGCAGGCTGGCTTGATGGAGCGAGGAGGCGAGCTGCAGGCACTCCTGCGCCTCCTGTTCGCCGGTTCTGGCTTGCAGACTGATACCGGAGACCTTGTCAGAGGAGTGGCTCAGGGTGTGTGACAGTTGCCCGGTAGCCACGGCCACCTGTTGCACCATGTCGGCCAGCTGGTCGATGGCGCCTTCCACCTTGAACAGGATTTGTTTGGTGTTCTCGGAGTCCTGCATGCCGGACTCCACCGTCTTGAGGTTGCGCTGCATCATCAGATAGGCGGTCTCGGTCTGCTGCTGGATGCTGCTGATCACCTGGCTAATTTCGGCGCTTGATGTTGCCGTGCGATTGGCCAGGGTACGCACCTCGTCCGCAACCACTGCAAAGCCACGTCCCATCTCCCCCGCGCGGGCCGCTTCGATGGCCGCATTGAGGGCAAGCAGGTTGGTCTGTTCCGAGATGCCGCTGATGGTGGAGATGATCTGGCCAATCTGACCCGCCTGCTCCTTGAGGGAGTTGATGGCGATGGCACACTCGCTCACCTCTTGTACCACCCGTTGCATGCCCGCGCTGGCGGAGGCGACATACTGGCTACTCTCGGTGGTCAGCTGGCGCACCTCATTGGCATTGTGGGCCGCCATGCTGCAGTTGTCCGAGATACCGGTGGCGACCTGCACCATCTGTTCACTGTCGTGGTGCAGGGCCAGCGCATGTTCGGCGGTCTGGCGGCTGCTCTGGCTGATTGCCTCCACCCGGTTGACCGAGGTGTGAACGTGTTCGCTGATGTGCTGGTTGTTGTCCATGGTGGAGCTGATCATCTTCTGCAATTTCTCGATGAAACGATCCACGCTGTTTGCCAGCGAACCTATCTCGTCATCCCGTTGCAGGTTGATGCGGGCGTTGAGGTCTCCCTCGCCAGCGGCGATATCCTGCATCCGCTTGTCCACTTGCAGCAGCGGGGTCACCAGCTTGCGGGTCAGCCAGAAGCCGCAGAGAGTGACCATGATCAGGCTCAGCAGCAGGCCACCCAGCAGCAGGGTTCGGGTCTGGCTGATGATGCCATTGAGCTGGGCCACCTGATCCTCTACGGTAGCATCGCCGCTCTCCTCGATGGCAACCAGCTGTTGTCGCAGCTCATCGGCACTGACCTCATAGACGGACTGCTGGGCCTGATAGCTGCCGAGCGCATCGACCCACTGTCCCATCAGTTGTTGATGCCGGGTTAACAGGGCGCGATACTCTGCCGACAGTGTTTTGCCGGCAAATTCGCCGGTTCCCTCGATATCGAACAGCCCGGTGCCGAGCATGCTGTCGATCGCTTCGTGGTAGAAATCGGTCGCCTCTTTTAACTCGACCTTGATCGCCTCTGTGACTCCTTGTCTGCGCATCTTCTCCAGCGCATAGAGTTGGCGTAAAAAGCCGATGTTTGACTCCATCCCCCCGTCGGCCGCTTCCCAACGGGTGGAGAGGCCGCTGTTCCAGCTGATGGTCTGGTCGGGGGATTGGGTCAGCACCTCGACTGCCCCATCGCCGATCACCTCCAGCTGGGTCGAGAGGCGAGCCATCAGATCGGCGTTGTGATGCAGGGCCTGATCCACCTCTGTATAGGCGTGATAGAGCGCCAGCAGCTTCTCTTGTTGCTGTTGATAGTCCTGCTTGTGCTGTTCCATGGTGGCAAGGGCTGCACCATCAATGAGCTGCCCCTGGCTGACCCGTGCCAGCGCATCATCGGTCGCCGCCTTGGCAGCATCGAGTTCGGCGCGATTGAGCGGGGTTCCGTTTTGCATCTTCTGAATCTGTAGCTGTTGGTTGCCCAGCTCTATGGAGCCCTCCATGGCACCGTCGGCGGTCTGCCAGGCGGCGCCCAGGACATAGGAGAGCAGATTGGCTAGCCGCTGGCTGCCATACCAGCCAACGACCCCCATGCCCAGCGTGCAGCCGAGCAATATGGCAAGACCCAGATTGGAGGTGGTAACAATTTTCATGTGATGGCCTTCCTTGGTATCGACATTGGCACCAGTTTCGGTTCCGAACGGGTTTAGTGTAGTGGTTTATCCCCCGCTCGGGGACCGGTGCGGCGCTGAAACATCCCGTGCACTGGCTGCACCCGATCAAGCATGGTGGAAAATTGGATAAAAAGCCTCTCTGACTACGCGGGTGTTGCTGCCCTATGCTGGATACTTATCCAGTTATTCTTTATGCTATGAGCCAATTTACGAATAGTTGTATTGGTGAGGAGAGAGCCGTGATTGGTCGCTTGAGAGGCATTGTCATTGAAAAGCAGCCCCCCGAGGTCCTGCTGGAAGTGGGCGGGGTTGGCTATGAGGTGCAGATGCCGATGAGCTGCTTCTATGATTTGCCGGAGATCGGCAAGGAAGCGACCATCCATACTCACTTCGTGGTGCGGGAAGATGCCCAGCTGCTCTATGGTTTTAACCACAAACAGGAGCGGGCACTGTTCCGCGAGCTGATCAAAACCAACGGAGTCGGCCCCAAGCTGGCGCTGGCTATTCTTTCCGGCATGACAGCTACCCAATTCGTGCTGAGTGTCGAACGTGAAGAGATAAGCTCTTTGGTCAAACTGCCGGGAGTCGGCAAGAAGACCGCCGAGCGGCTGGTGGTGGAGATGAAGGATCGCCTCAAGGGCTGGGTCAGTCACGACCTCTTCTCCCCGGCCATGGTCACCCTGCCAGCCAGTGAGCCCGAATTGCGGGCACCTGATGTGACCGAAGAGGCGGCCAGTGCGCTGGTGGCCCTAGGTTACAAGCCGCAGCAGGCGAGTCAGATTGTCAGCAAGATCGCCAAAGAGGGGATGTCGGTGGAAGATATCATCCGTGAATCCCTGCGTAGCCTGGTATGAGGTAGTTGATGATTGAAGCAGACCGACTCATTTCGGCCAGTGCCGCCCGTGAGGATGACATTATTGACCGGGCTATCCGCCCCAAGAAGCTGGCTGATTACACCGGTCAGGATACCGTCTGCGAGCAGATGGAGATCTTTATCGAAGCGGCCCGTCAGCGGGGTGAAGCGCTCGATCACCTGCTGATCTTCGGCCCGCCGGGTCTGGGCAAGACTACCCTCGCCAACATCGTCGCCAACGAGATGGGGGTCAATATCAAGACCACCTCCGGCCCGGTACTGGAGAAAGCAGGGGATCTGGCGGCGCTGCTCACCAACCTTGAACCGAACGATGTGCTGTTCATCGACGAGATCCATCGCCTCAGCCCGGTGGTGGAGGAGGTGCTCTATCCGGCGATGGAGGATTACCAGCTCGACATCATGATCGGGGAGGGACCCGCAGCTCGCTCCATCAAGCTGGATCTGCCTCCCTTTACCCTGATTGGCGCCACCACCCGGGCCGGTTCACTCACCAGCCCGCTGCGGGATCGCTTTGGTATCGTCCAGCGGCTGGAGTTCTACAACGTCAAGGACCTGACCGATATCGTCTCCCGCAGTGCCCGTTGTCTGGGGCTAGACATGACGGAAGATGGTGCCATTGAGGTCGCCCGTCGCTCTCGCGGCACGCCGCGGATTGCTAACCGTTTGTTAAGGCGGGTGCGCGACTTTGCCCAGGTGAAATCCGATGGCCGCATCGACGGCCCCATTGCTGCCCGCGCCATGGACATGCTGGATGTCGATAACGAAGGTTTTGACTTCATGGACCGCAAGTTATTGTTGGCTGTGATAGACAAGTTTATGGGGGGCCCGGTGGGTCTCGATAATCTGGCCGCCGCGATCGGGGAAGAGAAAGATACTATCGAAGATGTGTTGGAGCCTTATCTGATCCAGCAAGGGTATCTGCAACGTACACCCAGAGGACGGATTGCGACCACACGAGCCTACGCTCATTTCGGTCTTCAGCGACCAGATGAGAAGTAAAAACAGTCGTTTGAACATGAAACCGCCGTCAAAGGCGGTTTTTTATTATCCGGGCAAAAAAAAGCCCACGGCGGATGCGGTGGGCAAAGACAATTCAGGATGGATGTTCACAGACAGTGAGTGCGTCTGGACACAGACCGGAAAATAAACAGGTGAGCCGTCGCGAGCTCTCAGAGTCGGTTCAGTTGATAGAGCTGAACAAAGGAAAGCTTGTAGTAACGGATGGTTTTAGCAACAAACTTTTTCATCTTCGATTCCAATAGACAGGTTCAAATTGATCGTCGAATACGTACCGTGAACCCGGATTAACCGGCCTGTATCCAAGGGTATGCCCTCACTGCGAGGCGCATTGTAGGAGTTCGAATCGACCCCGGCAAACAAGAAAAATTGCACTCTTCAAATTAGTTTATCTAATGTTTTTATTGATGAAATTGGCTCGCATGAGTATGCATTCTTTGCAATTTTAAATTGAGTTTTCGAATCAGATTGCCTGACTCGGATAACATGGAAAAAGGCGCGTCATTCACGCTTTTCAAATTAAACCGAGTGGCGGGATGTTAAATTCTTAAATTGATTTAAATCAATGTTTTACGCTTTATCGTGTTTTGTGATCTGGCTCGCGTCAATAATCGTGAAATAGATTAAAAATGCCTTTCAAAGCCATGTATGGCGGGTCCTTTTACATTGATTTCAATCAAATAAAGGTGATATAAAAACCCGGTCATCATGGGCGAGAATAAATTTAGGCTGATTGTTTTGGAATTGTTAAACATTAGCTTTATTTGTGTTCTCGTATTGCCTTGTTGTTAATGCCAGTGGTTGCTGAACGCGTTTTGTTGTGACACGTCCCAATAAGGCTCATTCGATAACCTCCAACGGAAGCTTTGTGCTTAAAACTTAAAATAGCCGTGCCAATAATCGGTGAGGAAACATCATGATTGCTGAGCATGTGGTAGACCTATCGCGGTTCCAGTTCGCTGCGACGGCCCTTTATCACTTTTTGTTTGTACCCCTGACGCTGGGAATGGCCTTTCTCCTGGCGATCATGGAATCCGTCTATGTGATGACCAACAACACCATCTACCGGGACATGACCAAATTCTGGGGTAAGTTGTTTGGTATCAACTTTGCCTTGGGGGTCACCACAGGTCTGGCCATGGAGTTCCAGTTCGGGACGAACTGGGCTTACTACTCCCATTATGTCGGCGATATCTTCGGGGCCCCGCTGGCTATCGAAGGGCTGATGGCCTTCTTCTTGGAGTCCACCTTCGTCGGTATGTTCTTCTTTGGTTGGGATCGTCTGAGCAAGCATCAGCATCTGGCTGCCACCTGGTTGATGGCGCTGGGTACCAACCTCTCCGCCCTCTGGATCCTGGTCGCCAACGGCTGGATGCAGAACCCGGTCGGTGCCGAGTTCAACTTCGAATCCATGCGGATGGAGATGATGAGCTTCGCTGACGTGGTGCTCAACCCGGTTGCTCAGGTCAAGTTCGTCCACACTGTGGCGGCTGGTTATACCTGTGGCGCCATGTTTGTGCTGGGTATCTCCTCCTACTACCTGCTGAAGAATCGTGATGTGGCGTTTGCCCGTCGCTCCTTCGCCATTGCCGCTGCGTTCGGTATGGCTTCCATCGTGTCCGTGCTGATCCTCGGTGATGAATCCGGTTACGAGACAGGTGAAGTGCAGAAGGTGAAACTGGCCGCTATCGAAGCTGAGTGGGAAACTGAACCTGCTCCGGCCGCCTTTACCCTGTTCGGTATTCCGAATCAGGAAGAGATGCGCACCGACTACGCCATCAAGATCCCCTATGCGCTGGGCATTATCGCGACCCGTTCTCTGGACGGTCAGGTCACCGGTCTGAAGGATCTGAAGAGCGAGCACGAACTGCGCGTCCGTAACGGTATGACCGCTTACGACCTGCTGACCAAGCTGCAATCCGGTGACAAGTCTGACGAGACCCGCGCTCGCTTCGACGAAGTGAAACAGGATCTGGGCTACGGTCTGCTGCTCAAGCGCTACACCAGCAACGTGACCGATGCTACCGACGAGCAGATCAAGGCCGCCGTGGATGACTCCATCCCGCAGGTACTGCCGCTGTTCTTCGCCTTCCGCATCATGGTTGCCGTTGGCATGCTGATGCTGGTGCTGATTGGTATGGCCTTCTATGACAGTGCCCGCCACCAGATCGGCAAGCGCAAGTGGCTGCTCAAGGGTCTGCTGTGGGGTATCCCGCTGCCGTGGATCGCTATTGAAGCTGGCTGGTTTGTGGCTGAATATGGTCGCCAACCGTGGACCATTGCAGAGGTGTTGCCGACTTCCCTCTCTGCATCCAACCTGCCTGCAGCCGAGATCTGGTTCTCTCTGATCGGTATCTGCCTGTTCTATACCGTACTTCTGGTTATCGAGATGTACCTGATGTTCAAGTATGCCCGTCTTGGCCCCAGCAGCCTGAAGACTGGCAAGTATCACTTTGAACAGATCAAGGCATAAGGAGAGCGACCATGTTTGATTACGAAACTCTGCGTGTCATCTGGTGGGCTCTGGTCGGCGTACTGCTGATCGGTTTTGCCATCACTGACGGCTTCGACATGGGGGTAGGCGCACTGCTCCCGTTCGTTGGCAAGAAAGATGTCGAGCGCCGCGTGATGCTCAACACCATGGGGCCGCACTGGGAAGGAAACCAGGTGTGGCTGGTCACTGCCGGTGGCGCCTTGTTCGCCGCCTGGCCGATGGTGTATGCCGCGACCTTCTCCGGCTTCTACATCGCCATGATCCTGACCTTGATGGCGCTGTTCCTGCGTCCGGTCGGTTTCAAGTACCGCTCCCTGCGTGCTGATGCCAAATGGCGCAGCAACTGGGACTGGGCCTTGTTCGCCGGTAGTGCCGTGCCGCCCATCGTCTTTGGCGTAGCCTTTGGCAACCTGCTGCAAGGCGTTCCGTTCGAGTTTAACCAGTTCATGATGTTGACCTATCACGGCAACTTCTTTGGCCTGCTTAACCCGTTCGGCATTCTGGCTGGTCTGGTGAGCCTGTTCATGCTGCTCACCCAGGGCGCAACCTGGTTGATGATGAAGACCGACGGTGAAGTGCTGGCGCGTTCCCGCACTGCCGCCATGATCTGCTCACTGGTGACCCTGGTGCTGTTTGCTGCAGCGGGTTGGTGGGTAAGCGGTATGGAAGGGTATGTCATCGTCAAGGCTGCTGCGACTGACGCGGTATCCAACCCGATGAACAAGGAAGTTGTCCTGCAGGCTGGTGCCTGGATGAACAACTACACCCTCTATCCGTGGATGGTGGTTGCCCCTGTACTGGGCCTGGCCATGAGCCTGCTGACTGCGCTGTTTGCCCGCATGAACATCGGCTGGCTGGCGTTTACCAGCTCCTCGCTGGCGATTGCCGGGGTCATCCTCACTGCCGGTTTCTCCATGTTCCCGTTCGTGATGCCCTCAAGCCTTGAGCCGTCACTGAGCCTGACCATGTGGGATGCTACCGCCTCTTTCAACACCTTGCAGGTGATGACTGTGGCTGCAGCGATCTTCGTACCGATTGTGCTGGGTTACACCATCTGGACTTACATCAAGATGTTTGGCCGGGTAACCAACAAGCACATCGAAGATAACCAACAATCTCTCTATTAAGAGGTGCGCTGACAATGTGGTATTTCACCTGGATCCTGGGGCTGTTGCTGGCCTGTGCATTTGGCATCATCAATGCGCTGTGGCTGGAACACACCGAGAACATGGATCGTCAGATCGATGAAAACAAGTGATCGACTCGCCAGCCTGGCCGCTCCACTGGAGCGGCAGCCGTGGCAGGGGTTGATGTTACTCGCGGCGGCCTTGTTGGCCGTCGCTATTTTACAGGCCCCCAATCTGATCGCGGCCAACACCAGCGAGCATGGTCTCTGGCTTGCTCCCTGGCTGATGTGGGCCGTCTGTTGTGGCGTACTTAACGGGCTTGGCTTTCATCTGAAAAGCCTGCCCGGACGTGTGCTGTTCAACCCCTGGCTCGCCTGGCCCAGTTTGTTGTATGGCCTCTGGCTGACACATTCATATTTCCTTTCATAAAAAACGGGGGGAGGCAGGATTTCCCTGTCTCCCCCTGCTTCTTTCCTATTCAGCCCTGCGCTATGATAGCCCCCCATCTCACTGTCGAATGGATCACAGATTGTTATGGGGGAAGTCTTTGAGTTTCCGGTGCGTGTCTACTACGAAGACACCGACGCCGGGGGCATCGTCTACAACGCCAATTATCTCAAGTTTATGGAACGTGCTCGCACCGAGTTTCTTCGTGCCAAAGGGGTCGAACAGGACGTCTGGCTGCAGGAGGGATATGCCTTCGTGGTGAGCCGAACTGAGATCGATTTCCGCTCGGCGGCCCGTTTTAATGAACTATTGAATGTATTAACGCAAGTGATTGAAGTGAAACGCGCATCCCTGCGCTTTTCGCAGCAGATCCTGGCGGCTGATGGACGACTGATCACCCAGGCCATGGTACAGATAGCCTGTGTCAGTCATCCGCAAATGAAACCTGTAGCTATACCTGAAAAAATCAAGGGAGTGCTGTTAAGTGCACGCTGAAATTTCGTTTATTGGCCTGTTTTGGCAAGCCAGCCTGTTGGTAAAACTGGTCATGATGACCCTGATGAGCATGTCTATTGTCTCGTGGGCGCTGATTATCCAGCGTTCAAAGGCGATCAAGGCGGCCAATCTTGCATCGGAACAGTTTGAAGATCGCTTCTGGTCAGGGGTCGATCTCAATCGCCTCTATCAGGAGTCCTCTTCCCGCCGCGATGACATCGAAGGCATGGAAGATATCTTCTACTCCGGCTTCAAGGAGTATGCCCGCTTGCTCAAGGCCGGTGCCCGTGGTCAGGATGCGGTGATGGATGGTACCTACCGCGCCATGCGCGTCTCCCTCTCCCGCGCGGTGGACGATCTGGAATCCAACCTGCCGGTGCTGGCGACCATCGGCTCCATCAGCCCCTATATCGGTCTGTTCGGTACCGTATGGGGGATCATGAACGCCTTTATCGCCCTGGGTCAGGTGCAGCAGGCCACCCTGCAAATGGTGGCACCGGGTATCGCGGAAGCGCTGATCGCCACCGCCATGGGTCTGTTTGCCGCTATCCCGGCGGTTATCTTCTACAACCGCTTCTCCAACAAGGTCGAGCGGCTGGAGAACGCCTACGCCAACTTCATGGACGAGTTCACCACCATTCTGAACCGTCAAATTGCACAGCAGCAGGGTGATCAGTAATGCAAACCTATCAGCGGATCCGGCGCAAGAAGGTGGCCGAGATCAACGTGGTTCCCTATATCGACGTCATGCTGGTGCTGCTTATCATCTTTATGGCGGTCACGCCGGTGATCACGCAAGGGGTCAAGGTGGATCTGCCACAGGCTGAGTCCGAGCAGTTGCCGGAAGATGCCAAGCCGCCCTTCATCGTCAGCGTCAATACCGAAGGCGAGTATGTCATCAAGGCTGGCGAAGCCGATGACGAGCCGGTGCCAAGCGGCACGCCAGAGGCGATGCAGCAATACATCACCGAAAAAGCCATGGGCTATCTGGCGATCAACCAGAATGCCCCCGTGGTGGTCGCGGGTGACAAGGCCGTGCGCTACGAAGAGGTGATCCTGTTGATGGTGGCCCTCAAGAATGCGGGTGTGCCTCAGGTTGGCCTGATGACAGATCCGGTGAACTAACGGAGATGGATGTGAAGCGTGGTATTTCCGGTTATCTCATCGCGTCGTTTCTGCTGCACCTGATCATCGGCATCATCCTGTTTGTCGGGCTCGATTTCAGCAAACCGAAACGACCCGAATCGAAGGGGCAGATCGTCAATGCTGTCATGCTCGATGAGAACTTCCTCAACGAGCAGGCCAAGCAGATCCAGCAGCAGAAATCTCAGCCCAAGCCTCAAAAGGTAGAGAAAGAGAAGGATAAGGAAGACACGGATCTCGCCAAGCGCGAGCTGGCTCAGAAACAGGAGCAGCTTCGCATCGCCGAGACCAAGCGCAAGCAGGCCGAAGAGGCGACTCGCAAGGCCGAGGCCGAGAAGCAGAAGAAGGTTGCCGAGCAGAAGCAGGCGGAAGAGAAGGCCCAAAAAGCCGAGGAAGCCCGCAAGCTGGAAGAACAGAAGGCCAAGAAGGCTGAAGCCGAGCGTAAAGCGGCGGAAGCCGAGAGCAAGGCGTTGGCGCTGAAGAAGAAAAAGGAACAAGAGAAGAAAGAGGCTGAAGAGAAGGCCAAGGCGGCAGAAGCCAAGGCCAAGAAAGCGGAAGCTGACAAGAAGGCCAAAGCCGAAGCCGAGAAGAAAGCCAAGGCAGAAGCAGAGAAAAAAGCCAAAGCCGAGGCCGAGAAGAAGGCCAAGGAAGAGGCTGATAAAAAGGCAAAAGCTGACGCAGAGAAGAAAGCCAAGGCAGAGGCCGAAAAGCAGGCCAAGATCGCGGCTGAGCGCAAGCGTAAAGCCGCCGAGCAGGCCAAGCTGCAAAAAGAGATGGAAGAGATGATGCAGCAGCAGCTGTCGGCTGAGGCCAATGCTCGCAGTCAGGCGGCATCGGCAGCAGCCCAGGGCGAAGTCGACAAATATGCGGCGCTCATCAAGGCCACTGTTGAGCGGTATATGATTTTGGATCCCACCATGCGGGGCAAAACATGTACTATCGGCGTACGTCTTGCGAGCAGTGGCTTTGTCATATCGGTAGATAACGGCCAGGGTGACCCGGCGGTTTGTCGTTCCGGTAAGGCGGCTGTTCTGAAAGCCAATCAACTGCCTGTGCCCAAGGACCCTGCGGCATTCGAGATGTTGAAGGAATTTAACCTGAAGTTAGAACCGAGTATCTAAGCGTGATAAAACGAGGTTGCTTGCCTCCGGTTGGCAACCTCTTGCCGAGAAAGGAATTTAACCTCTCATCTATATTGGAACCGAGTATTTAAGCCATGATCAGAAAAGTATTTTTTGCTTTGGTTGGCTGTTTGTTGCTGGGCCAGAGTGCTCAGGCGGCCCTGGACATCGTCATCACCGGCGGTATTGATAGCGCACGCCCCATCGCCGTCGCCCCCTTCAAGTGGGAAGGTAACGGGCAGTTGCCGCAGGACATCGCGGAAGTGGTCTCCAACGACCTGATGCGCAGCGGCAAGTTCAAGCCGCTGGCCCGTGGCCAGATGCCGCAAACCCCGAGCAGCAGCAGCGAGATCAACTTCGCTCCCTGGGCCTCCCAAGGGGTTGAAGCCGTGGTGGTGGGTTCCATTTCGGCAGTCGGTGACGGCACCTACAAGGTGAACTTCGAGCTGGTCGATGTGCTGAAAGGCCAGCTGGCCAAGGCACAAGGTGGCGAGAGCAACGGTTACATCCTGGATAGCCGTATGGCGACCATCCCGGGTGCCCAGATGCGCCAGTTTGCCCACCGTATCTCCGACATCGTCTATGAGCGTCTGACTGGCGAGCGCGGTGCCTTCCTGACCCGTCTGGCTTATGTCTCCGTACAGCAGGGTACCCAGTTCCCGTACCAGCTGCGTATTTCTGATTACGACGGTTACAACGAGAAGACCCTGCTGCGCTCCCGCGAGCCCTTGATGTCTCCGGCCTGGTCGCCGGATGGCAGCAAGCTGGCTTATGTGAGCTTCGAGAACCAGAAGTCCGAAATCTACGTGCAGGATATCTACACCCAGCAGCGCAGCCTGATCACCAGTTTCCGCGGTATCAACGGGGCGCCGGAGTGGTCTCCGGATGGTCGTCGTCTGGCTATCGTTCTCTCCAAAGATGGTTCACCGAACCTCTATGTGGTTGATGTCGCTAGCAAGCAGCTGACCCGCGTCACTACCAGCCGTGTGATCGACACTGAACCCTCCTGGATGCCGGACGGGCAAAATTTGTTGTTCACCTCTGAACGTGGTGGCAAACCCCAGATTTATAGCGTAAATTTGGCGACTGGTATGACTCGCCGGATGACTTGGGAAGGTGAATCCAACCAGGGTGCATCCATCACTCCTGATGGCAAAATCATGGTGATGGTGACCCGTGTTCAGGGACAGTATCGTATTGCCCGTCAGGACATGGAAAACAATGCCCTGTTGGTCCTTACCCAGAGTGCTCTGGATGAGTCGCCAAGTGTGGCTCCCAATGGCAGCATGATCATTTATGCCACCATCTATCAGGGTCGTAAGAGTCTCGCGTTGGTGTCGACTGATGGTCGCTTCAAGGCTGTGCTTCCGACCAGTAGCGGTGAAATTCGTGCACCAGCTTGGTCGCCCTTCTTGAATTGATAAAAATCCAATTGTTTTTTGTTTTGTTATAAAGGTTTAAGGAAATAGCATGCAACTCAATAAACTGCTCAAGGGTTTGGCCATCGCACTGCCACTGTTCACCCTGGCCGCTTGTAGTTCTTCTTCTGATTCCGACGCCGCTGGCGCTGAATCAGGTATGACCGACGGCATGGGCGGTGTACAAACCGGCGGCGCCAACGGCATGTTGTCCCCGGAAGAGCAGATGCGTCAGAAGTTCGAAGCACTGCAGCGTGACAACGTGATCTACTTCCCGTTCGACGGTTACGATATCCAGGGTCAGTACGCTGATCTGCTGGATGCCCACGCCAGCTACCTGCGCGAGCGCCCGAGCGTTAAAGTCCTGATCGAAGGTCACGCCGATGAGCGCGGTACTCCGGAGTACAACATCGCCCTGGGCGAGCGTCGTGCCAAGGCTGTTGCCAAGTATCTGCAAACCCTGGGTGTGCAGGCCGAGCAGCTCTCCATCGTCAGCTATGGCGAAGAGAAGCCGCTGGACATGTCCCACACCGAGGATGCCTTTGCCAAAAACCGCCGCGCGGTTCTGGTTTACTAAGGTTTAAACCGAACGAAGTTCGTTTATATGCAAGCGGCCATTTCGATGGCCGTTTTATTTGCACTAAACGCCAAGGTTTGATCCGAATGAAATCTGCATATGCGAGCGACGATGGCGCTGGCCGTTTTATCTGTACTAAACGCTAAGGTTTGATCCGAATGAAATCTGTGTACAAGCAAGCTGTCGTTGCGCTGGCCGTCATGGTTGCTCTGAATGCGCAAGCTGCGGCTCCTGTCAGCGATCTGGGCGGTGACTCGGGTGGTGGCGTTGTCCTTAGTGGCAACAACGGTGCCATCGTGCCCACCGGTAGCCTGGAAGATCGGGTTGCCCTGCTGGAGCGCACCCTCAATGCCCGTCTGCGACTGCAAGCTGAATTGCAGCAACAGGTCGACTCCCTGCAAGGGGAGGTCTCCGAACTGCGCGGTCAGCTGGAGCAGCAGACCTACCAGATGGAACAGTCGCAAGAGCGCCAGCGTCAGCTCTACCAGGAGCTCGACAAGGTTGCCAGCAGCCAGCAAGCTGCTCCAGCCGCCCCGGCCCCTGCTGCTGCCACACCGGCTGCTGCCGCCAATTACTCAACCAATCAGGATGAGAACCAGGCCTACGACGCAGCGGTCAACATGGTGCTCAAAGAGAAGAACTACGACAAAGCCATTCCGGCTTTCCAGGGCTTCATCAAGCAGTACCCCAATTCGGGCTATGTTCCCAATGCACACTACTGGCTCGGCCAGTTGCTGTTCAACAAGGGTGACAGAGCCGGTGCCTCGGCCCAGTTTTCGACCGTGGCCAACAAATACAGCAAATCCCCCAAGCGAGCCGATGCGCTGCTGAAGCTGGGTATGTTGGCGCAGCTGGATGGCAAGAAGGCGGAAGCCAAATCCTTCTATGAGCAGGTGATCAAGGGCTATCCCAACACCTCGCCAGCCCAGTTGGCCAAACAGAGTCTGGCCAAGCTGTAACATTGCTGTATGTCACTGTTTTCGTAACGCTACTGTAAAAACAGCCTGCATTTGTACGCACAGTGAGCAAACGGATTTAAATTACGAATTTTCTGTTGCACCGGAAATTTAAATCCGTAATATAGGCCGCCGTCAGAGCCGAAGCAGTAATGCAGTCGGAACTGGTCGTGGTGAGGGTCGTTAGCTCAGTCGGTAGAGCAGTTGACTTTTAATCAATTGGTCGCTGGTTCGAATCCAGCACGACCCACCATTTTATCCACTAGGTGGAGACAGAATTCCCAGGTCGTTTAGCTCAGCTGGGAGAGCACCTCCCTTACAAGGAGGGGGTCACTGGTTCGATCCCAGTAACGACCACCAGTTTGTAAAAAAAATGATTTAGATGGGTCGTTAGCTCAGTCGGTAGAGCAGTTGACTTTTAATCAATTGGTCGCTGGTTCGAATCCAGCACGACCCACCATCATTTCAGAATCCCAGGTCGTTTAGCTCAGCTGGGAGAGCACCTCCCTTACAAGGAGGGGGTCACTGGTTCGATCCCAGTAACGACCACCAGTTTGTAAAAAAAATGATTTAGATGGGTCG